>DHJM01000141.1:0-22871 GCA_002404335.1 Gemmatimonadales bacterium UBA4720
ATGAACAGGAAGGACTTCGCGCTGATACTCACCGACGCGCAGATGCCCGGCTTGAGCGGTTTCGATCTGGTCGAACGGATCCGAACCATGCCGGATCTCGCGTATCCAACGATTCTGATGTTGAGCTCGGCGCGCGGACTTCAGGATGTCACGCGCTCTCGCAAGCTCGGGATCTCGGTGTACCTGACGAAGCCGATTCGGCGCTCCGCACTTCACTCGGCGATCAGAACGGCGCTCAGGCAGCCCGATAGGGTGAAGCCGGCGCGCGAAGCGGGCAGCCGGAAGCCGCGCTCTTCGCGCACGTTGCGCGTGCTGGTGGCGGAGGACAATCTCGTGAATCAGAAGCTCGCGGCGCACATGCTCGAGCGCGTGGGACACACTCCGATTGTCGTCGGCAACGGACAGGAAGCGTTCGCCGCAATGCAGAATGACAAATTCGACATCATCTTGATGGACATTCAGATGCCGGTCGTGGGCGGATTCGAGGCGACGCGGCTCATTCGGGAGCTGGAGGCCCCAACGGGTAAGCGCACGCCGATCATCGCCCTCACGGCTCGCGCGATGAAGGGAGACCGTGAGGCGTGCCTGGCCGCGGGAATGGACGGGTATGTTCCGAAGCCGATTCAGTCGAAGAAGCTGATGGAGCTGATCGCGGAGCTGACCGGAACCTCGGGCCAATCGGCTGCTGATGCAGAGGTCAAACCGACAACAGGAGACGGCGACGGAGTGTTGGACGAGAATGCGCTCCTTGCCACCACAGGTGGGAATCGCGAGCTTGTCGGCGAGCTTGCGCAACTTTTTCTTCAGGAGCTCGAGCCGAGAATGCAAGAGATCGCGAGCGCGATTCGTGAAGGAGACGCAGAGCGGCTTCAATTCGCCGCTCACGCGCTGCGGGGGTCCGCGGCCAGTCTGAGTGCCGCTCAGGTGACAGCTTCCGCAGCGGCGCTCGAGGCGATGGCTCGCAAGGGCAACCTCTCAAAGGCAGACAGTGTTTTCGCATGCCTCGAAGGCGAGCTGGCGGGACTGACGGCGCGTCTGACCATCCTGAAGCGAGAAGCCTGATGGCGACTGTTCTCATCGTCGACGACGATCGCGTCCTCTCACACTTGGTAGCCAGCCTTCTGCGCGAGAAGGGGCACAAGGTCATTGCCGCCTTCGATGCGGTCCAGGGACTGATGCAGGCGAAGCGAACACCGCCAGTGGATGCAATCGTGCTCGACGTCAACATGCCGGGCGGATCGGGTGAGCATAGACGCCGCGGGTCATGAGCGAGTGCGTTTACTGGGCGCTGCCGCGGTCCTGTCCAAGCCGCTCGTGCCAGAAGAGCTTTTCCAGGCCCTCACCGCCGCGCTCTGAGCCGGGCGCCGGACGTCGCGCCGTGAGAGCGCCGGCGGACCTTCGTTCGACCACTCGCATCCGCTCTCTGACGGCGGTCACCGTGTAAGTTTCAGGGGAGAGGTCGATCCAGTGAATTCCGCATCCTCCCCAGCTCGAGCCAAATCAGTGTCGCCAGCCGTGGTCCTCCTCAGCGGAGGGCTCGACTCGACGACCGTGCTCGCGATCGCGCGAAGCGAAGGCTTTGCCGTCCACGCGCTCACGTTCAGGTACGGCCAGCGCCACTCTGCTGAGATCGACGCGGCGAAGAGAATCGCGCGAAGCGCCGGCGTCGCGCGCCACCATGTCGTGGAAATCGATCTCACCCTCTTCGGTGGATCGGCGCTGACGGCCGACATACCGGTCCCCAAGGATCGGGACCTCGCCCCCTCATCGGGCTCCGCGAAGGAGATTCCGGTCACCTACGTCCCGGCACGGAACACGATCTTCCTCTCCTATGCGCTGGCGCTCGCCGAGGTCGTCGAGGCGTCGAACATCTTCATCGGCGTGAACGCACTCGACTACAGCGGCTATCCCGACTGCAGGCCCGAGTACATCCAGGCGTTCGAAACGATGGCGAATCTCGCCACCCGCGCTGGCGTCGAAGGGAGAACGCGCGTCGTGATCCGTACTCCCCTCATCTCTCTCTCCAAAGCCGCGATCATCAAACTCGGCACTTCGCTCGGCGTCGATTATTCGCGTACCACGAGCTGCTACGATCCCGGGCCGAGCGGCGAAGCGTGCGGACGATGCGATGCGTGCCAGCTCCGCCTGAAGGGATTCAGCGAGGCCGGATTCGAGGATCCGATCAGTTACGCGACCGAGAGGAGCGCGACGGGAGGCAGAGCGCGTTGACCTACACGGTTAAGGAGATTTTCTACACGCTGCAGGGCGAAGGCGCGCAAACCGGGCGCGCGGCGGTGTTCTGCCGCTTCTCCGGATGCAATCTGTGGTCGGGGCGGGAGGAGGACCGGTCGCGCGCGGTTTGCCAGTTCTGCGACACCGATTTCGTGGGAACAGGACCGGACGGCGGCAGATTCGGGAGCGCTAAAGAACTTGCGGACGCGATCAATCGATGCTGGGAAGGAGAGGGTCGCAGCACACGCGAGGGCGACACTTCGCGCCCCTCTGCAGGCCTGCCGATGAAGTACGTGGTCTGCACCGGCGGAGAGCCGCTGCTGCAGGTCGATGAAAATCTGATTTCCGAGCTGCACCAGCGAGGCTTCGAGGTCGCGGTCGAGACCAACGGCACCAGGCCCGCGCCAAAATCACTCGATTGGGTCTGCGTCAGTCCCAAAGCGGGCGCGCCCCTGGTGCAGATGACAGGCAGCGAGCTGAAGCTCGTTTACCCTCAGGACAATGCGCCGCCGGAGAAGTTCGAGCAGCTCGACTTCCGCCACTTTTTTCTCCAGCCGATGGACGGACCCGACACGGCCGGCAACACCGAGCGCGCGATCGAGTATTGTCTGCGGTACCCGCGCTGGCGACTCAGCCTCCAGACGCACAAGCTCGTCGGGCTCAGATAGATTCTCGCCCGAGCTAGCCAGAAGCCCTTCGCTGGCCCGCCAACGGCCCCTGGCAGGTAGTCTTCAGTTTTCTTCGCCCCCGATAAAGATCTCGATCAAGTCCGGAGCGCCGGCCCCAGCGCGCTCGGGCGTTGATTCCTCGGCGTCCGCTCCTTCGCCTCGCTGTCGAACGCGTCGAGATACTTGATGCCGGAGCCGGTGTTGAAAAGCACAATCCTCTCGTCGGATTTCACTTTCCCGCGCTCGATGAGCTTGCGCAATGCCGGCACGCACGCGCCTCCCTCGGGGGCGGCAAAGATCCCTTCCCGGCGCGCCAGCTCTCGCGCCCCCGCAATCAGCTCCTCGTCCGTAACCGCGACGGCGGTTCCATCCGATTCGCGAATCGCATCGAGAATGAGGAAATCACCGATCGCCTTCGGCACTCGCAGTCCCGAGGCAATCGTCGTGGCGTTCGGAAATTCCTCGGCGAAGCGTTCTCCCTTCTCGAAGGCGCGAACGATCGGCGCGCATCCCGCTGCCTGCACCGACACCATCCGCGGGCGCTTCTCGCCGATCCACCCGAGCTGCTGCATCTCGTCGAACGCCTTCCACATTCCGACGAGGCCAGTTCCTCCTCCCGTCGGATATATGATGACGTCCGGGAGCGTCCACTCCGACTGTTCGGCGATCTCGTAGCCGAGTGTCTTTTTCCCTTCGACGCGGTATGGCTCCTTGAGTGTCGAGACATCGAACCAGCCTTCCTCTTCCTTGCGTCNNTCCCGCGGCATGAAGAGAAATGCCTGGAGCCCACCTTGCGCGCAGTAGGCAGCGAGAGCGCCGGCGGCATTCCCCGCCGACGGGGCCGCGATTTTCTTCACCCCCAGCTCTTTCGCCATCGACACCGCCACCGACATCCCGCGCGCCTTGAAGCTCTGAGTGGGATTGAGCGACTCGTCCTTCACGTACAGTTCGCTCAGACCCAGCGCCGCGCCCAGATTCTTGGCGTGATGAAGCGGGGTCCAGCCTTCACCGAGCGTGACGATGTTGGACTCGCGCCGGACCGGCAAAAGCTCGCGATAGCGCCACAGATCCGATCGCCGCGCATAGAGCGCCTGCCGGGTCAGAAAGGCGCCGATGCGCTTCAGGTCATAGCGGACGAACAGCGGCTTGCCACAATCGATGCAGACGTTGTGGAGACGTCTCGCCTCGTATTCGCGATGGCAAAAGGAGCACTCGAGATTCGTGACGTGCATCGGTGTCGTCGCGGGGTTGGCGGGGGACCTGGTTTGCGGGCGAGTTGATGGAGCCCGGTTTAACTTTACGAAACTACATGACATTTGAAAGGGATCACTTCTTCTACGCATTTCGACTGATTGGAGCGCTTCTTGTCGCCATACTGGTGCCTCTGCTGATCGACCGCCGCTTCCGCCGCTAGATGTACATCGGACACGTCGGCGCCGCGCTGGCAGCGAAGCGCGTGCGCAGAAGCATCGGGCTGCTGGTGCTGCTCGTCGCCACCTACGCGCCTGACTGGGCCGACACGGGCCTTTGCCTCGCGGGCGCCTACAATCCGGAGGGGATGCTCTCTCATTCGATTCCGGCGGTGCTGCTCCTCGCGCTCGTCGGATTCGCCGTTTACGCGGCGGTCACGCGCGACTGGACAGGCGCTCTCGTCATCGCCGGGGTAATACTTTCGCACATGTTCCTCGACTGGATTACCGGGTACAAGCCGACGTGGCCGGGTGGCCCGATGATCGGTCTCAGACTTTACAGTCATCCCGTCCTGGATTTTGTGGCCGAGGGAATCGTGATTTTCGTCGGCGCGATTCTGTACGGACGCACTCTTCCCCCACGACGGCGACCCTGGGTCGATATCTCCATCATGCTCGGCGCTCTTCTCGCTCTTCAACTGACTATCGACATCGCGCAGATGCTGATGAAGTCACTCCCGAAATGCTGACTCCGGACCTTCGGGAAGTCGCGCGGCAGGCAATGATCGACGAAGGTTTCGACCCCAACCCCGATCCCGCCGTACGCGCCGAGCTCGCGAACGTCGGAAAGCATCCCGAAACGGGCGCCCCACTCAGGGATTTGCGCAACCTGCTCTGGTCCTCGGTAGACAACGACGACACGCGCGATCTTGACCAGATCGAATTTGCCGAGGAAGTGGGCAGCGGTGCCGTAACGGCGGGGAGCGGCGGTCCGGGGGCGGAGAAGACGCTCGAGTGGCGACTCTACATCGGAGTCTCCGACGTCGACTCGGAGGCGCCCAAAGGTTCCGCGATCGACGCACACGCCGCGGCGCAGACGACTTCGGTATACACGGGCGCCGCGATTTTTTCGATGATTCCGCCCGAGCTGTCCGCGGGAGCCACCTCGCTGTTCGAGGGCGCGGACCGGAAGGCCGTGGTGGTCGCGATGATCGTGGGCGCCGAGGGAAGCGTGAAATCGACTGAGATCTTTCGCGCACGGGTGACCAACAAGGCGCAGCTCACCTATTCCGCCGTCGGTGCGTGGCTCGACTCCGGAACGGCAGTGTCTGAAAGGATTTCCAGGACTCCGCAACTCGAATCGGGCGCGGCAACGCCGGCGAAGATTTCGGGGACCCCCGAGCTCGAGGCACAGCTCCGGCTTCAGGCGAAGATCGCGGCAGCGTTGCGTCAGACGCGTCTCGACAACGGCGCGCTCGAGATCGACACGGTGGAGGCCCGCGCGGTGTCCCAGGACGGGAAGGTCACCGCGATCGAGAAGTCGCAGAAGAACAAAGCGACCGACCTGATCGAGGATTTCATGATTGCGGCCAACGGCTCGGTGGCGCGATTCCTCGAGGGTCGCAACGTCTCTTCGATCAGGCGGATCGTGCGCAGCCCGGAGCGCTGGGCGAGGATCGTGGAGCTGGCGAAGCAATACGGCAGGAATCTTCCGCCGGAGCCGGATCCGATGGCGCTCCACGACTTCATGCTCGAGCGCAGAGCGTCGGACCCCGATCACTTCCCTGATCTCTCGCTGGCGGTGGTCAAGCTGCTGGGGCCCGGCGAATACATTCTCGATCAGCCGGGCGTCGCTGAGCCTGGCCACTTCGGGCTCGCCGTGCAGGACTACACGCACTCGACGGCGCCCAATCGGCGCTACGCGGATCTGGTTACTCAGCGCATCGTGAAAGCAGTGCTCGCCAACAATCCCCCGCCCTACACCGACGATGAGCTGACCGCGATCGCGCGCAATTGTACGCTCAAGGAAGACGCCGCGCGCAAGGTGGAGAGAACCGTGCGCAAGATCGCAGCGGCGATTCTCTTCAGCGATCGAATCGGCCAGCGCTTCAAGGCGATCGTTACAGGCAAGAACCAGAGCGGGACATTTGTGCGTGTGCTGGACCCGCCGGTGGAAGGGATGCTGGTGCGCGGCGGGGCCGGCGTTGACGTGGGTGATGAGATCGATGTCGAGCTCCTCTCGACAAATCCAAAGCGGGGCTTCATAGATTTCGGGAGATTGGGAGACACGCCGATGCCGAATCCACCGGGGAAGAGATGAGCGCAAATGAAATTCCAGCGCGAGCGGACACACTCGCGCTCATGCACGAGTACACCGCGAGCGAATCGTTGCGCAAGCACATGTTGGCGGTGGAAGGCGCGATGCGTGCCTACGCGCAGAAATTCGGGGAGGACGAGGAGCGCTGGGGTACCGTCGGGCTCATTCACGACTTCGACTACGAGCGCTTTCCGAACAACGTGCACTCTCCTACCGAGGAGCATCCATCAGAGGGAGTGCGGTTGCTCCGCTCCAAAGGCTATCCCGAAGACATTCTGCAGGCGATACTCGGCCACGCGCATTACACGAACACGCTGCGGGAATCGAAGATGGCACAGGCACTTTTTGCTGTCGACGAGCTAACGGGGCTGATCACAGCCACAGCGCTCGTTCGTCCGACGAAGAGTGTGCACGAGGTGGACGCGAAATCAGTTCGCAAGAAAATGAAGGACAAGGCGTTCGCGCGTGGCGTCAGTCGCGAGGACGTGGTGAACGGCGCGAATGAGCTGGGCGTCGATCTCGATGAGCACATAAGCTTCGTGATCGCGTCCATGCAAGCGCGCTCGGCCGACCTCGGCCTTTCGGGCTCATAGCGCGACCCGGCTGCAAGCCTGACGCATCTGCGCGCTCGTCAGGCGCGCGCTTCGACTTGTATCTCTGTACGTGGTCGGTGCGGGTGTCCTCTACGGCTCCAGTCTCTCGCTCGTGACGCCACCGATCCGTAACACGCAGCCGGCCATCGCCTCGCTTCGCAGGGTCATACCGATCTCTCTGTCGCTCGTGGGTTGTCGCCTACGAGGACACCCTCACCCTCCCTGCACAGATCCGTAACTGCGCGCGCCTAGCGGCGCGTGATGCGTGGTGGCTCGCGCAGTTCCCGCGCATGCGCGCCAGGCGGCCGTCCCGGCGCTCACCGCGCCGCCTTGGACGCGCGATGTCGTTTGCGCGAGGCGAAGCGCCGACGCTGTCTTCAGTCGCCGCGCGCGCTGGGGGAGTACGCGCGCGTCGTCGAGATCATGCATGGAGGGAAGTCGGAGGGGGTCCTCGTAGGCGACAACCCACGAGCGACAAAGAGATCGGTATGACTCAGCGATGCGAAGCGATGGCGGCGGCCGCGTGTTGCAGATCGGTGGCGCCACTAGCGAGAGCCTGGAGCCGCAGAGGACCCCCTCCGACTGACCGACCGCGCCGAGATCTCAAACGCCAAGCGCTCGAAACTCACTCCATCGCGAACACGCGATTGAAGACCACGTCGAACGAGAAGCTCTTGGGCTTGGTCTTTTTCTCCATGATTTCCGCGATGCGCTCGAGGCGGGCGGGAACCCCCATGATCTTCTCCTGCGCCATCCGCCCCAGATCATTCAGTCCTTCGAGCGACTCGATCGACCAGTATTTGATCAGCTCCTGGACGATGCCGAGATAGTCCCGCGGCCCGTAGATGCCGGCCCGCCGGACTACGTCCGCCAGCTCGCGGAAGTGCGGCATGTTGACGCCCGGCATGTCGATCGCCGGCATGATCTTGGACGCCGCGACCAGGCCCTGGTTCGGATCCCTCTCCATCACCGCCTTGAACACCGAGCGGTAGAACGTGTAGTGCCGCGCTTCCTCCTTCGCGACGTTCGCCAGCACTGTCCCGATCATCGGCTCGTACTGCGACGCAAACTTGCCGGTGTTGGCGTGCGAGACCTGCGTCGCTCGCTCCTGGAGCGACGTATACACGAACACGCGATACGGGTCCTTGTCCCACTCGGGCTCGAAGCCCGCCTTGATGTACTCGAACTGCATCTTCTCTATCACGACCGGATCGAACACGCCAGCGTCCCTCGTGTAGTCGTGCAGAATCGCACCGTGCCGATCCTCCTCCGCCGTCCACATGTTATTCCACTTCGCCCAGATGCTGTCGGTGCCGAGGTACACCGCGAGGAGCCTGTGGAAGTGGGGCAGTCCTTCTTCGGTAAGGAGATTGAGCGCCAGCGCGACCCGCGCCGGATCGCTTATGCCCCTCGCGCGTTCCCTCAGCGCTTTCAGATGGTGGTCAGGGTCCTCGCCCGGCGGCGGCTCCAGCAGCTCCGCGGGGAACCAGAGCACTCTCTTGGCCTCGTGCGAGGCCATCAACTCCACCACCAGGGGCTCGAGGTCGGCCAGCACCTCGATCTTCGACAACGTCTCTTGTTCTACTGGATTCACTCGCGACCTCGGACAGGATTAACGACGCGGCGACAGCCCCGCTTAAGACCAGCGGAGAGGTAGAAGCTACACAAACACGCCGCCTCGCGCCTCCTGCCCGGGCTCCAGCGGCATATCCCTCTAATCATACAGCATCACACAAGTGGGAGAGAAGCAGAAATCCACATTTGTCGGCAGGATTGCGGGCCGGTTTCGCCCTCGCCCGAAAATTGCGGCTTGCTGCTTCCGCATCAAGACACTCATTCAGACGCGGCCACCGCTCCGGCCAATCCACCGCTCGCGCGATGGATGTCGAGCAGGCCCGCCTGACAAACTCGAAAATTCGCGGCAGGAGATTGATAATGGCAGACCAGGCCGACAACCAAGGGGACAGGATGGACGAGCGGATCGGACGCAGCAGCAGTGGAGTGGGAGGCATAAGCAGTGGCACGATGAGCAGCACGAGAAGTGAGAGCGGAGCGGAGTCACGCAATACAGGCGGTGTGGGTCGCAAGACTCCCCGCGGATTCGCGGCGATGGATCCTCAGGCGCAGCGAGCAATCGCGGCGAAAGGTGGGCGCGCCGCCCACCAGAAAGGAACCGCGCACGAATTCACGAGCGAAGAGGCCAGAATCGCGGGAAGAAAAGGCGGTGAAGCATCCCGCGGCGGTCGCCGGTCGAGCGGAGAGAACGAAAACAACAATTGACCGACCAGGCCGGACGGAAGCGAATGAGGCACGGATCATCCGTGCCTCTTCGTTTTTTCGGGATCCAGCGTTCGACCGTTTCTCGCCCGAAAAACCCGATCCCATCGCCGCAAATCCGGGCCTGCAGTCGACGACAGAACAGGTGGCGCTCGGCCCCGTAGTTGCATCTCACGTCTCACGAAGAGAAGGCCCGCTTTACTCATCGCCGGCGCAGAATGATGGACCCGCGACACCAACCGACTTCCGAGGACCTTCGAGAATCATCGCGTAACGTTCGCGACGTCGAGGAGCGTCCCGGGAACCGGCCGTCCGCGACAGAGCTCGCGGACGTCCCGACTAAAGAAAGCGATCGCGAGGACCTTATCGACACTCTCGAGGAGCTCCGACTCGCCGACAAGGAGCTCCAGGCGCGTAGCAAGGCGCTAGCCGCCAGCAGAGACGCGCTCGATCGAGAGCGCATCAGGTTTCGCGAGCTGTTCGATTTCGCGCCCGACGCATACCTCATCACCGATCTGTACGGAACGATACGCGAAGCGAATGTCGCCGCCGGTCGGCTGCTCGGCGTCGAGCCCAAACAGCTCGTCGGGAAGCTGCTACCGTCATTCTTCGAGGAATCAGCCAGGAAACAATATCCTCATCAGGTCGATCAGCTCTGCGACATGAGCCGGCTCGATGACTGGGAGATGTGGGTGCAGCCGCGACGCGGTCCGAGAACCGCGGTGTCGGCCTCGATCGCTCGATCTTCGAGAAACTATCTTGCCGCCGAATATCGCTGGATCGTCCGCGACGTCACCAAACGGCGCCAGGCCGACGAAGCGGTTCGCGAGCTGATTCGCCATCTCGAGCTGCGGGTGGCATCAGGCACCGTCCAGCTCGCGGCCGCATACCGGACCAAGGACGAGCTCCTCCTGAGCGAGCGCAAAGCGCGCGAGGAAGCGGAAGCGGCAAACCGCGCGAAGTCCGACTTCCTGGCGCTGCTGAGCCACGAGTTCCGAACGCCCCTGCAGGCGATTTTCGGTTACACCGAGCTGCTGGAGCGGGAGATTCACGGACCCCTCAACGACGCGCAGCGACGAGATCTCCTGCGAATTCAGCAAAGCCAGCAGCATCTGCTTGGACTGATCACGGCGATACTCGACTTCGCCCGGATCGAAAGCGGACAGGGGATCGAGGTGAATCTCCAGCCGACCGTCGTTAACGAGATCCTCCGCGACATGGAGGGATTGATCGGTTCGCAGCTGGAGGCAAAGGACCTGAAGTACGACTATCGTGGCGGCCACGCGCGCCTGGCCGCGCGAGCAGACGCGGCAAAGGTGCAGCAGATCGTGCTGAATCTTCTGGCGAACGCGATAAAGTTCACGCCTCTCGGTGGCACCATTACTCTCGAGTGTGACTCCGAGCCTGAAGCCGTCGCGATTCGCGTCATCGACAGCGGCATTGGAATCCCGGCTGATCAACTCGATGCCGTGTTCCAGCCGTTCGTGCAGATCAGACCGAGGAACTCGTTGACCGTCGGCACCGGGCTCGGGTTACCGATCAGCCGAAGGCTCGCCAGCGCCATGGGCGGCTCGCTCACGGGAAAGAGCCAGCTGGGCAAGGGTTCCATCTTCACTCTCCGACTCCCGAAAGCCTGAACGGCGGAACACTCCGCCCGAGTCGAAGAAAATCTCAGAACGCAGCTGACCCCACGGCCGACCCCACAGCCGCCCTCACTGGACCCAAGACGCAGCGCTTCTCGAGCATGTCCACGATCTCGTGCATGGTCGTGAGCCCGCGATCACGCGCGTAGAACTTCCGGACCTCCTTGTATCGCTCGTCCTTGGGGAGGAGCATCCCCTTCTCCACCACCCATTTCTGCAGCGCGCTGGGACGCGGCCCCCACCAGCCGCACTCCTGGAACTTGTTGTTCAGCAGAATAATGATCGGGATCGAGCGTGATTTCCCGGTGAGATGGGTGTCCATGATGTCCAGGTTTTCGTCGCGCGCGAGAATGCGCAGGTCCATGTTACTCACCGACTCGGCGAGCTTCGCCATGACCGGGACGATGTTCACCGCGTCACCGCACCAGTCTTCGCTCAGCACCAGCAGGTGCCAGTGCCCACCGAGGGCTTCAACCCGGGCGGACATCTCGATGGGGATGACGACGTGGTGGGTGATCCCAACCCACAGATCGTGGTTCTTGATCGGACGAGCCATGAACTCGCCGAAGGTTTCTCCCTCGCAGTAGCGTGCCTTGGTGATCATGTGATTTGTTTTCTAACGGAGCATGTCGACGTGAATGATCCCATCTTCCTCGTACGGCGCGGAGACCGTCCTGAATCCGAGCGCGAGATAAAAATCCTCGATCCGGCGTTGCGCCGCGATCCTGATGGGCTGGCCCGGCGCCAGAGATTCGATACGTCGCAAAGCTTCAGCCATCAGTGCCTTGCCCACTCCGGTTCCCCGCACGTCAGGCGCTGTGACGACGCGTCCGATCGAGCCTTCGTCGTAACGCACTCCCGGCTCGAACAGCCGCGCGTAGGCGACGAGAGAGCGACTCATCGGCCCCTGGACCCAGCCAAGGAGATGCCAGGCGTTGGGATCACGTCCGTCGGCGTCGGGATAGGGGCAGTTCTGCTCGACGATGAAAACCGCCTCGCGAAGCTGCACCACCGCGTAGAGATCCTTAACGGTCAGCTCGCTGAAGCGGGACCACTGCCAGAAAAAGTCGTCGGGGGCTCGCGACGCAATGTCCGGATCCCGCGCGGGTCGCGCGCTTGTCTTACTCACTTCCGGTGCCTATTCTGAGCCGTTGCACTCGTCCTCATTCGGATAAAAATAACATGCTATGTAGAACGTTCGGCCGTTTGGCCCCTGCTCTTTTGTTCGCCCTATCATGTTCGCCTCCGCCGTCGACCCAGGTCGGTACGGGACAGACCGTCGTCGGTATTATTCCCCCAGGGATGGGCTCGGCGCCCACGGTGGTCTTCGGCAGGCCCATGTCTCCCACCACCGGTGCAGCCGATGTGACGCTCGGCCTCACCCGCGATCCGGCCCTCGCTGCCGCCATCGGCGACATCTCGGCGTCGGAGATTCGAGCAACGGACTCGACGCTCGTTTCCTTCGGCACCCGCCACACGATGAGCGATACGCTGAGCAACACCCGGGGAATTGGCGCGGCGCGCCGGTATCTGTTCAGCAAGTTGCAGGGATACAGCCAGGCGTGTGGCGGATGCCTTCGCGTCGAGTACGATCCGGCGATGATGGAGATGCGCGGGCACCCAGAGCACCCGATGGTCAATATCGTCAATGTGGTCGCCTGGCTCCCGGGCCGGGACACCACGAGAGTGCTGGTGATGGGCGGCCACTATGATTCGTGCGTCTGCGCACGCACTGATCTTGGGCCGCTGGCGCGATTCGAGGCGACGCAGGACGCGCCCGGGGCCGACGACGATGGCTCGGGCACTTCGGCCATCGTCGAGCTCGCGCGGGTATTCTCGAAACATTTTCCGCACGGGCTCGAAGCATCGGTGATCTTCGTTGCCTACTCCGGCGAGGAGGAGGGACTATACGGCTCGACGCACCTCGCGCAGCGATTGCACGCGGCAGGCTACAAGATCGTGTCGGCATTCACCGACGACATCGTCGGCAACGTAGTCGCTGACGATGGCAAGGTGGACTCGAGCAGCGCCCGGATTTTCGGCGCGGAGCCGGACAACGGTCCGAGCAGGGAGCTCGCGCGCTACGCCTGGGCGACGGGAACGATTTATAACCCGACGTTCCAGATTCTCCCCGTGTTCAGGCTCGATCGCATCTCTCGCGGAGGAGACCACAGCCCGTATGTGAGTCTTGGCGATCCGGGGCTTCGTTTCACGGAGCGGCTCGAGAACTACAAGCGCCAGCATCTGCCCACCGACGATTTCGCGCACGTGAACTTCGGTTACGTCGCGAACATCGCCAGGCTCAACGCATCCGTCGTCGGGACGCTCGCCAACGCCCCCGCTCCCCCGGCCGCACTCGCGCGTCGCGATCAGGCGTCGGGCGGACAGAAGTGGATGATCACCTGGCGGCCCATTCCAGGGGTGGCGACCTACGAAGTTCTTTTCCGGCACACCTATGCGCCGACGTATGAAAAGATCTATCAGGCTGGCGACACGACCTCGTTTCTTCTTCCCGACCAGCTCGACGATGGGTGGGCCGCGGTTCGCTCCGTCGGCTCGAACGGGCATCGCTCACTCACGAGCGCGGTTCCCCCGCCCTGCCCCACCCTCTCCACGCGGGCGGATTCCGTGGCGGCCGGCGACCTCATCAGGAACTGCATTCGCGCGCCTGGACGCTAACCGCAAGCCCGCGGCGAACATAGACCGGGACGTTGTGCGGGGCTGATACAATCGTCTTTCTTGGTGAACATCAGTGGGCCCCGCGCTGAAGCGGGGCCGCCTTACTGTACCCTACCGTCGTCCTCATGAAGTCTCTGACCTCCTTTGCCGTTTTCGCTCTCGCCGCGCTGGTCGCGTGCGCCCCGCCGCCCCCGGCCCGCGTCGCCGTCGCCGCACCGCCGCCGATCAAGTACGCCGACCCCGAGGTCGGCCTCAACAACTCCGGACTCGACACGGCGATCGCGGGCAAGCTCGACAAGATCGTCAAAACGGCAATCGAGGAAGCGGTGGCTCCGGGCGTCACAATCGCCGTCGGACGCAATGGACACATCGCCTACATGAAGGGTTACGGCTACATCGACTGGAATCAGCCAGGATCGCCCAAGGCCGACACGAACACGCTCTACGACCTCGCTTCGCTCACCAAGGTCATCGCCACGACCACGCTGGCGATGATTCTCGAGGAAGGGGGCCAGCTGGACATCAGCCGTACGGTGGTCTCCTACCTTCCAGAGTTCAATTCACCGGAGAAGGCGCAGATTACGGTGAAGCAGATCCTCACACACAGCGGCGGGCTCGAGGCGGGCGCGAACATTTACGCCACCGCGCGCGGCCGCGAGCAGTACCTGTATCAGATCAACGCGCGTCCGCTCGAGTACACGCCCGGCTCCAGCATGGTCTACAGCGATTGGGACATGATCATCCTGCAGCTGGTGATGGAGCGAATCACCGGCAAGACGCTCGACGTCCTTGCCAACGAAAAGATCTTCAAGCCGCTGGGCATGATCGACACCCAGTTCCAGCCGCCGATCGCGCTGCGTCCGCGCATCGCGCCCACGCAGGTCGACGAGGCGCGGGGCGGGCTGCTGTGGGGAACGGTGCACGACGAGAATGCGTGGGCAATGGGCGGGGTTGCCGGACATGCCGGCCTCTTTTCCACCGCCAAGGATCTCGCTCTTTTCTCGATGATGATTCTGAACGGCGGCGAAGGTGCGAACGGCGTTCGCATCGTCAAGCCGGCGACGATCGCGCGCTGGACTGCGCGCCAGGGAAAGGAATCAACCCGTGCGCTCGGCTGGGATTCGCCTGAGGGCGGCTCGAGCGCGGGACAGTTCTTCTCGCCGTGGAGCTTTGGCCACACCGGATTCACGGGCACCTCGATCTGGATCGATCCCGAGAAGGATCTCTTCGTCGTGGTCCTCACCAACCGCGTGAATCCGACGCGCAACAACACCCGGCACGTCCAGCTGCGCCGCGACGTGGCCGACGCGGTTCAGCAATCGGTGCTCGGCGCTCGCATCGTGAACTGGGAAGCTCGTTGATTTCTGGGCTTGCCCGCTTGAGCAGAGACGCGTACTAGGAGAAATCGTTGGTCAACGCTCTCAGCTGACCGTAGATTTTTCCAGTATGAGAAACAGCAAGAGCATCATCCGGCTCGCGGGCGTAACTTACAGAGTGCGCCTTTCCTCTCGCTGATGTCATCCTCCCGTGAACGAGTCCCCCTCGTCGTCGTCGAGTACGACGAGATCGCCCGTACGATCGCCAAGCGCATCGCCGAGATAGTCAAGGAGCGGCGCCGGGAGGGGGGCCACGCCGTGCTCGGACTCGCCACTGGCAGCACGCCCATCGGGATCTATCGCGAGCTGATCAAGATGCACCGCGAGGAAGGCCTCGACTTCTCGGACGTCGTGACCTTCAACCTCGACGAGTACTACCCGATGAAACCGGAGAGCATTCACAGCTATCACCGGTTCATGTGGGAGAATCTCTTCAACCACATCAACGTGCGTCCCGAGAACATCCACATCCCTCGTGGCGACGTTCCCCGCGACGATGTCGACGTCGAGTGCGATGCGTACGAGGCAGCGATCAGGAAGGCGGGTGGAATCGACCTTCAGATCCTTGGCATCGGAAAGACCGGTCACATCGGATTCAACGAGCCCGGCTCGGGCGCGGATTCGCGCACCCGTCGCATCTCGCTGGACACCGTCACGCGTCGTGATGCCGCCGGCGATTTCTTCGGCGAGGACAACGTGCCCACTGAAGCGATCACGATGGGTGTGGCGACGATCATGGAAGCGAAGGAGATCGCGCTCGTGGCAACGGGCGAGCACAAGGCAGCCATCATTCGGCGGGCGGTGGAGGGAGAGCCGGACCCTGACGTCGCGGCGACCTATCTGCAGCAACATCCAGCGGCTGTGTTCTACGTCGACTTCGCGGCGGCGGCCGACCTCACACGCTTTCGAACGCCGTGGGTGCTGGGCGAAGTGAAATGGACGCGCGAGAGGGAGATCGACGCCGTCATCTGGCTGAGCGAGACGACCAAGAAATCGGTGCTCAAGCTCGACGAGAATGATTACCGCGAGCACCATTTGAGCCCGCTGCTGTCACGCTACGGAAAGGCTGGCCCCCTCAACGGCGCCGTCTTCAATGCGCTGATCGCCAAGATACGGGGACGGAGCAAGCTGCCCACCGGCAAGCGCGTGGTGGTGTTCTCTCCGCACCCCGACGACGATGTCATCTCGATGGGCGGCATGCTCAACAAGCTGCACCAGAACAGGAACGACATCGTCGTCGCCTACCAGACATCGGGCAACATCGCGGTGTTCGACCACGAAGTTCGCCGCTACGCGGATTTTCTGCGGCGGTTCGGCAACGACTTCGACATCAACGATTCGAGAGCGGGCGCTCTGATCGAAGAGGTGGAAGAATTCCTCGACTCGAAGAAGGTGGGAGAGACCGACGCGTTCCCGGTGCAGGTGATGAAGCGCGCGATCCGCGAAGCCGAGGCGGTCTCGGGCATCGAGACCTTCGGCATGAAGCGCGAGCAGGCCCGCTTCCTCAACCTGCCCTTCTATCAGACCGGCAAGGTCAGGAAGGATCCCATCGGCCCCGAGGACGTGCGCATCGTGCTCGATCTGCTCGAGGAGGAGAAGCCGGAGCTGGTATTCGTCGCTGGCGACCTTTCCGACCCGCACGGCACGCACAGGATGTGTCTCGAGGCCATACAAGGCGCGCTCAGCCAGTACTCGGGCTCGCCTCCGGAGATGTGGTACTATCGCGGCGCCTGGCAGGAGTGGGAAATCGCCGAGGCCGACGTGCTGGTCCCGCTGTCGGAAGACGAGCTGAGGGCGAAGAAGATGGCGATCTTCAAGCACCAGAGTCAGAAGGATCGCGCGCCGTTCCCCGGGCAGGACGACCGGGAGTTCTGGCAACGCGTCGAGGAGCGCAACCGCAACACCGCGCAGCGCGTCGACCGGCTCGGCCTTCCCGAGTACTTCGCGATGGAGGCCTACGTGGTGAGGCGCGCGGGCGTGCCGATCGAGCCGGAAACGGTCGCGACGAGCTCGCTCGCGGAGAAAGAGACCTCGCGCCCGAGAATCGCAACTGCAAAGGCCACGCGCTGATTTCAGCTTGGTTTCGTTGGCGTTCTAGCCGGTACGGCGAAGGGGATCCTCTTCGGCTCCGGTCTCTCGCTCGTTAGTGGTCTGATCGGATCGGTGCGAAACTAGGCATCAGTCGCCCTGAAGCGACGTAAGCGCACCGATTGTCGCTCGTGGGTCGTCGCCTGCGAGGAACCCCTCCGCCTTCCCACTGAGTTTGTCGCGAAGGCAGTCATCGGCGTCGCGCCGCTGCCCTTACAGATCTATGCATGGAGGTGTCAATCGCAGCGAGGCGAACTAGACCTTCAAGATGATTTTCCGCCGGTAGAGAACGAGCAGGATTCCGTACCAGAGCAGCACGAAAGTGAGAGCGAATGCCAGCGATGCCAAACGCTCAGGAAGCCACGGGAGGAACACGGCCTGGTAGATCGCATCCTGGATGGCGGTCGATTTGCCGTCGTAGTTCACGTGCCAGAGCGTGTAGATCAATCTCGCCATCACACCCGAGCCCACGAATGCCACGATCGGGTTCACGCCGAAGACCACGAAGGGCTTCGTCCACCACTTCACGTTGCAGTAGTCCACGATCCACATGACCGTCGCCAGCGCGACGCACGCCATTCCCGCGGTGAACATCACGTAGGAGCTCGTCCACAGGCTCTTGTTGATCGGGAAAGACCAATTCCACATCAGTCCAATCACCATCGCCAGCGATCCGACCGCGAACAGTCCGCTGATGCGCTCGAGCAGCGGCTTTTCCTTCAGCGCAATCCAGCGCCCGGCAATGACGCCGAGCATCGCGGTCGCGATCGCTGGAATCGTGGACATCGGACCCTCGGGGTCGAACGTCACGCTACCGATCCAGGTGTGATTGGTCCCCAGGATGAGCCGGTCCAGATAGGCCGCGAGATTCCTGTCCTTGGTGTGCAGCAGCAGCGCCCCAATCTCGTTCTCACCTGGAACAGGGATCAGCGTCATCGCGAACCAGTATCCGAGCAGCAGGGTGCCGATGATGACGACTTGCTGCTTGAGCGTCGTCTTCAGCGTCAGCAGTCCCGCACAGACGTACACTATCGCGATCCTCGGCAGCACTCCGAGAATGCGGACGTGTTCGATGCGAAAAATGATCCGGTCCCACGCCGTGGCGTGGGGGAGCGAATCGATCGTTCCCCACTGATAGAACGGGAACATAGCCATCGCGAAGCCAAGCGCGTAGATGATGATGCCGCGCCGGAGTATCTGTTTGACGAGAGCCGAATTGTCGTCGCCGCGCGCGCGCCGCGCCGACATCGAGAGGTACGTCGTGATGCCGACGATGAATAGGAAGAACGGAAAGATCAGATCGGTGGGAGTCCAGCCATCCCACGCGGCGTGCTCCAGTGGCGGAAAGATCGCGCTCCAGGTGCCGGGATCGTTCACCAGCAGCATGCCCGCGATCGTGATGCCGCGGAAAACGTCGAGCGAGACCAGACGCTCGCGCGACGGAAGAACTGGCGCGGCGGTCGAAATCGCCCCGTCGTAGCGCGTCGAGATCGCGCGCGGTGCCGCCGATGCGCTCATGCGTCCTCTGGTATCTGAGTAATGGTCGCTTCTACTACGTATGATATATACGAGCGGCATCGCGGTGCGTTACGCCGCTCACCCTCGCTGACCACATGCAGAGATGCCGGCCGAAGCGCGCCCGCGAGCCGCGACTAGTAAACAGGCCGCAGCGGCGGCGACCAGTCCGATAGCCGCGCATCGCCCGTAACTGTAAGCTGACGCAGCCGCCCCGTGCGCTCATCGAGTACCCAAATCCCCCTCGGATCTCCGATCGCGCCCAGCCGCCGTGTGATGGACAGGTGCCGGCCGTCGGGCGCCCACGCCGGATCCTCATTCTCGCCTTCGTTCGTGAGCTGCGTCATCACACGATCCTTCACGCGTATCGTCCACACCTGGAAGTCGCCGTTCTGCTGCTGGAACGCGATCTCGTCGCCGCTCGGCGACCAGTCCGCCCCCGTGCGATAACTGCGCTTTCCGGCGACGACGGGAGTGAGCAGTCTCAAACCGGTGCCGTCGAGATTCATGGTGTAGAGCTGCGGCGTGAGCGGGCGCGGCGACATGAACACGACCTGCTTTCCATCGGGGCTGAAGCTCGGCGACGTCGTCTCGAAGCCGGTGCGTCCGACGAACGGCTTCGGCACGGAGTCGTCACCGGCCGCGCTGGCGAGCATGAGCTCGGCCGGCGAATCTCCGCCACTCGCCCAGACGATGTTCTTTCCATCCTTGGTGTAGACAGGCGTGATGTTCAGGCCACGGTCCGATGCGGAGAGAAGCCTCGGCTTCATCGTGCGCAGATCGATCTGCGCGATTCGCGTTCCCCGGTCGTCCGCATCCGAGTACACGAGGTATCGCCCCGATGGATGCCACGAAGGTGAGAGAGCCGCGCCCACGGTCGGGATCGTGCGCTCGTTCGCGCCATCGCTGTCCACGATCTTGAGCTTGGTCCCATCGACAAATGCGATTCGGGTCGCGGCAATTCCGCGCGTGCCCGTGATCCAGCGCTCGATCTCGTCGCTCACGACGTGGATCCCGAGCCGCCGATTGCGCTCGAGCGAATCGCGCACGACGGAATCCTTCAGGACTATCCGCGCGTAGACCGAGTCGGACCGGAGGGTGTCGCGCACCGCGTTCGCGCGCAGCAGCACGTCCCGACGATCGAGCTCGCTGGAAAGAGAATCGCGCGCCTCCTGGGCGCTGCGCGCGTTCGCACGGTCGCGTGTCGTCTTGACCGCAACGCGCTTCGCCGCTGCCTGCGCGAGACTGTCTCTCGTCAACGAGTCCGCCGCCAGGGCGCCCGTCGTCACGCCCGCTTTCCTGCCAAGTAGTGTCGAGAGCGAATCGCGAATCGCCGGCAGCCTGTATGCTGGAACCTTTGGTAGTCGGAAATAATCCTCCTGCCGCAGCCGGCCGCGCGGCACGTCGTAGACTTCGACGTGCAATCCCGTCACAGTTGGGCGCGCCCTCACCACGAAATTCGCCCGCGTCTGGGCGAGCGGCGCGAAGTTGATGTTCTTCTGACCAGGCCGCCATATGTCATCCAGCGTCGCGCTGTCGAGGATGAGCGGCTGCATGCGATCGCCGTAGTCGAAGTCGCGCTGGATGATTGTGCGCGTCGAGTCGCCCGCCGCGGTGTCGACCTGCAGCACGACGATCGCCGGCGGAATCTCGAGGGGCTTCTGCGGCTTGGGCCGACCCACCACCGGATTCTGGCCATGCATCGACGGAGCCAGCGCGAATAACGCCACGGCTCCGACGAGGAGCTGTCGACATCGAATGGTCATGAGCGGTTGAATCTAATTCGATCCGGCAATCATACACCGCCCTCGCTTTGTCGATTCAGGCCCGGGCAACGCAAAGCCGCGGAGGAAATCCTCCGCGGCTTTACTCGATCGGGTTGTTCGTTAATGAGCGATGTGGAACTGAAACGGCATCTGCACTAGCTGCTGAACCTTCTTGCCCCCGATCTGCGCCGCCGAGAACCGCATGCGGGGGAGCGCATCCTTTACGGCGGCGGCGAACGCTGGATTGCTAGAGTTAAGGATCTTCAGAGTGCCCGACTCATAGCGGCCGCTCTCGTTGACGACGAACTGCGCCAGAACCGTGCCTTCTACACCGTCAGCCTTCAGAGCCGAAGGGTATTCCGGGGCGTCTCCGCCGATTTTCGCGACCGGCTTCTCGACCTGGAATTCCATGTATGGGCCGTGGTCCGCGCCCGCGTCCTTGCCAGTATCTCCTTCATTGCCGGTTCCGCCTTTCACGCCACTCGACGAACCGCCAGCGACGCCTTTGCCGCTGAAATCATTCTCGTTCGTGAGCGCCTTGGACAGATCGACCGTCGGTAGGCTGGTAGGAACGTTCACCACCGGCGCAATAACCTTGAACCCCTGAGGCGGGGCCACCGGAACTTCCTTGGGAAGCTGGGGCACATCGACGACCTTAGGCGCCTCTGCCTTCGGCTTCGGGGCTTCCTTTGGCGGCGGTGGCGGCTCCTTCTTCGGCGGAGGCGGCTCGGTCTTTTTCATCTGCACGAAGTTGACTTTGGTTTCCACCTTTTCAGCCTTCCGGGAACCGGCACGGGCGGTGGCAAAGACAGCGAGGAAAATGATCAAAGAGTGCAATATTATGCTGAAGATGGTCCCGCCTGGCGACCGTCCTTTCTTGTCGGTTCTCTTGGATTCGAGTAGTCGCATCATTGGATAGCTCCCCTGTTGAAAACGCACTTACCTATAAGGCAAACAGCCGGCCAACTTGCCCCGTTTTCGGGTAGCGAAAATACACGATTTTGGCATGAAAATGCGTGGGGAATCTGTGGCCCTAACTGCAAGAAGGGCGCGGACTTAGCCGCGCCCTTCATAGTGCTGAGCTGGGATCGGAGATCTCGCTATTTTCCGGCCGGCTTTTTCTTGGTAGGCGGCTTCACAGAGGTGGCCTTTTTGGGGGTCGCTTTGGCTGGAATCGAAGCTGAGCCGGAGCGTTTCCTGGTAAGAATTCCGCACACCGTTTCAAACGCATTCTTGCCGGCGGTGCCGGGCTTCGGACGGTCCCAGACCATGTGAGCCTGGTCGCGTGGATCGACCTCCCCTTCGTCACGGACGAGAACGTTGTTGATCGCGTAAACCGTGCTCCGGACCCTCTTCACTCTTACCGGTGAGCAGCGGACATACGCCCGTTCAACGAGTCGGGTGTACTGCTTCTTGTTCTCGAGAACACGCGCCCTCGAGTAATCCCAGCTGGTCACGGTGGTCCATGTGCCTGGGGACTGAAGGACGACGCTGGCCGTGTCGAAAACCACGGTGATGTCGGAGTCCTTATACACCTGGCGCCACGGGGCCTGGGCGCTCGCGACGCACGGGACAGCGACACACGCGACAAGCAATAACCCACTGGCGTAACGAATCATGAAATCTCCTCAGGGTCCCGCGCTCATATGCCCGCGACCGGATTGTAATCGGCGTGACAGCGCCAAGGGCGAAACTTTGTAGGCTTGGATTATAAACACCCCACACACGGCATCGCCACTCCGCCGTGATCGCTGGACCTATGATCGAGCTCGCTCTCGACCGCCTGGTCGCTGGCAGGTAGCGCAGCCTCGCGCGTTGTCAGGCCACTGTACGGCGATCCGCGCATTCGGCTTCATCTCGGAACCCGTCTACGGCTTCACCCTCTGGCGCCCGACGCGGCAACCGCCTTGTTGGCTTCGGCAGAAATCTCCCGCATGTCTTTCGGGTTCAGCGCGCGGACGACGGTCAGGATCACGGCAAGCAGCGGTACCGCCACGAGCAGGCCGAGGAACCCGAAAAGGAGCGCCATCAGCGCCTGAATTCCGAGGGTGAGGGCTGGAGGAATGTTCACTCCGTGCTTCATGAGAACTGGCACGAGTAGGTGATTCTCGACGAACTGGATCACGAAGTACCCGACCGCGACCACGAGCGCCTTGTGTGGCGAGTCGATGAACGCCATCGCGATCGCCGGGATGGCGGCGAAGATCGAGCCGACGATCGGAATGAATTTCAGAATTCCCGCGAGAATTCCCAGCGGCAGGGCCGCCTTCACGTGGATCACGAACAAGAAGACCGTCGTCACCGCGCCGATCACGAGCATCGCGATGAGCTGGGTCACCAGCCATCGCCTGAGTGTCGTGGCGATGCCCGCCAGCATGATCGCCGCGCGACCACGCTGGCGCGCCGGAAAGAGCTCGAGCAGCCCGCCGTGATAGAGCGCCGGATCGACGCCGATATAGGCAGCGATGAAGAGCACGAGCATGAACGCACCCGATACCGCGAGGGTCGAAGTGAGCACGCGGAGGAA
>DHJM01000141.1:23017-24978 GCA_002404335.1 Gemmatimonadales bacterium UBA4720
TCGGTGACGACGACGGGCGCAAGTGTGGAATCATTCGGAGCTGGTCGTTGCACTGCCGCTGTCCGCAGAGTGTCGCTGCTCTCCTCGTTGAACAGGATTCCGAACACGCCGCTGGCGCGATGCCCGAGCCAGGCATCGATCTTGTCCAGCGCTTCCGGGAGCCGCTGCTGAAGCTCTTTTGACTGGGCGCGTAGAATGGGGGCAATTCCGTCGGCGCCGGCGGTTAGGAGGCCGAGAAAGACCGTAAGGATTATGGCGACGCCGAGGGCGCGCGGGACTTTTCGCTTCTCGAACCAATCGGCGCCCTGAGCGAGGGGGAGGCCGAAGAGGACGCCGAGGAAGAAGAGGAACACGACGGGGTGGGCGATCCAGAGGAGCCGCACCGAGATGTAGAAGCCAAAGATCAGCGCGAGAACGCGCACGACATCCCGCGTAGGTATCCGGATCGGTTGGCGTGAATCCATGACTTGATGCTAAGCGAGACGTGTGCCCGCCGCGAGTTTCGTGCGGTGTGCCGGCGGCCTGTTTCTCCCGTACGCGCTTCGCAGGCACGTTCTGGCGCCCTTGTTCACATCACCGGTACGGCGGAGGGGATCCTCTTCGGCTCCGGGCTCTCGCTCGTTGGTGGTCCGAACGATCGCTGCGGAACTCAGCATCAGTCGCTACGAAACGACGTCAGCGCACCGATTGTCGCTCGTGGGTCGTCGCCTACGAGGACCCCCTCCGCCTTCCCTCTGGTCCAACGTGCAGCCAGTCATCACCGTCGCGCCTCCTCGGCGCAATTTCGCGCGCGCTCACTCTCATCACGCCCGGGAGCGTGCCGAGCGAAGCTCGGCATCGTCGTGTTTTCACGGGTGAACCGCTCGCCCATCGCGGAGTCATGGCAGCCGCTCAAGGCAAACAGCGCGCGTCCGAGAGATCTCGACCGGGGAGGCGAGGGGTGTCCTCTGAAGGAGCGGCCGGAGCCAGCGCCGCCGCCAGGCGGCGCGGTGCAGCGAGCCGCAAGGCGACGCTGCAGGCGAGAGCTCCTGAAGAGGACATCCCTCGCCGACCCCGCGCGATGGGTCACAGGAAGGCGCGATGTAGGACGCGCACCGACTTGACCAGCGCGTATCGTGCGATAGGTTAAATCGAATATGATGCGCGGATACCGAACGCTTATGTGTTGTCGGACAGACCTCGCAACCGAGAGGAGCTGAGCGTTTCGCGCGCGTCATGAACGAAATTGCATAGCTAAGAGCGCAACGCTCACGCAGACCGCAGCCCGGCCGCGCCTCTCGACGAGACGCGGCTTTTTTCTTTTTCTCTTTTTCGACCTCAGCGCCGAGGGGATGAATGCCCGCAACACCCGATGGACCGATCGCGATCTACTACGAGCACCCCGACTGGTTCAGGCCACTCTTCTCCGAGCTGGACCGGCGAAGGGTTCCATATGTGCGAGTAGACGCCTCGGCGCACTCGTACGATCCGTCCGAGCGTCAGTCTCCATATTCGCTGGTCTTCAACAGGGCGAGCCCGTCCGCGTATCTTCGCGGCCACGCTCAGGTCACCTTCCACACGCTGAGCTGGCTGAGGCACCTGGAGCGCATCGGCGTTCCCGTTGTGAACGGATCCGTGCCCTATGAGATGGAGACTTCCAAGGCGCTCCAGCTCGACATCCTCGACGAGCTTGGGCTCCCGTATCCTAAGGCGAGGGTCATCAACAACGCCGCCCTCGCTCCTCAAGCCGCGAAGGGTCTCCGCTTTCCGATAGTCCTGAAAGCCAACATCGGCGGAAGCGGGGCCGGCATCACCCGCTTCGATAGCGCGGAGTCTCTCGCTGGGGCTGCCAAGGCGGGTACGATCGACATGGGGATCGACAAGGTCGCCCTCGTCCAGGAGCTGGCGCCGCTCCACAACGGGCACATCACGCGCGTCGAGGTTCTCGACGGCAAGTTTCTCTACGCCATCAACGTTTATCC
>DHJM01000141.1:25175-26187 GCA_002404335.1 Gemmatimonadales bacterium UBA4720
CTCGTCGACTACCTGGTCGGGCGAGTCACCAGCTCCTCGATGGCGGGGGCTGAGGTGGCGGCTGTCGGAGCGGCGGCAGCGGCGGCAGCAGCAGCAGCCGCGGGAGCGGCCTGATGCGGTACGGATACTGGCTCCCCGTTTTCGGCGGATGGCTGCGGAACGTCCCCGACGAAAACATGAGCCCCACCTGGGACTACGTGAAACGCCTCGCGCAGCGCAGTGAGCAGATCGGCTATGACATCACCCTGATCGCCGAGCTGTTCATGAACGACATCAAGGGAATCGATGCGGATTCGCTCGAGGCGTGGTCCACCGCGGCGGCGCTCGCAGCGGTGACTGAAAAGCTGGAGCTGATGGTGGCGGTGCGCCCGACTTTTCACGAGCCGGCAATCTTCGCCAAGCAGGCGGCGAACATCGATCACATCTCGGGCGGACGCCTCGCGCTCAACGTCGTCTCGTCGTGGTGGAAGGACGAAGCCAGGCGCTACGGCATCCACTTCGAGGAGCACGACGACCGCTACGCGCGCACCGACGAATGGTTGCGCGTCGTGAACGGAGTCTGGACGGAGCCACGATTCAGCCATGCGGGCAGCCACTACAAGGTCGAGGAGACGATTCTCGAGCCGAAACCGTTCCGACGCCCGAGGCCCACGATTTACGCGGGGGGTGAGAGCCCGGCCGCCAAGGAGCTGATATCGCGCACGTGCGACGCGTACGTGATGCACGGCGATCCAGCCGACCGCGTTGCCCCCAAAATCTCCGACATGCGCGCTCGACGCCAAAAGATTGGGTTGGGCCCGATGCAATACGGCGTCGCCGCTTACGCGGTGGTTCGCGATACTGAAGAGGAGGCGCAAAAGGAGCTCGCGCGGATAACGAACGTGCAACCCGGGACGCCGGGTTATCAGAACTACCAGGACTGGATCTCGCACACGGCGCTCGAGCAGCAAGTGAGCCTGGAGGACTATTCGGTCTCGAACCGCGGTCTTCGCGCGGGCCTCATCGGAACCCC
>DHJM01000141.1:26276-32240 GCA_002404335.1 Gemmatimonadales bacterium UBA4720
CCGCAACTCGAAGAGATGGAGAGGTTCGCCGAGACGGTCATGCCGCTCGTCGAGGGCGCGGCAATTGGGTGAGCGGCTGGACTCTGGCATCAGGTCCCTGGTTCGGTTTTGCAGTGGCAAGTGAGCCTCGCGCTCTCTACGTCCAGCCAAACAACTCACCCTGCCTCGCCTTGATAATCCGGTAGCACTCGCACGCCGCTTTCTCGAGGCCCATGCGGTTGACCACCGTGATGTTGCCGCGGCCGTGCGCGATGAGGCCAGCCTTCTCCAGAACGCCCATCGCCACCGTCACGCCCGGCCGCCTCACTCCCAGCATCTCGGCCAGGAATTCCTGCGTCAGGTCGAACTGGTTGCGCCCGACGCGGTCCTCCGACATCAGCAGCCAGCGCGCGGCCCTCTGCTCGATGACATGGAGTCTGTTGCAAGCGGCCGACTGCGAGACTGTCTCGAACACGAAGTGGCTGTAGCGATGCAGCAGCCGCCTGAGGCCTTCTAACTCCCGCGCCAGCTCAAGGAAATCATCCGTCACGAGGCGCCTGGCCTCGCCTGAGATCTGACCGATCGCCTTGAGGCGCGACGAAGAGACACCATGAAAAGCCGCCATCCCCACGAACCCATCGTTCCCAACGGTCATCGCCTCGACAGCGTCGCCATCTTCCATCTCCGTGACGAGCGAGATCACGCAGTTGTCCGGAAAGTATGCAAAGGGAATTGGCTCATTCCTCCGGAAAATGATTTCCTCGGAGTCGATTGTCACCATCTCGCACCGCTCGAGCACCGCCTTCAGCTCTTTCGGAGGCAGAAGATTCAGGATCTTGTTGCGAATGCCGGCCGCGGGGGCGCGCTTAGGGGCTGATTCTCCCCGCTGGACGTGACCAGCCTGGATCGATGGAACTGTCATAAAGAGCCGGAAACCGCCCCATTGGGACGTTGTAAGAGTTCAGGACCGCTAGGATCGGCGACGAGAGTAATCCTGGTGGGCATGGCCGGTTTTGCAAGTACCGAACCGAGGCCAGGTTACGAGCGGCGGCCTGCGGAACGTCGCTCGCCGCGGCCTCGGCTCCCATCGCCTCACAGGTGTTATCTTCGGAGGGTCAGAACAGTCATTTAGACGGCCTGCCGTCTATAGAAGAGCAGGTCAGAAACGCCCCGGAAGTGCCCCACTGGAAGACATGACGATACCTGCTGACCCACAGCCCAACGAGCGAAAATTCCGCTTCAAGGACGAGTGGCTGGTCGCCCTGGTTGGGACCATGCCAGGCGTTACGCCCGAGTTGATCAAGCGTTGGCGCTTTCAGCAGAAGCCGTACGTCGCGCAGGCCCTCATCGATGGTGACGTCCTGTCGTTCAAGGAGATCGCCGAAGTCGTCAAGGAAGCCTTTCGAATCGACTACGTCGATTTGAATCCCAACGAAATCGACAAGAACGCCGCGCAGATCCTGCCTGAGAAGCTTTGCCGGGAGCACAACGTGCTGCCCGTAAAAGTCGACAGTCGCATGGTCTGGCTCGCGATGGCCAACCCGCTCGACCAGGAAGCGATCCAGCGCGTGAGCTGGGCGACCAGCCGCGAGGTGACGCCGCTCTTCTGCCCGCCGGGGCAGCTCGACAGGCTGGTCTCGGAGACGCTCCGACCCGATGCGATGATTTACGGCCTGATCGAGAAGCTCGACCAGGCGGTCGGCGTCGAGCAGATCAAAGAGGAAGAGCAGAACGAAGCCGCGCTGGCGCGCGTCCACGCGCCGGTCATCAAGCTGGTCGATGCGATCATCGCCAACGCGATCAAGCTCCGTGCTTCCGACATCCACATCGAGCACGACGAGACATCGACGCTGGTGCGCTTCCGCATCGATGGCCTGCTGAAAAACATCATGGTGCTCCCGCGCTTCATCGGCGTCGGCCCGGTCGTCTCGCGTATCAAGATCATGTCCGACCTGGACGTCGCCGAGCGGTTCCGACCCCAGGACGGTCGCGCGAAGGTGCGCGTGGGCGGAGAGGAAGTAGCTCTCCGTGTCTCCGTGCTTCCGACGCGCGTTGGCGAAAAAGTCGTGATGCGCCTTCTCAACGAGAAGTCGGTACAAGTCTCGATGGCAACGCTCGGCTTCATGCCATCGCTGCTCGAGAGATTCCAGGCGCTTCTCATGCGCGAGCAGGGTATTCTGCTGGTGACCGGGCCGACCGGCTCCGGAAAAACGACGACCCTCTACGCCGCGCTCAACACGCGCCGCGGCGAATCGGTGAATATCGTCACCGTGGAAGACCCCGTCGAGTATCGTCTGAGCGGCGTCAACCAGGTGCAGGTGAACGAAAAACAGGGCCTCACCTTCGCCGGCGTACTGCGCTCGGTGCTGCGTCAGGATCCGGACGTGCTACTCGTCGGAGAAATTCGTGACCAGGAGACGGCGAACATTGCGTTCCAGGCCGCGATGACCGGACACCTGGTACTCTCCACGCTGCATACGAACGACGCAATCGGCGCGATCCCGCGTCTATCGAACATCGGCGTCGAGCCATTCAGGGTCGCCGCCGGTCTCATCGGCGTCACCGCCCAACGTCTCGTCCGAAGAGTCTGTCCCCACTGCCGGTTCGAAGCACCCATCGAGGAGTTGCACCCGATGGTTCGCGCCGCGCAGCAGCGCGTCTACGGAACGGCGAGGCACGTGAAGGCGACCGGTTGCGCCGAGTGCGGGTTCACGGGTTATACGGGCCGGCTTCCAATCATCGAGTTTCTCGAGATCACGCCTGAGATCCGCGGGATGATCACGATCGGCAAGACGGCCGACGAGATCCGCTCGCACGCGCTGCGGACGAACGCACTTCACACATTCGACGCCGACGCGCTATGGCATATTGCCGAAGGCGACACCACCGCCGAGGAAGTAATTCCGTACACGGAGTTCGAGCGTCGCCGGACTCCGCGCTCCAACACGCCGCGGGTATCCGCAGAGTACGTTCCCGAGCTCGACGCGAACGGAGTGGCCAAGCCATCGAGAGTGCTGCTGGCGGTAGGTGACAAAACTGATCGCGTGCGCTTTAACGACATCCTGGTGGAAGCCCGCTTCGCCGTGCAGATAGCCAACGACGGCGCGGCCGCGCTCGGCATTCTGGCGCAGGATCCGCCCGACGCGCTGGTCGTGACACTCAAGCTTCCGATCCTCGATGGACGGCAGGTCGTACACGCGGCACGCACGGTCGTCGGGCTGGTGGACATGCCGATCATCGTCATCGCTCCGGCGGGCTCGGAAAGTGAGACCAACGACTTGTTGTCGCAGGGCGTGGACGATGTCCTCCACGAGCCGATCGATGCAAGTCGATTCCGCGCGCGCGTAACCGCGGTGATGAGGAGCCGCGGACTCTGGTCGGAGACGGAGGAAGTAATGCGCCCGCTCATCCCTCAGGACGAGGCGGAGCGGCTGGTGGAATTCCGCCTGAGCGGCGCCGCTATCGAGTCGCCACCGGAGGAGCGCTTTGACAAGATCAGCCGCATGGCGCAGCGCATGTTCACCGTTCCATTCGCCGGCATTTCGTTCGTCGAGGGCGACCGCCAGTGGTTCAAATCCAGGCAGGGCCTGCCCATCCCCGACAGCACTCGCGACCACTCCTTCTGCGGTCATGCGATTAACGGCGACGATATTTTCGTAGTGGAGGACGCGGTGCTCGATCCGAGATTCGCCGAGAATCCGCTGGTGCTCGGAGAACCGCACATCAGGTTCTACGCGGCCCAGCCGGTGAAGGGACCCGGTGGCCACAACGTCGGGACGCTCTGCATCATGGACAAGGCGCCGCGCGAGTTCGGCGACGAGGACGTCGAGTCATTGCGCGACCTGGGCGAGATGGTCGAGAAGGAGTTGCGGGCCAAGGACCGCAAAAAGCCGGTGGCGCCCCCCGACTAGCAGCTCGGCGAAGGGTTCCGCGCCTGACACCCGATTCCGCAACTTGTGCAAAATGCGGGGCAAAGATATCGTTAGCTAGGCTAACGATCTCCCCATCAGCGGAGCGCTCGATGACCCCTTCAGCAGTCTCACTTTCGCGCATCAAACAGATCGCCATACCAGTCCACTCTGTCGACGAGGCCAAAACCTTCTATCGCGACGTACTCGGATTGCGACATCTGTTCGACGCACCTCCAGCCCTTTCATTCTTCGATTGCGGCGGCGTGCAAATGATGCTCGCCGGTCCGGCAGCCCAGGGTAAGGACGGAGACCAGCAGCACGCAGTCCTGTTCTACGACGTCACCGACATCAAAGAGACGCACGCCCGCATCAAGTCTTCCGGCGCGAAGAGCCTGGCGGAGCCACGAGTCATCGCCCGCATGAATGGAAAAGAGATCTGGGTCTGCGAGCTCTCGGACGGCCAGGGGAACGTCGTCGGCCTGATGAGTGAAGTTCCGGAAGCGTGACAAAGGGTAAGGACGCGGAAGCGCTCGCAGACCAGCTCCATTCGGCGGCGATCCATCTCCTGCGGCAGCTGCGAAAGGAAGATGACGCCAGCGGGCTGTCGGCTCCCCGTCTCTCGGCCCTCTCCGTCGTTGTCTTTGGCGGACCTCTCACTCTCGGTGAGCTCGCGAGGGCCGAACAGGTGAAGCCGCCGACGATGACCCGGATCGTGACGGGCCTCGAGAAGGATGGTCTCGTCAGGCGAAAAGGCGACACGCGCGACAGGAGGCTGACGCACATCGAGGCTACGCCGAAAGGCCATAAGGTTCTCTCAGCCGGGCGCGCTCGCCGGGTCGAAAAGCTGGCGAGTGCCGTCGGGCAGATGAAAACGAGGGAGCTGGCGGAGCTTCGCCGAGGGGTTCAGCTTGTGAGAGACGTGGTCGCGAGCATGCGCGGCAAGCCGGCATGATCCAGCGAGGAACGAACATGAGTCGCCCCAAATCCGATTTCGAAGCGTTGCGGGAAGACCTGCATCGGGTCTACGACGGCGACCCGTGGCACGGCTCGTCGATCACCACCGTGCTCAAGGGCATCGATGCCGACGCCGCCGCGCTAAGGAACATCCCGCGGGGCCACACGATCTGGGAGATCGTGCTTCACATGACGGCGTGGACGCACGAGGTTGCCTCCCGCGTCCGGGGCTCCGCCCCCAAATCTCCGCCCGAGGATTGGCCAACACCCGATGTCGGTGGAGGGAAGGCCGCCTGGCGTTCGGCACAGGGAGATCTCGCAGCCGCTCATAAGGAGCTGGAGGCCGTGGTTGATTCGCTCGAGCCGGACGACCTGCTTCGTTGGATCGGGGACCAGCGCGATCCGTCGCTCGGGGCCGGCGTGACCGTCGGGACTCTGATCCGGGGACTGCTCCAGCACCACGCGTATCACGAGGGCCAGATCGCTCTGCTCAAGCGCGCGGTCGACACTTTCCACCCGGGCCGCCGTACGGCCTGAATCGCCGGGCAGGGCAAACAAATTCCACCCCGCCGGTGTCTAATTCCCATAGCTTCGACTCTGTGCACAGGCATCTCTCTTTCCTTCCCAACCACATGAGAACCACCCTCCTGAGAACCACCGCCCTAGTCGCGGCGTCCCTTATTGCGGGCTCGGCTGCCGCTCAACAGGCCGCGACCGCTCCTTCCGACGCCGGCGCGCTGCCGAGCTGGGACGTGCTGATGCGCGGTCGTGTTCACACGCCGACTCCTACCACCGCGGCCATCACACCCGCCGACCTCAAGACTCGCCTTTACATCTTCGCCGACGATTCCATGCAGGGTCGTCTGTTGGCGACCGCCGGCAACGTGAAAGGCGTGGAGTACATCGCGAGTGAAGTGAAACGGATGGGCCTCACTCCGATGGGTGACAACGGCACCTTCTTCCAGGCGGTGAACGTCGTCGATCGCAAGTTCGACGCGGCCAGCAAGCTGGTGGTCGGGACGACCGCATTCGCTCCATGGACGGACTATGTCCTGCGGGATCAGGGTTCAGCTGCCCGAACCCTCAACGGAGTGCAGGCGATCTTCGGCGGAACGTGGGG
>DHJM01000141.1:32356-32643 GCA_002404335.1 Gemmatimonadales bacterium UBA4720
CAGGGCTCGGGCGGCGGCGTCAACCGCGGGATCGCGACGCGCTATTTTGCCAACGCGGCCGGAATCGCCGTCGCGAGTCTCGAGGCCATGCCGCCGCAGATGATTCAGATCTTTCAGCAGCCGAATCAGCTTCTCAGGGATGGAACTGATCCCGAGCTGCCTTCCTTCCTTTACATCAATAGCCGTGTCGCGGACGCGCTGCTCGGCGCCAACATCGACAGCGCGAAAGTCGGCGCTGTCGGATCGGCTGTCACATCGACGCCCCGCTTTGTGGAGTCCCCAACCGA
>DHJM01000141.1:32875-33105 GCA_002404335.1 Gemmatimonadales bacterium UBA4720
GCGCACAACGATCACATCGGCTGGAGCACGCGTCCGGTCGCGCACGATTCGATCTACGTCGTCAACCATCTCTTCCGCACCGGTGGCGCGGACGATCGTCCGCCGCAGCTCGATGCCGCGCAGCAGGCGCAGGTCAACGCGCTGATCGCCGACATCAGGAAGCGCTCGAACGGCGCATCAGCACGACCGGATTCGATTTACAACGGCGCCGACGACGACGGCTCGGGCAG
>DHJM01000141.1:33358-33837 GCA_002404335.1 Gemmatimonadales bacterium UBA4720
CCGACTACGTGCAGCTCGTTGGATCGCGGCGTCTTTCAACCGAGCTCGGCGATCTCGCTGAAACGGTGAATCGCGGCGAGAAGCGTCCGCTGGCCTTTGACTATTCAATGGACGCGAACGGACATCCACAGAACATCTATTGCCGCAGCGATCACTATGAATATGCGCGCTACGGAATTCCCATCATCTTCTTCACGACTGGCGGACACGCCGATTACCATCAGGTGACCGACGAGCCGCAGTACATCGACTACGACCGGATGGCGCGAGTGGCGCAGTACGTTGCCGATCTCGCCACCAGGGTCGCGAACAATGATCACCGTCCAGTCGTAGACAAGGCCAAGCCGGATCCGCANNCGCTTTGTGGAGTCCCCAACCGAGTATCCGGCGCGGAACGTGGTGGCGGTGATCCGGGGCAGCGATCCGAAGCTGCGCGACGAGTACGTCGCGATCGGCGCGCACAACGATCACATCGGCTG
>DHJM01000141.1:34088-34369 GCA_002404335.1 Gemmatimonadales bacterium UBA4720
GCCGACGACGACGGCTCGGGCAGCGTGAGCGTGCTCGAGATCGCGCAGTATTTCGCGGCGCAAAAGGTCAAGCCCAAGCGGTCGCTGCTGTTCGTGTGGCACGTCGGTGAGGAAGCCGGTCTCTATGGATCGGAGTGGTACACCGATCATCCGACGGTCCCGCGCGAATCGATCGTCGCGCAACTCAACATGGACATGATTGGTCGCGGGGCCGCCGCCGACAACACCGGGATGACGATTGCAGGCGTGAAAAACCATGGCAATTCCGACTACGTGCAGCT
>DHJM01000141.1:34562-35079 GCA_002404335.1 Gemmatimonadales bacterium UBA4720
GACAAGGCCAAGCCGGATCCGCACGGACAATGCGTGCAGTAAACCCGGATTTTTTTCACGAGCCACCCATCACCGTCGTGCTCTCGCAGACACGGTGGTGAAAAAGCCTGACGCCGGCAGAATCCACCACGACATCTGCCCGAATCCCACTACGTCCGCCTAAGGATCCACAGACCCATATGAGCTCAATTGCTATGGCATTTTGCTCCGTTCGCCCACGAGTAGCCTTGATGGCTCTGCTGTCAGGACTCGCAGTCCTTCCCGGTTGCAAGCGGGGCGAGACGGCGAGCACCGGCAAGACTGAGAACCCCCAGACGTGGGCGCCGGAAAAGCTCGCGTCGGTGCAGGGCGTTCCGGCCACCGAGATCGAAGCGCTGATACAGAAGAAGCTGGATGGTCCGAAGCTGGACCGGATCGACGACGACCAGTGGGGTCACACCAAGCGCCTCTACAAGATCTACGGAAGCAATCCGCTCTGGCTCACCAGCAACGGGCTCCATCAGACGCGCACGAAAGC
>DHJM01000141.1:35181-38128 GCA_002404335.1 Gemmatimonadales bacterium UBA4720
GCCGAGCAGCTCGCGACCGCGGACGTCATTCTCACGGCCTCCTACACGTCTCTTGGTGAGGACCTTCTCACTGGACAGGTGGATCCGCGCACCGTCGCGCAGGCATGGCACGTCGATCCCGAGGAAGAGAATATCGACAGCGCTCTCGTCAGAAATCTGCGTTACGAGCGGCTCGACAAAGCTCTGGCGACGATGCGTCCGACCGACGACGACTACGCCGGCTTGAGCAAGCAGCTACAGAATTATCGTCTCATCGTCGCAAAGGGCGGCTGGCAACCGGTTCCGGCAACTGAGAACCTCAAGCCGGGCGCGCGCGGGAATTCGGCAGTACTGGCAGCGGTGCGGAACCGACTTGCCATCGAGGGAATCGTTCCGACGAACGGCCCAAGCAAGGCTTCGATGGTTGCATCCTTCCAGGGTGCGAGTGCGTCGACGGAGGACGTGTACGATCGCGAACTTGGCGCCGCGGTCGCGCTCTTTCAGGAGCGTCACGGCATCAACGTCGACAGCTCCCTTGGCAAAGAGACGATCGAATCCATGAACGTCCCGGCGAGCTACAGGCTCGGCGAGATCGCGGCGAACATGGAGCGGTACCGCTGGCTCCCGAGAAGCTTCGGGTCACGCTACATCTTCGTGAACGTGTCGGCGTTCAGGCTCGAGGCGTACGACAGCGGGCAGAAAACCCTCGAGATGAAAGTCATCGTCGGTCAGGAATACAAGGACAAGGCAACGCCCGTATTCGCGGACTCGCTGGAGACGGTGGTGTTTCGCCCTTACTGGAACGTGACGCCCGACATCGCGGCGAAAGAGGTTTTCCCGAAAGGCGCCGCCTACATGGCGCGCGAGAACATGGAGACCTACCAGGAGAATGGTCAGACGCGCGTTCGTCAGCGCCCCGGTCCCAAGAACGCGCTAGGCTTCGTGAAATTCCTCTTCCCGAACGACTTCAACATCTACCTGCATGACACGCCGAACCACGAGCTGTTCAAGGAAGATGTGCGCGCGTTCAGTCATGGCTGCATACGGGTGGAAAAGCCGGTCGAGCTGGCGCAGTGGGTTCTTGGATGGCCCGCGGACAAGGTCCAGGGAGAGATGGATAACCCGCCCGACAACAAGTCGGTGAAGGTGCCGAAAAAAATTCCGGTCTTCATCACCTACTTCACGACGTACATCAACAACGGTCAGCTGTACTTCGGAAACGACCTCTACAACCGAGACGACAAGCTCGTGCCCATTGTGATGTCGGGCGCGATGCCGAGCAAGGAAATCGTCGACGCGATTCAGGCGCTGCGAAGGATCGCCAGCACCTGAGCCGTCACGGGCTGGGGCGCCCGTTGAATCCGATACACAGCGGTTTGTTGGCGACGTAGTTGCGGTTATATCGCCACTCGATGCCAATCACGTATACGATCTCACGCGAAGAGCGGCTGCTAAAGTCGTACGCGACAGGTGTAGTCGGCGTGGAAGATCTGCATCCCTTCCTGGACGCATTGGTCGCTGACCCCGATCTCGTGCCCGGCTTGCGCTGGCTACACGACGGTTGGGAATCGAAGTAGAAATATTCACCGATCTCCCGGCGACCGAAGCGTGGCTCGACGACGAGGGCGGACCGCACGACACGGGAGAAACCCCGCTGCCTCGCTAGCGCTCGATCGCGTACGGCGACGCCTCGATGCGGCTGCCGGTCTCCGCATCGAAGATATGCACGCCTTCGGGGCGAATCCGGATCGAGACGATGTCGCCGGGCTTGATCGGCTCTTGCGGGGGAGCGACCGCGACCAGCCGATCCCCGCCCGAGAGCGTGACGTAGACGATCTGCTCGTTCCCCATCGGCTCGACGACGGCCACTTCGGCCTTGGGTCTGTTCTCGCCATCGCCGCTCACCTCGATGTGCTGTGGGCGCACGCCGAGGAAGACGCAGCGAGTTTCCCCGTCGCAGGGAACGTCGAGCGTGAGATCTATCCCTTTGAAGGTGCACATCCCGATCCGACCAGCGGCACCGTCCGGGCGCTGAATTACTCCCTCGATGAAATTCATCGCCGGGCTGCCGATGAATCCGGCGACGAACTTGTTGGCGGGCCGGCGGTAGAGCTCCATTGGCGTGGCGATCTGCTGCAGCACTCCCTCCTTGAGCACCGCGATGCGGTCGCCCAGAGTGAGCGCCTCCGACTGGTCGTGGGTGACGTAGACCATCGTCGCGCCGAGCTTGCGATGCAGCCGCGCCAGCTCGACGCGTGTCTCGACGCGAAGCTGTGCGTCGAGATTGGAGAGCGGCTCGTCGAATAGAAACGCCAGGGGCTCGCGCACGATCGCGCGTCCAAGCGCGACGCGCTGGCGCTGCCCGCCCGAGAGCTGCGCGGGTTTCCGGTCCAGCAGTGACTCGAGGCCAAGCGACGCGGCAATCGCGTTGACGCGCTCCGCGATCACGGCGGGCGCCTGCTTCCTGATGCTGAGCCCGAATCCGAGATTCTGGCGGACGGTCATGTGCGGGTAGAGCGCGTAATTCTGGAAGACCATGGCGATGTCGCGCTGCTGCGGCGGAAGGTCCGTGACGTCGCGCTCGCCGATGCGAATCACACCATCGCTGACGCGCTCGAGGCCGGCCATGAGTCGGAGCACGGTCGATTTGCCGCTGCCCGAGGGCCCGACGAGCACGAGGAGCTCGCCATCGTTCGCCTCGAGACTCAGGTCTCGGGCGGCGATGAAGCCGTTCGGATACACTTTGTCCACGTGCTCCAATGCAATTCGGGCCATCACTTCTCCTTATGAAACAGCGACTGAACGGGATCCGAGATCTCAGAAGTGTAGATGTCAGTCAATGGACACAACCCGACGACCGCTCTTCGCGCGATACAGCGCATACTATCCGCCGTTGATTTGCCGAGTACGGTCGGCATGCCTTTCCTATCACCAGGCATCTATGCCCTCTGAGATCTCGGATCCCGTT
>DHJM01000141.1:38261-39919 GCA_002404335.1 Gemmatimonadales bacterium UBA4720
ATCTCGGATCCCGTTCAGTTCAGTAACTCAGCCCTTTACCGCCCCCGCCGTGAGTCCCTGCACGATCCGACGCTGGAATACCAAAACCATTGCCGCTACGGGCGCTGTCGCGACAACAGCCGCCGCCAAAATCTCCCCCCAAGGCACCTGGTACTGCCCACGGAACAGAGCTATCGCCACCGGCACCGTCTGCCGCTCGGGTCCAAGCGTGAACGAGAGGGCAAACAGGAACTCGTTCCAGCAGTAGATGAATGTCAGAATTCCAGTCGTCGCGAGGCTCGGCACGGCGAGTGGCAGCAGAATTTTGGTGAAGCTCTGTACTCGCGTGGCGCCGTCCACGTGCGCGGCCTCCTCGAGATCCTTGGGGATCTGTCGGATAGAGCCAGTTAACACCCAGACCGTAAGTGGCATCGCAAACGTCATGTACGGCATGATGAGTCCGGGGTACGTGTCGATCAGATGCAACGAGCGGAGCAACAGATAAAGCGGACTCACAATCGAGATCTGCGGGAACATCGTTACCGCGAGGATGAACCCCATGATTGCGGCCTTGCCCCGGAATTCGATTCGGGCGAGAGCATACGCCGCGAGAGTCCCGACGATCAGGCAGAAGATTGTCGTCGTTCCCGCGACGACCAGCGAGTTGCGGATGGGCGTAATGAAATCACGCTCGGTGAACAGGGCCCGGTAGTGATCGAAGATGAGGTGCTGCGGCCAGAGCGACGGATCGCGAAACAGCGCGGCGTCGGACGTGAGCGATGCGACGATCGCCCAATAGAACGGGAAAAGGGTGAACAGCATTAGAGCGACAAGCGCCCCGCCGAATACCCATCTCCCGGTGGCGAGCTTCATGATTCCTCTCCTCCGAGTCGCACGCCCAGTCCGCGCACGTAGAACATCGCGAGGCCGAATGTGATCGCAAAGATCACGACTGAGAGCGCGGAGCCGTAGCCGAAACGGAGATTCTGGAGCAGCGCGTTGAAGGTATAGAGCGCCACCGGCTCGGTGGACGTGCCTGGCCCTCCACCCGTGAGAACGTAGATCAGATCGAAGACGCGGAATCCGTCCAGCGTTCTGAAGATCAGCGTCACGAGAATCGCCGGCTTGAGCAGCGGGAGCGTGATGTGCCGGAGCTGCCACCACGCGTTCGCGCCATCCACCGCCGCGGCTTCATACAGAGTCAGGTCGATATTCTGTAGCCCCGCCAGGAGCAGCAGCGCGACGAAGGGAGTCGTCTTCCAGACGTCGGCGAGAATCACCGGTACCCACGCCGTCGATGCCTGGATGAACCAGACCATCGGCTGCCTCAGGATTCCCGCGTCGACCAGGAGTGCGTTGGCGATTCCGCCCTGGGACTCGAAGATGAAGCGCCAGAGGAGCGCCGCCACCACCGTTGGAATCGCCCACGGCACCAGGACCGCGGCGCGCACGAATCCACGTCCACGAAAGACGCGATTCATCGCAAGGGCGAGGAAGAGTCCGATCAGGAGCTCCAGCGAGATCGAGACTACCGTGAAGAACGCGGTGTGACCGAGCGCCGCCCAGAAGCGCGGATCCTTTGCGATCTCGATGTAATTCGCGAGCCCGACGAACGGCTTACCGAGCCACGGCATCCTCAGCTCATGTAGATGCAGCGATTCCCAGAAAGTCCAGCCGAG
>DHJM01000141.1:40015-41010 GCA_002404335.1 Gemmatimonadales bacterium UBA4720
TTGCGCATCCCCGTCCGCTCGATCAGCGCATTGATGCGCGCTGCCGCCGAGTTGAGGGCATCCCTCGGCTCTGCCTGGCGCACGAGTGCGCGGTGCAATTCGATCTGCAGGATCTCGGACAGCTCCGTGTAGATCGGAGTTACGGGCCGAGGCGTCGCGCTCTCGATGGCTCGCCGCGCGTTGTCGAGCGGGATCGCGATTGCGGTGCGGAGGCGCGCATCGTTGTACAGCGCTGGCCGCGTCGGGTATTGTCCCACCGCTTGCGCGCGCTCGAGCATCTGCTCCGGCGCGGTGAGGTAGGCAATGAGCTTGTAGGCGGCATCGGGGTGATCGGTGTAAGCGTTGATCGCGAGCTGTGCTCCGCCCAGAGCCGCGGTGGAGTGCCCGCTGGGAGCAGCTCCCGACGCCGGCATCGGTGAGACGGCGAACTTTCCCGCGACTTTGGATTGCGCGGTATCGCTCATTGCCGCGACCGGGTACGGCCAGTTGCGCATGAAGACGGCGTTTCCATTCTGGAATGCGAAGCGCGCTTCTTCCTCGTGCCAGGTGAGTACGTCGAGCGGAGCGACGTTCGTCTTGTACAGCTCGTCGCGCATGAACTCGAGCGCGCGCACGGCCTCGGGGCGATTCACGACGACTTCGCCCTTGTCATCGATGATGCGGCCGCCGAACGCTCCGAGATATTCCACGAAGCCGGTGATCAACCCCTCGTAGCGCGCGCCCTGCCAGACGATTCCATAGCGTGGCCCACCGCGACGCGACATCGCCGCCTGGGCGTCCGCCACCATCTCCTCGAGCGTCTTCGGCTCATTCGGAACGAGGTCGGTGCGACGATAGAGAAGCCCGACGTCCGCGAACCACGGCAGCGCGTAGAGTTTTCCTGCCCACGTGTTGGCCGTGACCGTTGCTGGAAAAAACTCCGCTCTGGGCGGCCCGTACTTGTCGAGCGGCAGGACCCACCCCGCCGCCGCGAACTCCGGAGTCCAGACGACGTC
>DHJM01000141.1:41122-53575 GCA_002404335.1 Gemmatimonadales bacterium UBA4720
CCGGGATTGAGCTGCATAAACCGCTGTAGCTGCTTCTGGACGAGCGTCCCCTCGGCGCCGAGCGCAGAGCCGGAGAAGGTGAGAACAGTCTCGTTGGGGTTGGAAGCTCGCCCGCAGCTCGTGAGCAGCCACGCGGCGCAGAGGAGTGCGTGCGCGGTCGATCGCACGAGGGAAAGCCGGTCGAGCCTCATGTCAGTAAACGCCGAGCCGCTTCAGAACAAACTGTACCGCGAGATCGGTCACGTTCCAGAGCTGCACATCTGTGCTTGCTCCGTAGCGAATCGGTTTGAGCGTTCCGCCGTCGATTTCATAACTCCACAGCTCATTGTGTTTCAGCCCGGACGAGTCCACCGCGAGGTAGGTTCGCATGAGTGCGCCGCGCATCGCATCGACGTATTCAATGAGATCCTGACTCCTGGATCGCGCGCTGTCATTCCTTGCGCCGGAGATCTGATTCGCGAGTCCCAGTAGTATCAGATTCACCTCCCTCCCCCACACGACCCGCGGCGAATGGTACGTGTCTTTCCGAAACGCCTCCCAGACAGCGGGTGATGCGTAGGCATCATTCGCGACGACGGGACCGAGTCCACCGACGAACAATCCTACCGGGTACGGTCGCATTATGGCACTGACATCACGTTGCACAGACGCGATCGCCTCGGGTGTGGTATCTCTGCCGTCTCGCAGCAGGAGCCACGTCGCAGGATCAGTGTTCACGACCGGAATTGGCTTGCCCGCCGAATCGAGGGAGATCGCGAGGAAAGTGAGGGGCAGCGTGTCAGCAGCCGTCTTGGCAAGTTCCGCCCGCCAGTATGACCGCTCCCCAGCGGGAATCGATTGCAGCTTCGCCGCGACCCTCGTCTTGATATCCTCGGGGGTCAGCGTGACGACGAAGTGCCGCGTCGCGCCGCTCCAGTTCTGAATCGCGCGCTGGAGCAACGCCGGGTCGCGCGCCAAATCACCAAGCGGCGTTCCTGCCCGGCTCCCTGGTGCGAATGCGGCGAGATCGCTCTGGGAGAGCCCCATCGCGCGGAGCGACGCCAGAATCTCGGCGATCGACTGGAGCGCGCGCGGCACCCAGATCGCATTGATGTCCATCTCGAATCTGCCATTCGCGTAGCCGGCGTTGCTGTCACGCCAGCTGATTGATCGCCAATGCGTCGAATCGAGACGAGGCGATCCGATGAGATTCTGTACGACGGGATCGCGCGCGTAGGGCGCGGCCAGCGTTGACACGAGGGCGAGCTCCTTCAGGAGAAGGCCAATCCGCGGCCCTCTCCCACCCGACGAGTCCATCAGGAATGCTTTCTTTCGCGCCGCGGTGACAGCGGGATTCCCGAGGTAGCGCGCGACGACAACCGGCAGCTGGAATTCGTCGTCGCGCATGTGATAGTTCTCTCGGACCGTCTGCAGATTCGCGAGCGGCGCGCGCGCGTGCGCGAGCGCCGTGTCAGCCGCCGATCGACTTCCGCGCCGGATCAAACGGAAATATTCCGCCATGTGCGCGTTGTATTCCGCGGCATTCTCGCGAATCGCCTGCCCGCCCAGCGCTTCTTCGTGACTGACATCGCCTTCCGGCCCGAGCTTTCTGAGCGCGCTCGCGATCACGAATTCGGGCATCGCATCGGTCCACACCGGCTGCATCATGAGCGACGTCATCATCATGTCGCGGCCGAAGTACGTCGCGTAGTTGGGGAGCCCGGCCATCAGCTTTTCTTTGGAGCTGAGCAGCTCGGTCCCACGAACGTCGCGCTCGAGCTGGCGATAGCGGGAGACCGTCGCGGCGGCAGTCGCATTCTTGGCGACGTTGCCGCGCGCACGGTCAGCCGCGACGCGCGCGTCGCTCAGGAAGCGAAGAAACGCGGTGTTGAAAATCTGATCCCGCCCGAGCGGAGTAAGCGCCGGCGCATCAGTCGTCACGCGGACCGTGAATCGAATCGGACGATTGGCGTTGGCGCGGATCGAGATGATCGGCAGCGTCACCATCATTGATGCGTCACGCGGATCAGGGCTCAGATCGAGCTGAAGATTCGTTTTCCCGTCGAGCGTCGTCTGAGACGCCGTCACTCCGCGCCGGTCGCGCACGCCGGTAGTGATGAGATCGGGCTCGAGCCTCGCCCTCAGATCCGACGTCAACCCCGCGTTGAGGAATCCCAACTGGCGCTGCCGCTCGGCCGGATCGAGGCGATCCAGATTTGCGATCAGCTCCTCCTGCTCCCGCAATCTGAAGGTGGGCCAGTCGAACAGCTCGAGTTCACGCCCCGAATAGCCGAGATCGCGCTCGACGCGCATGGAGCCGAGCAGGACCCAGCCGATCAGGATCTGTGGCGCATTCGCGACGAGCTGGTACTCGATCGTCCGGCGATTGCCTGCCTGCGACACAATGGCATCTGCCGATCCCCACTCGAGGCGAATCGGCTTGCCCGATCCATCCCGGACGGTGAAGCCGACGCTCTCGTTCACCGCGTCCGGCAGGAGATTCACGACGCGTCCGCTCCGGGCGTCGAGGTAGACTTGCACGACATTCCCTTTCGTGTCGCGGAAGAAGCGAGTCTGGTAGCCCTGATACGCGGCCGGATCGTCGAGTCCCTGCTCCGGAAACGCGAGCACTGGGGAGACCGTGCGGGTCTGCGCAAGACTCGACGGGGCGATCACCGAAACTGAGCCAAGGACTGCCACAATTATCACCGGCAGCACAAACGCGCCTCTCATGCGACGTTTCTCCCTTTCATAGATCCGATGAATCCACGCACCATGCTTTGAGCTCTTTTGTCGGCGACAGAGAGCGTACGGCGCGATTGGTGCTCACGTCAATAGCAACCCTCGACGAATGCCGGTGTAGGAGGTTCACAACACCGTGCGTGCGGGCTAGACTACGAACTATGTTCGGGATTCCACTTTGAGGCTATCTCTCCGATTCATCGTCCCGCTGGTGATCGTCCTGACGGCCCTCGCGTACCTCGTGATGCCGCTCGTCGACAGGCTCACCGTACAATGGTTCGTCAAGGATCTGAATCTAAGGGCGACACTGGTCGCAAATACCGTCGACGAGCCGCTCTACGGCCTGGTCGCGGCCAATGACACTCCCGGCATCCGTCGTTTTTTTGCGCGCATTGCCCAGGACGAGCGGGTGTTTGCAATGGGCTTGTGCGGAACGCCGCAGGGCACGCCGGTCGCGACGGCAACGTTGCCGGGTGAGATCAATTGCGCCAACCTCAATAGTTTCTCGGATCCGACGGGTCGAGTCTTGACCGAGGCGCAGGGTCCGTTGCTCGTCTCGGTGAGGCCCATCGCCCCTTTCGGTGATACTGTCGGCAGGATCGTAGTCGTGCAGGATATGAGCTTCGTCGAGCGCAGGTCCGCACAGACCAAGCAATATCTCTTCTATTTTTTTGTCGCACTGGGTGTCGTGGTTTCGCTCATCACCGTGGCAGTCGCCCAGCTCAGTTGGCGCGGCTGGGTGCACGGCATTCAGGCGTTGATGCGTGGGGAGGGCTTGCTCAGGCCGGCGCACCCATCCGATGAGGGGGAGCTTCAGCCGATCGCCGACGATCTGCGCACACTCATCCGGGATATCGAAGCGGAGCATCGGTTGCGGGACGAGGAGCAGCTTGCCTGGACTCCGGAGACGCTCAGGGGAATTCTCGATCGGGAGCTCCGCGGTCAGGACGTGATCGTCGTCTCCAACCGGGAGCCGTACATCCACGTCCGGCAAAACGGCTCCATCGTCATCCAGCGTCCGGCGAGCGGACTCGTAACTGCAATTGAGCCGATCATGCGCGCGTGCTCGGGCACGTGGATCGCGCATGGCAGCGGCTCGGCTGACCGCGAAGTCGTCGATCGTAACGACCGCATTCATGTTCCCGTTGAGGATCCATCGTACCAGCTGCGGCGGGTCTGGCTGACGCAGGAAGAGGAGCAGGGCTACTACTACGGCTTCGCGAACGAGGGACTGTGGCCGCTCTGCCACATCGCGCACGTACGCCCGACGTTCCGCACCTCCGACTGGATCCAATACGAGCGCGTCAATCGAAAATTCGCGGACGCGATAGTTCAGGAGGCCAAGTCGTCAGACCCGATCGTGCTGGTGCAGGACTATCATCTCGCGCTCGTACCGCGCATTGTGCGCGAGCGTCTTCCAGCCGCGACGATCATCGCGTTCTGGCATATTCCCTGGCCCAATCCGGAAGCATTTGCGATTTGTCCCTGGCGTCAGGAGCTGCTTGACGGATTGCTCGGCAGCAGCATACTCGGCTTTCACACCCAGTTTCACTGCAACAATTTCGTGGACACCGTAGACCGGCAGCTCGAGGCAATGGTGGACCGCGAGACTTTCAGTGTCTCCTTCAAGGGGCAAACGACTGTCATCAAGCGATACCCGATATCGGTCGAGTGGCCGCCAAACAAATCGCTCGTCGCCATTCCCGTTGAAGAGTGCCGCGCCCGGGTTCGCGAGCGGCACGCCTTGCCGAGCGATCACGCGATCGGACTCGGCGTCGACAGACTCGACTACACCAAGGGACTCGAGGAGCGCTTCAACGCGGTGGAGCGGCTGCTGGAGCTTCATCCCGAGTGGATCGGCAAGTTCACCTTCATCCAGATCGCTGCTCCGACAAGGGCCAGCATCGAGCAGTACCACGACTACGAGCAGCGCGTCCGCGCGCTGGCGGCCCGTATCAATGAGCGTTTTGCCCGCAGCAAGTATCCCACAATCATTCTCGAGGCCAAGCACCACGAGCCCGAGTCCGTCTACGAGTATTACCGCGGCACGGATCTCTGCTTCGTCAGCAGCTTGCACGACGGGATGAATCTGGTCGCCAAGGAGTTCGTAGCCTCCCGCGAGGACGAACGTGGTGTTCTCATCCTGAGTCAGTTCACGGGCGCTGCGCGAGAGCTGCCGGAGGCACTGATCGTGAACCCGTACGACGCGGATCAATGCGCCGCCGCTCTCAACGTTGCGCTGGCAATGCCGCTCCGAACGCAGCGCACCCGCATGCGGCTGATGCGTGGATTGATCAGTGAGTTCAACGTCTACCGGTGGGCGGGACGGATGCTTCTCGACGCGGCGACGATGCGTCGTCGTGGAAGGATTCTGGGCAGGCCGTTGCAGGCGAGCAGATGGGCTCGCGGTTCCGACGCTGGATTGCCGGACGTTCCGGCGCACCCCTCCCCCGACGCTCAGCGTGAAAGCTTCCGCTGAGCCCCGGCGTCGTCTTGCGAGCCGGCCGAATCAGCTTCCCGTTCCGCTCAGCTCATGGGCCTATTTCTTCGACATCGACGGAACCCTGGTCGACATTGCGCCGTCGCCGTCCGAGATAGTACTCGAACGGATCTTGCGTAGCCTGGTTCTCCAGCTTTACGATGCTACCGGGGGCGCCCTCGCTCTCATCAGCGGGCGCTCGATTGCGGACGTTGATTCCATTTTCGGCGATTCCGATCTCCCGGTCGCCGGACAGCACGGCCTTGAGCGGCGGAGCCGGGCGGGAAAGATTACCCGTCACGACATCATGTCGGAAAAACTCGATTTCGCCCGCACCCGACTGGCCGAAGCGATCGCTCGCCATCCCGACCTTACACTCGAGGACAAAGGATTGTCACTGGCGCTACACTACCGCGCTGCACCTTCGCTCGCCTCCTTTGCGCACCGAACGATGCACGCGGTCGCGGCCGCGACTGGAGCGGAGTTTGCCGCCCAGGCAGGCAAACGGGTCGTCGAGCTCAAGCCTAGCGGAAAGAACAAGGGAGAAGCGGTGCATGAATTCATGCGGGAGGAACCCTTCCGCGGCCGCACGCCGGTATTCGTCGGCGACGACGTCACCGACGAGCACGGCTTCGTGGTGGTGAACGCCATGGGCGGACATTCCATCAAGGTAGGCGGCGGTCCAACTGTGGCACGCTGGCGGCTGGCCGACGTGCGCGCCGTTCGTGCCTGGCTCGAGCGCCCGGACGAGGAATGAGCGCACGCAAGCAGCAAACTTGGACATCGCCTTCGTCCTCTCTCGATCTCGCCCTGATCGGCAACGGCACGATAGCGGCACTCGTTGACCCGGCTGCCGAGATCAAATGGGCCTGCTTTCCGAGGTTCGACGGGGATCCGGCGTTCTGTTCTCTCCTGAATGGGGACAAGGATCGCGCGGACGAGTTCGGGCTTTTCCGCATCGAGCTCGTCGATTCGGTACGAACGGAGCAGGAATACCTGATGAACACGCCGATCCTGGTCACGCGATCCTTCGACTCCGAGGGCGGCGCGATAGAGATCACCGATTTCGCTCCGCGCTTCCGGCAGTACGGGCGACTGTTCTGCCCGATGATGGTAGTGCGCCAGGTGCGCCGGATCGCCGGAAACCCCCGCGTTCAGATCAAGTTGCGCCCGGCGCGAGACTACGGGTGCGAGCGGCCGCGCACGACGACCGGAAGCAATCACATCCGCTACTACGGCGGGGACGTGGTATTGCGACTCACGACCGACGCGTCGACCACCGCAGTTCTCGATGAGAATCCGTTCTACCTCGAGGACTCCGTGACGCTGCTTCTCGGACCGGACGAAACGGTCAACGGCTCCGTAGCGGAGATCGCTCGCCATTTTCTGGACGAAACGATTTCGCACTGGCGCGAATGGGTGCGGATGCTGGCCATTCCGTTTGAGTGGCAGGACCAGGTGATCCGGGCCGCAATCACGCTTCAGCTAAACGTCTTCGAGGACACAGGCGCGATCGTCGCGGCTGTTACAACGTCCATTCCCGAGGCGCCGAACAGCGGGCGCAACTGGGACTACCGATACTGCTGGATTCGCGATGCCTACTTTGTCGTCAATGCGCTCAACCGCCTTGGCGCCACCCGTACGATGGAGCGCTATCTCGCATTCATTCTCGACATCGTCGCGGGAGCGGAGGCGGGAGTAATCAAGCCCCTCTACGGAATCAATGGGCGCTCAGTCCCAGACGAGCACGAAGCGAAGTGTCTCTCCGGATACCGAGGCATGGGTCCGGTCAGAATCGGCAATCAGGCGCATCGGCAGGTGCAGCACGATGTCTACGGCGCGGCAATAATGGCCGCACCTCACCTCTTTTTCGACCGCAGGTTGGTACGCCGCGGCGACGACACGCTTTATCCACGACTGGAGGCGCTGGGGGAGCAGGCCGCGAGACTGTTCGATCAGCCGGACGCCGGTATCTGGGAGCTCCGAGGAAAACTTCGTGTCCACACTTTTTCGAGTGTGATGTGCTGGGCCGGTTGCGACCGTCTCGCCCGTATCGCCACACATCTTGGGCTCGCGGATCGCGCTGCATACTGGCGCACCCACGCCGATCGGATGCACGCCGCCATCTGCGCGAGATCCTGGAACGCCAAGCTCGGCTCTTTCGTCGGAACGATGGACGGCGACACCCTCGACGCAAGTCTGCTACGTCTGCACGAAATCGGGTTCCTCCCCGCGGACGACCCGCGCTTCGTCGGCACGGTGCGCGCGATCGAGGTGGAACTGAAGCGCGGAGACTTCATATTCCGGTACAGCGAGCGCGACGACTTCGGAACGCCCGAGAACGCGTTTGTCGTCTGCACGTTCTGGTATATCAACGCGCTGGCCGCGACCGGCCGCCGCGATGAAGCGCGCGCTCTTTTCGAGAAAGTGCTCGCGCACTGCAATCCGCACGGCCTGCTCTCCGAGGACATCGATCCGAACACAGGGGAGTTGTGGGGGAATTTCGTCCAGACCTACAGCATGGTTGGAATCATCGATTCCGCGATCAGGCTGTCCGCGGAATGGGACCAGGTTTACTGAGTGGAAAGTGATCAGGCCTGCCGGCATGAATACGCTACGAGCGCGGACATGATGGATGGACTGTCAGCGACTATTGGTAAGATTCCGCACGATCATGGCAACATCGTCGGAACTTTGCTGCTGACATTGCGTATTTCATTCCTTAACCTCCACACACGTGCGAGGAAAGTGGGAATGCTGAACGTGCCCGCGTAATGCTCACTGACGAGAATGGCGGAGGGGCCTCCGCCGCGGAATCCGCGCGTCCCGCCCAGCAATGGAGCATCTGGATTCCTCTCGCGACGCTGATGTTTGCGCTTGTCGCGCTGGTCGTGATCCCGGTGCTGCGCACACGACTCGTCGAGCCTCTGCACGAAGACCTGCGATCGGTGGTCGAGCCCGGACGCGGCCTGGTGACACGTATTCATGTCGCGCTCGCGGTGGAGGGTGTTCTGCTCCACCGCATCTTCGAGGCGAGGGACACCACGCTCACGGCTCGCTACCGCGACGCGGTCGCCGATGAGCTGGCTGCTTACGCGGAGTTTCAGCCGCTGATCGCCGGCCTGGGCCCCAGCGCCCAAAGGGAGTTCAGGGATCTTAACACGTTGCAATTGGCGTGGCACGCCGCGATCGACCGCTCCCTGGCGGAAGCGCCCGGAACGCGTCGGGTAACGGATCCGTTTCATAGCGCCCAGTATGAAGACCTGCTGGTAGCCGCGTCACGCCTCGACGAAGCGCTGAGCACAGGAGCGCAACGACGATGGGCCGAGATTGCCGCCATGAATCGCGCGCAAGGTTGGGTGACCGTGCTCGTAGGCATGCTCGCGCTGGTTGCGGCCTTCATCGTCGGATGGCTCGCCCGCCGCATTCGGCTTTTTGCCACCACGGCCGAAAGCAGGCGCGCCGAGCTCCAGCAGGCCATCGAGGCGCGCTCTCGCATCATGAGGGGAGTGAGTCACGACCTGAAGAACCCACTCAATGCAATTCTTGGCCACACAGAGCTTCTCGAGCAGGGAATAAAAGGCCCGCTCACCGACGAACAGAAAGCGACGCTCGCGCGGATACGCAAATCCGTCGATGCGTTGCTCTCTCTCATCAACGACATCCTCGATTTATCCCGCGCGGAAGGCGGCCAGTTGAAGATCACCCCCCGCGAGACGCGGATCTTGCCCGTTATCCGCGAGACCATCGACGAACATTCGGCAAGCGCCGCCGCCGGCGGACACCGGCTGGACGTTCAGCTTTCCGGTGATTTTCCGCCGATAACTACGGATCCGCAACGCGTGCAACAGATACTCGGGAACCTGCTGTCCAACGCCATCAAATACACGCCGGCAGGCGGACAGATCAAAGTGCGAGCGGAGATAAGAACGCGCGACGGCGCCACGAGCGGCCAGCGTTGGGCCGCGATCGAGGTAATCGACACCGGGCCGGGCATCCCGAGCGATCAGGTCGACCGAATATTTGACGAGTTCTCCAGGTTGAAGATCCATGAAGACATGCCTGGGGCAGGCCTCGGCCTGGCCATTGCGCGTCGGGTTTCACGCCTCTTGGGGGGCGACCTTACCGTGACGAGCGTTGATAGCCGCGGATCAGCGTTCACTCTCTGGCTGCCGCTTGAGATCGACGCGTCGGGAGAGAAAACGCCGGCGTAGGCGCGAGGCGCAACTGACTGCAAAGCAAAAGAAGACGACCTGCCCGGGGCTCCCAGCTTGAAGGCTGGGGGGCTCCGGGCAGGTCGTCTTCCCTTTTTTGTTAGCGCCGAGGGATCTGTCTCGCGCTAGTAAGCAACACTCTTATCTGAACACTATCCAAAGCGCGCCGATTATCGCGGCAAGAAGCACCGACAGCGTGATTTGCAGGCTCCTCTCTCGAGGACTTGTCTTCACGGCGTCCGATGGCGCCACGGTCTGAAGTGTGAGATCCGCGACGCGCTCAGTAGCCGGAGGTGGAGTCATCATACTCACCACAATAAGGATTGCGCTGCACAGGAGGAAGAGAAGTGCCGCGAAATGGAGAAAGTTGATCCCTGCGAGCCACGACCAAAACGTCCCGCTCGGCAACTTGGCCCTCGCAAGCTCCAGCACCAGACGCGAAAAACCGATCACGAAGCCTGACCATAATGCGGCGAGAGCACCCTTCCCATTAAGCCGTGGGCTCAGGACCCCCAGGAGGAAGACCGCCGCGATCGGTGGTGCGATGTACGCCTGGATGCTCTGTAGATAGATGTAGAGCTGCGACGAGACGAATTTCATGGCCGGAATCCAGGCGAGTCCCACGAATACCAGTATCACCGTGGTCACACGCCCCACGAACACCAGACGCGCCTCGCTGGCGCTCGGCCTCCACTTGCGGTAGACGTCCCATGTCAGCAGGGTCGAGACAGAGTTGAACGCGGAAGCGAGTGAGCTCATTAGTGCCGCGAGCATCCCGGCGAGGACGAGGCCCTTGAATCCGATCGGGAGAAGGCGCGTGACGAGTATCGGATAGGCAGCGTCGGTCATGCCGCCTCTAACGTCCGCGTACAACGCATAGGCGATGATACCGGGGAGCACGAAGATGAAGACCGGAAGAATCTTCAGATAGCCGGCGAAGATCGTCCCACGACGGGCTTCCTCGATGTTGCGGGCCGCCAGGACGCGCTGGACTATGTGTTGATCCGTACACCAATACCAGATGCCGAGGATCGGTGCTCCGAAGACAACTCCTGTCCAGGGGAAATCCTTGTGGTTGGACGGTTTCCACATCGAGAAAAAGTCAGGCGGCACTCTGGCTTGAAGCCCGGACCAGCCGCCCACTGCATGGAGACCGATGAACATCAGGGTAACTGATCCCACGATCAGCACCACGGCCTGCATCACCTCGGTATAGATCACCGCGCGCAGTCCACCGAAAATCGTGTACAGCCCGGTAATGACGATGAGGATGGCCGCGCTGGTCCAGAAATCGAACCCTGTCACCGCTCGCATCACGACGCCGCCGGCGTACAACGTGACACTGATCTTCGTGAGCACGTAACCGACTATGGACACCCAGGTGAAGTATGAGCGCGCGGCGGGGTTGTAGCGGCGCTCGAGGAATTCCGGCATGGTGTAAACGCCGCTTCGCAGATAGAAGGGCACGAACAGCCAGCCCAGGAGCAACAGGATGAAGCTCGCAAGCCACTCGAAGTGGCCGACGGCCAGACCGCTCGCCGCTCCGGTCCCGGCAAGCCCCACGAGATGCTCGCTCCCGATGTTCGAAGCGAAGAGGCTGGCCCCGACCGCAAGCCAACCCACATCCCTGCTCGCGAGAAAGAAGTCCGAGCTCACGTTTTTCTCTTTACGCGCGGCCCAGAAGGCGATCCCCGAGAGCACGAGGAAGTACGCGACGATCACGAGGATGTCGATGATGCTGAGGTTGCTCATGGCGTTTCTTCGGTGAGAGAGAAGTGGACGGCCGAGCCCTTTTGCGCTACGCTCCGCGATCTCTAAATCGGAGTCCGCGAAGAATCTGAAGCATTTCGGCGTTGAGCGCTACGGATGCCTGGCCGACGGGCGATCCTGGCCCCGCGCTGGTTCGCTTGACACCAGGCGGGCTGACCTCCCACATTCGCCACCACCCGCAGAGGAGGCATGAATGAGCAGTGAGATCACTCGGCGGACGTTTCTCGTTGGAGCGGGGGCCGGAGCCGCGGGACTCATCGGGCTCAAGCCCGCACCCGCTGAAGCCACGGTTCTTACGACCGCATCGGCGTTCAAGCTCTCTGTAACACGCTGGCCCTTCCACCAATTCACCATCGACCAGCTGTCGCAGATGGCGCGCGAGCTGGGACTCGATTCGGTGGAGCTTCTCGAGCCGGACGAGTGGGCTATCCCAAAGCGGCACGGACTCACGTGCGCGATGGGATACGTGACTGTGCCGAACCCGGAAACGCGCCTGACGCAGGGATTCAACCGCGTCGAAAACCACGCCTGGCTCATCCCCGCCTACGAACGGGCGATTCCGCTCGCGGCCGCCGCTGGAGTGCCGAACGTGATCTGCTTTTCCGGAAACCGCGCCGGTCAGAGCGATGATGAGGGTCGCGCAGTCTGCGCGCGCGGACTCGCTCCTCTCGTCCCAATCGCGGAGCGGCACGGCGTGACGCTGTGCATGGAGCTGCTCAACTCGAAAATCGATCATCCGGATTACCAGTGCGATCACACCGCGTGGGGCGTGGCGCTCGCAAAGCAGGTCAATTCGGACCGATTCAAGCTCCTCTATGACATCTACCATATGCAGATCATGGAAGGCGACGTGATCCGCACGATCCGCGACAACCACCGATATATTGGGCATTACCATACAGGCGGGGTACCAGGGCGTCACGAAATCGATTCCTCCCAGGAGCTGAACTATCCGGCAGTCATGCGAGCGATCGCCGAATCGGGATTCACGGGATACGTTGCGCAGGAATTCGTACCCACACGCGATCCGCGCGCTTCACTCGCTGAAGCTGTCCGGCTCTGCCGTGTGTAGCGCGTGATGGCCAACCGCGCGTCAGAAAACCCGATCATCACCCCGGCGATGGTCCTGCCTTCGAGGCCGGACTTCGAAGTGCTGGGCGTATTCAATCCCGCTGTCACTCGACACGACGGACAGGTGGTGCTGCTGCTGCGCGTGGCGGAGGCTCCGCGGAAGATGTCGAGCGCGCTGGCGGCCGCGCCCATCTTCAA
>DHJM01000141.1:53621-55075 GCA_002404335.1 Gemmatimonadales bacterium UBA4720
CCGGATGTGAGTGATCCGCGGCTCGTAGTCGACAATGGGAAGACCTGGCTCACGTCGATGTCGCACCTGCGAGTCGCGCGCTCCACTGACGGCATCCATTTCGATGTCGAGGGACTACCGGCGCTCGTTGCCGCAACCGCCTACGAGTCGTTCGGAATCGAGGACCCGCGCATCACGCAACTCGACGGCGTGTACTGGATCACCTACACCGCCGTGTCACACTACGGAATCGGGACTGGTCTCGCCTCGACCCTGGATTTCAAAACGTTCGAGCGGCACGGGGTCATCTTCCCGCCTCCCAACCGCAACGTCACGATCTTTCCCGAGAAGATCGGGGGGCTGTACGCGGCGCTGCACAGACCTATGCCGGAAGGTCTGGGACAGCATTCGATCTGGACCGCAAGATCGTCGGATCTGAAGTCGTGGGGGAGCCACCACCTCGTCGCGACGCCGAGGGAAAGTGGCTGGGATGACACGAAGGTGGGAGGCGGCGCGGTGCCGTTCCGCGTGCACTATGGCAAGGAAGATGGCTGGCTGGCGATCTATCACGGCGTCACTGGCTCGCCGCCCACCTACTCGCTCGGCGCCCTGCTTCTCAATCGGCACGATCCCTCTCGAGTGAGAGCGCGCTCGCGCGAGCCGATTCTCAAGCCCGAAGCGCCGTACGAGCGCGAAGGATTCTTCGGCAGCGTCGTGTTCACGTGCGGCGCCCTGACGGACGGGGATCTCGTGCGCGTCTACTACGGCGCCGCCGACGGCGTCACGGCCGTCGCCGATCTGTCACTACAGGAGATTCTGTCGGGACTGGTGGAGGCGTGACCTTCGAGCTGGGCATCAACTATTGGCCTCGCCGTAGCGCGATGTACATGTGGGAAGATTTCGACATAGGCGAGGTGCGCGATGACATGACGCACATGGCTGACCTCGGCTTCGACGTCGTGCGGGTGTTCGCGCGCACCAGGGACTTCCTCCCCGCCCCGTCAACCGTGGACGGCGGCATGATCGCGCGGCTGGTGGAAGTAGTCCGCGCGGCCGCGGACACCGGGCTCAGGGTGGTGCCAACGCTCATAGTCCTCAACATGAGCGGCACCATCTGGTGGCCGGCCTGGATGCTCGACGCGCAGGGCCGCCCGGGTGACCTTTTCTCGGATCCGGTCATTCTCCGTTCCCAGGCGGTGCTCGCGCAGACGTGCGCGGGCGCCTTCGCCGGGGATGCGGCAATCCGCGCGTTCGACCTCGCGAACGAGATCGATGACGCCCAGCTCCCTCGGTCGCGGGAAGCGGCCTGCGCCTGGGGCTCGATGCTCGCGAGCACGATCCGCGCAGAGGCGCCGGGCGTGCAAATCCGGATCGGCGCGCACCTGCCATCTCTGACTACCAGTAACAACATGCGCGTGGACGATCTGGCCGACATCGTCGACGAGGATGTGATGCACGCTTACCCACTGTATTCG
>DHJM01000141.1:55121-56001 GCA_002404335.1 Gemmatimonadales bacterium UBA4720
GACGATTTCCTGGGAGTCCCGAGGTCGCAGTACCTGGCGTCGGAGGAAGAGCAGGCGGCGTACTACGAGGCGGTGCTGGAGAGATTGGTGGCGACCGGCGCTGCCGGTGCCTACGCGTGGTGTTACGCCGACTACGACCCGCGATTGTTCGAACGACCCCCGCTCGCGACCGCTGTCCGGGAGCGGACGTTCGGGCTCGTGCGCGCGGACGGGAGCGAGAAGCCCGCCGCCGATGTGTTCCGGAAATTCCGGCAGCGTCGCGACGACGGCACACTGGTGCAGGCACCAATCGCTCGTGTGCTCGACGTGAGCGCCGATGAGTACTACCTCGAGCCGGCGAAGCACTTTGGACGCCTGTATTCGAAATGGGTGGCGCGGGGAACTTCATGATCGCGCCGCTCGAGCGTCTTGCGACCAACCCACTCATTCGCCCCTCGGACATTTCGTTCGTCAAGGCGAGCGGAACGTTCAATCCTGGAGTGACAGTCGACCGCGCAAGCGACAGAGTCCTTTTGCTCGTTCGGGTGTTCGAGGAAGCGTCACGGAGATCGTGTCTCGGCCTGGCGCTGTCGGCGGACGGAAAGCGAATCGACGAGATATGGGATCGTCCCGCGGTCGCGCGCGATGCGCCTTACGAGCAATGGGGCGTCGAGGACGCCCGCATCACGTATTTCGAGAGCGAAAAACGCTACGCCATCACCTACACCGGGTACTCGCGGGACGGACCGCGGGTGTGCCTCATCACGACGGACGACCTGCTTAGTCCAACGAGCTACAAGCGTCACGGCCCGCGCATCGACGGTGAAAACAAGAACTGCGTGATCCTGCCAGAGAAGATAGACGGCAAGTACGTCATCCTCCATCGGCCGATGCCGCGCAT
>DHJM01000141.1:56110-56498 GCA_002404335.1 Gemmatimonadales bacterium UBA4720
CCCTCGTTGGACCGCGGCCCAATACCTGGCGGAGCTCCCGCGTCGGCGCCGGCGCGCCGCCCGTGCGCACGGACATCGGCTGGCTATTGCCATTTCACGGTGCGACATCAATCGAAGAGGGAAACGTCTACTCGATGGGCTGGTGCGTGCTCGACCTGAAGAATCCGGAGAAAGTTCTCTACGTGTCAGATGCGCCAGCGCTCACGCCCGAAGCGCCCTACGAGATCCAGCGCGAGTCGATTCCGCAGGTAGACATGGCGAACTTCAGGACAGGGGTGCGCGTTGTCTTCCCCCAGGGTCTCGTCGAGCGAGGGGAAGATTTCCTGGTTTACTATGGAGCCGCTGATGTCTCGGTTGCGGCCGCGCGCGTCAACAAGCGCGAGCTGAT
>DHJM01000078.1:0-432 GCA_002404335.1 Gemmatimonadales bacterium UBA4720
CAGACTCAGATCTACGCCGTGCCCAGAACCGACCCCGACATCATGTACGTCGGCATCAACGATCGCGACAAGGCGTGGCACGATCTCTATCGCGTCCGCATCTCGACCGGTGAGCGCACTCTCATGCGCCAGAACACCGAGCGCATCACCGGCTGGGTCTTCGACAACGCCGGCGCGCTTCGTCTAGCCGTTCGCTCCACTGACAAGGGCGACACCGACATCCTGCGCGTTGATCCGACAGGCTTCACGCAGATCTATTCCTGCACCGTCTTCGAGAGCTGCGGTCCCGATCGCTTCAGCAAGGACAACAGCAAGGTCTACATGGAGACGAACAAGGGTGCTCCCGACCTGACGCGTCTCGTGCTGTTCGATCCCGCGACCCAGACGGAGCAGCTCGTCGAGTCGGATCCGCTCAATCGCGTCGACTTCGGC
>DHJM01000078.1:555-6138 GCA_002404335.1 Gemmatimonadales bacterium UBA4720
GCGTACCTCACGCTTCCCGTTGGCGTCGCGCCAAAGAATCTCCCGCTCGTCGTCTTTCCTCACGGAGGTCCGTGGGGGCGCGACGGCTGGGGCTACAACCCCATCGCGCAGTTCCTCGCCAACCGCGGGTACGCGGTGCTTCAGCCGAACTTCAGAGCCTCCACCGGTTACGGCAAGAGATTCCTCAACGCCGGCAACAACGAGTGGGGAGACAAGATGCAGGACGACCTCACGTACGGCGTCCGCTATCTCGTCTCGCAGGGAACGGTCGATCCGAAACGCGTCGGCATCCTGGGCGGCTCGTACGGCGGGTACGCGACGCTCGCGGGCCTCGCCTTCACGCCGGACGTCTACGCGGCCGGCGTATCTATAGTAGGGCCGTCCAATCTCATCACGCTGCTCAATTCCATTCCGCCGTATTGGGAATCGATCCGAACCATCTTCAATGAGCGAATGGGGAACCCCAAGACGGCCGCAGGTCTCGCCCAGCTACAGCGACAGTCGCCACTCAACTCCGCGGCGAAAATCAAGGCTCCGCTCCTGGTAGTCCAGGGCGCCAACGATCCCCGCGTGAACAGAGCGGAGAGCGAGCAGATCGTCATCGCGCTGCGCGATCGTGGATTCCCGGTGGAATACATCCTCGCGCCCGACGAGGGCCACGGCTTCGCTCGGCCCATCAACAATCTCGTGCTGTTTGCAACGGCCGAGAAATTCCTGGCGAAGCACCTGGGCGGGCGGTACGAGCAGAGCCTGACGCCGGCTATCACGGAGCGCATGGCCGTCTTGACGATCGATCCCAAGACCGTAGTGCTGGCGAAGAAAGTTGAAGTTTCGTCGGGCGCGCCCAAGCCGACGGCGGGGCTCAGGCCAGGCACCGCGACCTACAAGGGAACGCTCGCCGCGCAGGGGCAGACGATTCCGATGGATATCACGCGCACCGTGAAGGATACGGCGGGCACGTGGGTCGTCACCGAGGCAACCGCGATGCCGATGATGACTGTCAACGATGAAGCGACCATCGACAAGGGGACATTGCTGCTGCGAAGCCGCGTGATTCATCAGGGGCCCGCTACGATCGTGGTCGCGTTCGCCGATAACAAGGCGGCGGGCAAGATGACGATGAACGGGCAGGAGCGGCCGATCGCCGCAGATCTGGGCGGCGCACTGTTCGCCGACGGCGCGGGAGCAAACGATGTGGTCGCCGCACTGCCGCTGGCCGAGGGCTACACCACGACCTACCGCAACTTCGATCTGATGGCGCAGAAGGTGAAGCCGCGGCAGCTCAAGGTCACGGGCAGCGAGAAGGTGACGGTGCCGGCGGGCTCCTTTGATGCGTGGAAGGTGGAAATCACGCCGGCGGATGGTGGTTCCGGCGAGACCACGACGCTCTGGGTGGACAAGGCATCGCGCCAGGTCGTCAAGGTGTCCACCATCATTCCGGAAATGAACGGGGCAATCGCTACTGCGGAGCTTGTGAAGTAACGATCGCGAGGCGCATTCAGTACCGAGGCAGGGGCTGTAAGCAAACAAGCCCCTGCTTCGGTTCTGTGGATGTCCGCTTTCGCGGAACGAACCATCCCCTAGCGCTTGTCGTTCTGAAGCGCGAGCCTCAGCTGCTCGATGGCTCGGTCGCAAGCGGCGAGCGCGGCCACTCGATGGCCACCGAAATCGTGACTCGCGTGTTGCATGGCTGTCTTGGCGCTCTCGAGTGCCGCGATGGCCCTTCGAATCTCCGGATGTGGCTCACGCCGGGCGCGTGCTGCCGCACCCTGTGGGCGAGTGGCCTGCTGCGCGACGGGCATGACCTGAGACGCTGGGACGGGTGAAGCGAAAGCGGACGATGTGGCGAGTGCCGGGATCGAGATGCTCGCTACCGCGGCCGCGAGTGACATCCCGATTGCTGCATACGACTTCCTCATGAGTGGGCTCCTGAGAGGGGTTCACACCGTAGACGTATCGGATTGTGAAGTCGTTAAGCCCGAAGGATCGCGTCACAAAGGGCGCAAGGGCTCAAGGTCGGGTTCCGGCCCCCACGAACGGTTCTTTAACCGCCGATGATGATGCCGCCTCCTTCATGATTTTAACGATCGTGTCCTCCACTTCCTGCGCCACCCCTTTCAGTTGCGGGGCGTTGAACATGGCCAGAAGGGTGGTTGGCTTCAAAGTAGCCAGAATGGTTTTAGTCCCCTCTTTGTAAATGGAGATACGGCATGGCAGCGCGGTGGAGACGTCCATGTTTTCATCGAGTACTTTCTTGGCTTGTTGAGGTTGGCACACCTCGAAGATCAGACATTCGCGGGGGAACTCCACTCCCTTCTTCCTCATGGTTTCCTGGAGGTTGTGAACGTGCATGACGCCAAATGCATTCGCCTGAACGGCGTCCTGCAACGCCGCCGCGGTCTCGCTCACCGTTTTGTCCGTGGAAATTTTGATCAGCATCAGTTAACCCCTTATCGGTGGGAGTTCAGTTCGCATGCGGGTCGTGAACCGTCGATCATTTCCTGGACTGCTTGTTAATCACGACGACCAGCAGGACGACAACGAGCAGGCCGATCAACGTCCAGATCCACATTCCGCCGCCCATCCATCCGCCCATCCATCCGCCTGAATGGTTCATCACAGAGCTCCTTAGTCGCACTCCGACCGGTCAGAATCCCGACTGTGTGGCAATATTGAACATATAACGGGTTTCGATCGCGGTCGGCGTATATGCTGGTGGGCGATTTCCGCCGGCCTTAGGTTAGTCGTGACATTTCTCTCCATGGCAACCCAAATGAAAATCTTGCGCTGGTACGCAGTCGCGCCTTTCTTCGTGTTCGCCGCGGCAACCCCCCGGCTCAGCATCGCGCAAGGTCGCCGGCCGATCACCGAGACGGACCTGTTCAAATTCGTGTGGGCCGCCGATCCGCAGATGTCGCCGAACGGATCGCAGGTGGCGTTCGTGCTCGTGAACGTGAATGAGGACAAGGATCGCTACGAGACGCAGATCTACGTGGTTCCCTCGGACGGGAGCGCGGCTCCGCGTCCACTGACAGCGGGCCGCAACGACAGGTCGCCGCGCTGGTCGCCGAGCGGGCGGGAGATCGCTTTCGTCCGCACGCCCGAGCCGGTGGATGGAAAGTCCAAGCCGTCGCAGATCTACCTCATCTCGATGGACGGCGGGGAAGCGCGCGTGCTCACCGACGCTCCCAAGGGCGCGTCTTCTCCAGTGTGGTCGCCGAACGGACGCACGATTGCTTTCGTCTCCACTCCGGATTCATCGTCGGCGCAGACGAAGGTTGATTCAGCGAAAAAAGCTGTCGCCGATTCGACTCTGAAAAAGCACGTTAGCGATGTCCGGGTTATCACGCGCGCGCAATATCGCTGGAATGGCGGCGGCTACACCGATCCGACAGCGCACGGCCATATATGGACCGTGCCCGCGTCCATCGGCGCGACGGGAGCCCTTCCGACTTTCAAGCAGATCACCTTCGGCGACTTCGACGAAGGCGAGCCGGCTTGGTCGCCCGATGGCTCGCGTCTCTACTTCACGTCGAACCGGCGGCCCGAGCCGTACTATGCAACGGGCGGTGATGAGCTGTACTCCGTGCCAGCGGGCGGCGGCACGATCGCGAAAGTCGCGAGCATTGACGGTGGTATCGGCACGATCGCACCCTCACCGGACGGAAAGCGAATCGCATTCACTGGAAACGCGAACGGAAAGCCGGTCCGCTTTTACGATGAGCCCGATCTTTTCATCGTGGATGCCGCTCCGGGCTCCAACCCGCGAAATCTGACCACGGCCTACGACTTCGACGTTGAGAGCGAAATCGGCTCGGATCAGCATGCCCCGCGCGCGGGATCCGGCGGCGGGATTATATGGAGCCGGGACGGAAACAGTGTTGTGGTGGTAACGACGGAGAACGGTACCGCGAATCTCAAGCGATTCTCCACCGCGGATGGAAAAGTCGACTCCGTAACGACTGGCGATCACGAGGTCGTTTCGTACAGCGCGAGCGCCGACGGGTCGAAGATCGTCACCCTGGTTTCGACAGCCACCAACATCGGCGACTTGTATGTCGTGGATGCCAACACCGCGCGACCGACTCCCAGGCAGATCACCCACATCAACGAACCGCTATTCAGCCAGCTCGATCTCAGCGTGCCGGAAGAGTTCTGGTACAAGAGCTTCGATGGCCGGCGGGTTCAGGGATGGATTCTCAAGCCGCCGCACTTCGACGCGTCGAAGAAATATCCGTTGATCCTCGAAATCCACGGGGGACCCAACGGCGCCTACGGTTCCTCGTTCACGCACGAGTTTCTCTGGATGGCGGCGAAGGGCTACGTCGTGCTCTACACCAACCCGCGCGGCAGCACTTCGTACGGGCAGGACTTCGCCAACATCATCCAGTTCCATTATCCCGGCGACGACTACAAGGATCTGATGGCCGGCGTCGATGAAGTGCTCAAGCGAGGATACGTGGATTCGACCCACATGGGAGTAACCGGGGGCAGCGGTGGTGGAGTGCTGACGAACTGGACGGTCACGCACACTCACCGCTTCGCCGCGGCGGTGTCGATGCGCTCAATTGCCGACTGGTCGGGTTTCTGGTACACGGCGGACTTCACGCTCTTCAATCCGACGTGGTTCCGCGCCGCGCCATGGGAAGATCCCAAGGGGTTCGCTGAAGTCTCCCCGATCACGTACGTCGCGAACGTGACGACTCCGCTGATGTTGATCGAGGGCGAGGCAGACATGAGGACCCCGCCCGCCGACGGCGGCGAGCAGATGTTCCGAGCGCTCAAGTATCTGCACAAGCCGACGGTGATGGTGCGATTCCCGGACGAGACGCACGAGCTCTCGCGCTCTGGGAAACCGTGGCACCGCGTCGAGCGGCTTCGGCACATTGTCGGCTGGTTCGACAAATACCTCAAAAACATCTCCACTTCTGCTTACGATGTGCGGTGACAAACCCATCGAATACTGGGACACTTGAACGATGACATCACACTACCTATCGACGCTGTGGAACGACGTGTTCATCCCGGGCGTGCCGTACCTCGAGAAAGCCATCCGCACTCTCGCGGTTTACGCGGCGGTTCTGCTCGGACTCAGGCTCGCCGGCAAGCGTGAGCTGTCGCAGCTGAATCGACTCGATCTCGTCGTCCTCCTCCTGCTCTCCAACACCGTGCAGAACGCGATCATCGGCCACGACGACTCGGTGACCGGAGGACTGTTTGGCGCCGCGGTGCTGCTTCTCGCCAATCGTGCGCTGGTTCGCTACCTGTTCAAATCAGGGAAACTCGACGCCGCGGAAGGCAGCCCCGACCTGCTGGTGTCGAGCGGGGAGGTTCTGCACGAGCGGCTCGACAGGGAGCTGATAACAATCGCGGAGCTGGAGGCGGCTGCGCGTCGGCAAGGGATTAGGTCGATTGTGGAGGTAGATGAGTGCCGGCTGGAGACAGGAGGCGCGTTGACGTTCGTCCCCAAGTCTCCGAGGCCCGAAGAGGCCAGGCACGACGAGGTGCTCGAGCGACTCGTGGCGATCGAGCGAAGGCTAGAGACGCTTGCCGCCCGTTAATACCCTTCGCCGACCGGCGCTC
>DHJM01000078.1:6271-6878 GCA_002404335.1 Gemmatimonadales bacterium UBA4720
GTCCGCTGCCCCCCGATCCAGGTACCGGTCGAAGCGAACTGTGCTCCGTGACAGGGACACCGGAAGGCCGAGCCGTTGATCCCCACCGTGCAACCGAAATGGGGACAGATGAGAGAGAACGCGGCGAATGTGCTCGCACCGGTGCGAACTGCCGCGATTGGAGCACCGCCGCTGTCGATTTGCGCTATTCCTCCGACGTTCGCCAGTGCGGGGTAGTTTGATACCAGCACTGAGAAAGAGACCGCTGGTTGGCGCCAGACAGCGTGTGTTTCGCGCCGCCTCCACTCGCGCCCGACCAGGCGAACCCGGCATCGGCGCCGAGCAGGCGGCCGAGTGAAGGAGACGGAGCGTGCGGCCGGCGGGATCCTTGCGCGATTCCCAGAGATTCCACCCACCCGTCACGGTGTTGATAGTGAAGAGCGCGCCGAGTCCGAGCGCGACGGTAGTGTGCGCCGTCTTGAGGCCCTGCGATGGGAAACCCGTCCGCTCTTCATTGAGCAGACGCTGCCCCAGCACGTACTCCGCCGCGAATAGTGGCAGCTCGGCGTAGCTCGCCCAGTGGTGGATCGTGAGACGGGTGTAGTATGCGTCGCTGTACTCGATTGCG
>DHJM01000078.1:7071-17515 GCA_002404335.1 Gemmatimonadales bacterium UBA4720
CTCTAGCAGGGCCTAGCCAGCCGGCACTCCTTTTTTCTCCTGACGGGAGAGATAAATCACGCCTCCCACGATCCCCAATAGACAAACGACGCTGACTGGAATCGTGCCCAGCCCGAGTCCTCCAGCATCCTTTTCCTGGGTCAGCAGATCGCCCATCGAGGCTCCGAGAGGACGAGTCAAGATGTAGGCCAGCCAGAAGGCCAGGATCTCGTTCATCATCTTGACGCGATAAGTGAGGTAAATGACGGCAATTGCGGCAGCGAAGATAAGTGCAGCGAGCGGGTATCCGAGCCCGAGACGCTCGGAGAGAAGATCTCCCCCGGACGTGCCGAGCGAAAATGTGAACAGGATCGCCGCCCAGTAAAACAGCTCTCTTCCGAGCGTATAGATGGTATGAACGGACAGTGTCCGCTCGCTCAGATACCAGAACACGAAGACGGCCACGAGGGCAACGGCAAAAATCAGGGAGGTCGTCGTAAGGCTCACTCCAAGATTGTCGACAAGGTTGTCCGAAATGAGCGTGCCGACGACACTGATGAACACGACCACAATCCAGTAGATCTTCGGCACGTATCTCTTAGCTCTGAGCTGAAACACCAGGGAAATCAACAGCAGGACAGCCATCACGTAGGAAGTGACGACGGTACCGAGCTTGAACGTCGTGGACAACACGTCGGCCGCGGTCTCACCGACAGTTGTCGCGAGGATCTTGAGGATCCAGAATACGAGCGTGACTTCCGGGACCCTGTTGACCAATGTCCCGAAGTTGCTGCCCTGGGTTGTTTCCAACGTGCTCCGTTCCTTATATAGAGACGCGCATCACAACGCACGTTGTATTCCGAGAGCACCAGTGGATCGCGCGCGTTAGCTGACAGCCACATGACACTGGCGATCAGTGTCCGCCCTTTTTCGCCGGCACAGGAATGTGCAGCTTTATGTCCAACGAACCCGAGGGGATAAATGAACGTCCAGCAGTCGATGATGACGGAAGCGCTCCGGCGCTGGCGCATCATCCCAGTAATCGTTATCGACGAGCCAAAAAACGCGGTGCCGCTGGCGAGAGCACTGCTTGCGGGCGGATTGCCGATCGCGGAGATCACTCTTCGCACTTCCGCGGCCCTTGATGCGCTGCGCCGCATCACGCAGGAGCAGCCCGAGATGTTCGCGGGAGTGGGTACGGTGCTCAACGTCAGACAAGCCGAGCAGGCGCGCAAAGCCGGCGCGCACTTTGTGATATCGCCCGGGCTCAATCGCGCCGTCGTGGATTACTGTCTCGAGCACGACGTTCCGGTCTATCCGGGTGTTGCGACCGCGAGCGAGATCGAAGCCGCGATCGAGTCGGGGCTCACCCTGCTCAAGCTGTGGCCGATCTCGACTCTTGGTGGCGTCGAGTACCTGAACCTGCTTTCCGGACCCTTCGGTGGCGTCGAGTTCAACCCCAGCGGCGGGCTCACCACCACAAGCTTCGAGAGCTACCTCGCGCTCAAGAACGTCGTCGCCTGCGGCGGGTCCTGGATGGCGCCGGCGGACTGGATCGCGGCGAAGCAGTTCGACCGGATCAGCGCCGCGGTTCGGGATTCTGTGACGAAGGCCGCCAGACTCACTCCGGCAAGGAAAACCCCAACCACTCCGCGTCCAGGAATCCAAGAGACGGCGCGCTCGCGCTGATCAGGAGAAGTACCTCTCGACCGCGAGTGAGAGTGGACGCGCCGTTCACATCCACTTCAAGCTCCGCCTCTACGCGGGGACGACGAAGAGCTACGAGTTCACCTCGCAGTTCTTCTTCAACGACACGCTGACGGACTCCGTAAATACGCTGAGCCCATACAGCTCGCGCGGCATCCGAGACACGCGCAACGCGAGCGACGGGATTTACAACAGCCTGTCGACAACCGACAAAGCGGCCCTGACTCTCCAGACCTCCAAGACAACTGACGGGTACGCCGGCGTCATCAACCTCGGCGTCAACGTCGGCTGGTTCGCACAACAAATCAACGAGGAAGCAATGAACATTCGACAGATTCTCCAGAGAGCTCAGCGTCTGGCGCTCACCGCGGTAGTTGGCGCGGCCGTCGTCGGGAGTGTCGCGTTCGCACCCAGCGCCAGCGCGTCCCGTCGCGGCGGTGGCTCGCCCTGAGCTCGACAAAATAGTAGGGGCTCTACTGCACCCGCGGGACGTGTGATCAACTTGGGGTCAACGTCGGGCTAGATACGTGACTGGACAGGTATGCGACACCGAAGAACGGTCTTGCCGCGCCATATGAGTTCTCCGATATTGGCCCCCTTCACAATTCCCGTGGCGGGCAAGTATCGCACAAAGAACCAAGCTCCTTGCGCTGTTGGTACTGTCCGGATCTCTCCTCGCGCTGTCTACTCCGCGCGACGGCTATCGCACATCACCATTGCGAGAGCGTGGCCGCCCCGGGAATGATGCGTCGAACCCCTCCATTCTCGTAAACATCTCGAAGCTGCCGAAGACGGTGGAGGTGAACATCACCGCCGCGGTCGCGACGCTCTCGCTCGAGCCGGGCGTCACGACCGAAGTCTTCGCTTACAATGGCCGCGTTCCCGGTCCCACGCTGGACGTGCGCGAAGGCGACAAAGTGATCGTGCACTTCACCAACAACCTGCCCGAACCGACAACCGTGCACTGGCACGGCATTCACCTTTCATTCGAGTCGGATGGCAGTCCCTTCCACCCGCTGGCGCCGGGAGAAAAGCACGACTATGTCTTCACCGTGCAGTTCGGAACGGCTGGCACGTATTGGTATCACCCGCACCCCGACCGCCGCACGGGCTACGCGATAGGGAAGGGACTCTTCGGTGGAATCATCGTTCGCGCCGCCGATGATCCACTGCCAGCTTCGATGCCTGAGAAGCTGATCATCCTCTCCGACAATCGGTTCCTGCAGGACGGCTCGATCGACTTCCCGGAGCCGAGCTCACACCACGGCGGGATCGACGAGGAAAACGGGCGCGAAGGCCCCGTGCTCTTCGTCAACGGCCACGTGATGCCGACGATCTCGATCCGCAGCGGAGAAGTGCAACGGTGGCGACTGGTGAATGCATCGGCGGGGCGAATCTACCGCATCTCGCTATCGGGCCACACGTTCCTGCACGTAGGGAGCGACGGCGGGCTCTTCGAGAAGCCGGTGGAAGTGAAGGAGATCCTGCTCACCACCGGCGAGCGCGTTGAGCTGCTCGTCCGCGGCACCGACGCGCCGGGCATGAAGAGCGTCCTCCAGAATCTTCCCTACGATCGCTACGCGCCGCAGACGAGACCGCGCGACTGGGAAACCACGCGCGACTTGCTGACGCTGCAAACGACGGGTGAAGCTCCCGTGATCCCGGTGGCAATTCCCGCCACGCTGCGCAAGATCCCGGCGCTCGACTCAACCAAGGCGACGGCGGTCCGCACGGTTGTCTTCTCGCAGGGTCTCATCAACGGCAAAACGATGGACATGGCGCGCGTGGACGTGAGCACGACGGTCGGCGCGACCGAGATCTGGGAGATCGAGAACATCGTCGGGATGGATCACCCCTTCCACCTGCACGGCTTTCACTTCCAGGTGCTCGAGCGCGATGGGGTGCCCGAGCCGTACCGCAGCTGGAAGGATATGCTCAACATCCCCAAGCACGGCACGGCGCGCATCATCGTTCGCTACGACGACTATCCCGGGAAGTGGATGTTCCACTGCCACATTCTCGACCATGAAGACCACGGCATGATGGGCGTTCTCGAAGTCAAATAACAAAACTCAAGGAGCGAAACGTGACGCGGCGATCCACGGAGTCATTGCACTACCCCATCTCTCTTCTCGCGGTTCTCTTCGTCGCTGCGTGCACGGCGCCGCCGCCGTCGTCGTCGTTCGCTGCCAGCGGCAGCGTACAGACTGGACAGGCAGGGCAGGACCAGATACTCCACGGGCGAGCGATCGTAGTGAGCCACGCCTGCGGTGACTGTCACGGTGGCGGCAATAATCCAGCTGCAGCCGGATGGCTGGACGGGTTGCGAGACACGATCACCCAGCAGTTCCGGATTGGTCCGTTCGTGACGCGTGCCAAGAACCTCACGCCTGACAACACCACCGGAATCGGACGCTTCAGCGAGCGGCAGATCTTCAATTCGCTGCGCTTTGGGTTGCGCCCGGAGGAAACGGCGGACGTCGAGATAACGTCGACGGTTCCCGGACAGGGCAATTTTCCTCTGCACCCCCACTATCTGGCGCCGCCGATGCCGTGGCCGTCGTGGCGCAACATGTCCGACCAGGAGCTCTATGCGATCGCTGCCTACCTCAAGAACGGTCTCAAACCTGTGAGTCACAAGGTGGCCGACAGCGAAGGTCCGCCGGATTTCTGGGCGAGCGGCTACACCGTTGAGGCAATTGGGCCCTACCCTGTAGTTGCGTACCCCACGGCGAACGAGAAGCGATAGCTTCAGTTGTAGTTGTTAGTTAATCACCAGATCCGGGTGGCGCACCGGGCGGCCGGCTGCCCGGCGGCGCCCCCTCGGGCTGGATCGGGTGCGCGTTCCCCCTGTGGCAAGTGAAGCAGTTCACCACCGGTGGCGCGCCACGATCGTTCGGCACCTTCGCCATGTAGTCGCGATTGATCGTCTGCACCATCGCGAACATCAAGCGCGCTGTGTTCTTCTCTTCCTTGTCGTCGAGATCCCACTTGCCCGGCACGTGGCAGAATCCGCAGCTAACGCCGAGTGAGCGGCCAAAGCCCATGTTCATGATGTTGACGAGACGGCCGGCCGGAACTCCCTTCAGAATCTTGATGTTCTTGAACACGCTCTCGGCCGGCTGATTCTCGCGGCCCGCGATCGAGCGGAGCATCGTCGCCGACGCGCTGTCGCGCCTCGCCGCGTTCAAGCTGTCGCGCACCCGCCGCGCCGAATCGGTGAGGGGCACCCGCGGATCACCAGGGGGACCGCCGGGCATCTGCTGGCCGGCCGCGGGTTGCTGCGTTGGGGTGGGGTTCGGCGCCGTCGCGCATGCGTACACGAGAATCACGATCGAGGAAACAGCGGCTACCGCAGCAGGAACACGCTCGGTCATTAATCCTTCGCAGTCGATTGTTCGATAATCCTAAGGAATCTTCTTTACAGTGCCAGTGTTCCGACGTGCCGGCTTGGCGAGGCTGCACCACTGCTGGAGGGTCTCCTTAGTGGCGCGGTCCCAGCCCTCCGGCACGGGCGCGAGCCTCCGCTTTTCTCCCGCTGTCTCGAAGCATAGCCACCCGTAGGCGAATTCCTCGGCAACCGAGGCGCGCGGGCTTTTTCTGACACCACCCCGGCGCTCCAGGCCAGTGCGTCTTTCCACGGTGCCGGTGAGATCTTCATCGTTCACGCGGCGGTCGACGAATCGGCGCTCCGCCGCAGACGGATGCACCTGCCAAACATCCCAGATTCTTCCCTGTGGATCCTTGAATGTTGCGTGGTTCAACGGGGCTCGCGCGTCATCGTTGATCGTCAACGGTTGCGAAATGCCTGCCGACCCACCTGGGGTCGTCGAATGTGGGTAGTCCGAGCCGCGGTCAGGTTACCTCGCTTCCAGCTGGGATTGGCGCGCCGACTCCGCCCCGCCATCCCGAGGCCTCGACGGCGGCCGCGTCGGTCCCGACCCAGCCCCGATCCGCTCGATCGCTGACGCGATCTCATCGAGGTCGCCCGCGGTGAGAATGAGTGTAGCCGCGTCGATCCAGCCGTCGACCTGTGACGACGATCTCGCGCCGACGATGGCGCCCGTCACCGCCGGCCACGCCAGCGTCCACGCCACGGCCACGGCCGACACGCTCGTATTGTGGCGCTGCGCGATCGGCCGGAGCGCATCGCGCAGCACAATGTTCTTTTCGAGGTGCGGTGTCTGGAAGTTCACCGATTTCTTCCGCCAGTCGTCGTCGGCCATCTTTTTCACACGATCCACCGAAAAGCTATCCGTTAGAATTCCGGCCTGCATCGGGCTGTAGACGATCACTCCGGTGCGGTTGGCGTTGCACCAGGGAATCTCTGCTGCCGCGGCGTCGCGTTTTATCAGTGAGAAGGGCGGCTGCAGCGAATCTACGTGCCGGACCGACTCGCACTTGCGGAGTTGCGAGGCGTCATAGTTGGAGACCCCGATCGAGCGAACTTTTCCCTCTTCGACGAGCTGTGCCATGGTCCGCCAGGATTCCTCGACCGGCACACCGAACTCGTCGGGTCGGTGGATCTGATAGAGATCGATGCGCTCGACGCCGAGTCGGCGCAGTGATGCCTCGCACTCCCGGCGCATGGATTTGGAGGCGAGCGAGTGGACGGCCTCCTTCATCGGATCGCTCTCGTCCCACACCAGTCCGCACTTGGTGAACACGTACGGACGGTCGGCAGCGCCGCGCCCCTTCAGTACTTTGCCAACGACCTCTTCCGAATGACCGAGCCCGTAAATCGCGGCGGTGTCGATCCAGTTGACGCCGCGCTCGAGCGCGTGATTGATTGCGGCGATGGATTCATTGTCGTCCTGCGGACCCCACCCGAACGCCCATCCACCACCGCCGGTTGCCCACGAGCCGAATCCCACGCGGGTGATTTCCATGTCGGTAGTGCCGAGCTGTCGAAGAGGAAGCGTAGTGACCATCGGAGCGGCTCCTGAGCGTCGTGGCTAGCGGTGGAGAATCTTCAGTCTGCCATACTCGTGCCCGGAGAATAATGCGCCCCAGACTCGCAACTCGACAGTCACGGGGAACGGGATGTAAGATATGAGTGTGATCGAGACGCTGTCGGAACGGAAGACGCAGATGTGGCCAAAGCTCACGCTCGATGAGTGGGCGCCGACCCAGACGACGCTGCATCGCTGGACGCAGATGGTCGGCAAGACTCGCCTGGCTCTGGCGCCGATGCAGAACCACTGGTGGCAGGTCGTGATGTACGTCACCGAGCGAGGGCTGACCACTTCGCCTATACCATTTGATGGCCGCACCTTCGACGTCAGCTTCGACTTCACCAACCACAAGCTGGTCGCGCGGACGAGCGACGGAGACACTCGCGCGCTCCCGCTCATAGCGCAGTCAGTCGCGGACTTCTACGAGGCGTACATGTCGATGCTCCGCTCACTTGGCATCGAGGTGAAGATCATGCCCGTGCCCGTCGAGATGGCGGACACCATGCGGTTCACCGAAGATCGCACGCACGCGTCGTATGATCCGGATGCGGCGCATCGCTGCTGGCAGATTCTCGTCCAGGCCGATCGCGTGCTCAAGAGATTTCGGGGGCGATTCATCGGCAAATCGAGTCCGTCGCATTTCTGGTGGGGCGGGTTCGACCTCTCGTGTACCCGATTCTCGGGACGTCCGGCTCCGCCGCATCCTGGAGGCATTCCCAACTGTCCGGACTATGTGACGCGCGAAGGCTATTCGCACGAATGCATCAGCGCGGGCTGGTGGCCGGGAATGGTCGGGAGCCCGGTCGCTGAGCCGGCGTTCTATGCGTACTCGTATCCCGAGCCGGCTGGCTGCGATGTCGCGCCCGTGCGGCCCGACGCCGCGTACTATCACCCCGTGATGCACGAGTGGATTCTGCCGTACGAGAGCGTCCGTACGTACGCGGACCCCGAGGGTGCGCTGCTCGAGTTTCTTCAGAGTACCTACGAGGCCGCCGCCAATCTCGCCAAGTGGGACAGGGCATCGCTCGAGCGGCCGAGTGGGTGGAGGCCACCTCCGTCTTCCCGGATCTGACCGGGCTGGGATCGCGAAAGTCCGGATGCTTCAACGAGCCTCGGCGCACGACTCCGCTGTATGGGCACGCGCCGTGCGTTAAGAGTTACCAACGCCGTCAGAGTGAATCAGGAGGAAGGATGAGAGCACGCGACATTATGACGAGGGAGCCCGAGTGTTGCCGGCCGGACCAAACCGCGCGGGACGCGGCGGGGGTGATGCGCGATCGCGACTGCGGGTGCGTTCCGATCGTGGATGATGCGGGAAGCGTCGTCGGGATCGTGACCGATCGGGATCTCGCTGTGCGCGGAGTCGCGACGGGCAAGGAGTCCACCACCAAGCTGAACGATCTGATGACGCCGGCGGCGAGCTGCTGCGGACCGGACGACGATCTGAGGGACGTCGAGCAAAAAATGGCCGAGCTCCAGGTCCGCCGGATTCCGATCGTCGACGCCAACGGACGCTGCGTCGGCATCATCTCCCAGGCGGACATTGCGCGTGCTTCAGCGACGGACAGCACCGTCACGGAGCAGGAGATAGCTCTCGTCGTGGAAAAGATCTCGCAGCCGCCGAGCCGGGGCCGCCCACGCACGCCCGCGGAGCCACAGATCGCGCAGGTCTAACTGTAACTGCCCGCTGGAACGATGCGGGAACCGACCGGGACGGCGCTCCGGATTCCCGCCGGAGTATGCTGGCGGGCCGCAGGCGACAACAAACGTCCGGCGAGTTTGCCAGCCGGAAACTGACTCGTCCTGATATGTAGGTCTCCACCACTGACAACCGAGAATTTCGACCCACTAAGAAGGGTGGAGTCTCCAACAATTAACGGCCGGCGCGACGCACGATGGCGCCCAAGGAACGAGCGTGAAGAAGTACTGCAATTTCTGCGGCGAGCCGATGTCAGCCGACGACAAAGAGTGCAAGCAGTGCGGCTGGGACCTGTCGAAAAACGCGCCGCCGAGCACTGATCCCGGCGACAACAAGGCGCGCCTCGGCGTCGCCGCGGGATTGATCGTCGCATACGGCGTGATGTCCTTTCTCATTCAGGGGACTCCCGCTGAAGCCCGCGCCGAACCGGCGAGAGCTACTCAGTACGCCGCCGCGCCCGAGCCCAGGACAGAGCCGGTGAGCGAGCCGGCGATGGCGATCGGAACGCTTCCGCAATCGGTCTCATCGGCGCCCGCGGCTTCGACTGCGTCGTCGGCTCTGATCACCATCAAAGTCGCCGACACCAAGGGAGCGAGCATCCAGTCCCGCGACGCGCTCCAGTACAAGTTCGAGGTTCCGGAAACCGATCAGAAGTGCAGGCTCGTCGGCTCGACCAGGGGTATCGGCGGATTCGGGCGCAACATCGAGGTGTTCTTGCTCACTGACGACGACTACGTCTTCTGGCACGCCAACCCCGCGGCGATCGCGCCGTCACAATGGGAAACGTTCAGGGGGTCCGAGACCACTCTCGACTACGCTCTGCCTGGACCCGGCACCTATCATTTCGTGGTGTCAAACCAAATGTCGCCAACTCCACAGACCGTTGCGGTCAAGGCGCAGGTCAAATGCGTGAGGTAGCTCCGGCGCCGGTTCATCATCTCAGGGAAAACGCGGAACCTTCCTTGCAGCAGAGGTCTCCGGCTCAGCTCGGATCGAGGAAAGTGTGAACCGCATATTGATCAAGTGTCCGACGACGGGAAAAATGATCTACACCGGTTTCTCGATGGATCCGCAGACCTTCGAGGCATCTCCCATCGAGGAGATGGATCCGATCGAGTGTCCAGCTTGCCATCAAACGCATCGCTGGAATAAACGGGACGCGCGCTTCGAGCGTGACCCGAACGAGTGATCGGGCGAAATCCTGATTGAGCACGACATCGACGTGTGGGGCAAAGCTTGGAAAGAATGGCGGACGGAAGGAACTGATGTAGCGCGAAGTTGGTTTCTGAGCCGACTCAGCCGCGCTGGGCGGGACAGTTCTTGCAACGAGGGTGCAGCTTCAATCCAGCTCAGACCAACGTCAAATGGATGACCGAAGGAAATTAGAAGCAATCGCCGCCGTGCGTCGTGAGATCGCGCGACGAGTCGCGCGCTTTTGTACCTCCCTCTCTCCCGAAGAATTCGACAAGCTGCTGGACCGGATGGCGCTCATCCAGTGGAAATACGAGGTTTTTCCCCATGGGACCGAGCACCCACGCCCGGCGGAGCCAGGATCGCGGACCTCAGAAACAGCCACAAAACCCAGGCAGGGAACCGTAGGCTGAGTCGACGGCTGCCAGTAGTCGGCAGGTAGGTCTCGAGTAGTAAAAACTCCGCGTATCAGAAAATCCGCGGAGTTTTCGCGTATGCTCACTTCATCCCTCGCGCTATTGGGTCGCCCCGACCTGTCGCGAGGCTGACAGCCACGCCCGCGAATCGACGGGTTGCGGTATCGTTCGTCCGAAGATTGGCGCGAGTACCATCACGGCGCGCCGACCAACTTTTCCGAGAGGAACTTATAGATGCGTCAATCGATCCTGCTGCTGTCACTCGTCGCGGCACCTTCGCTGGCCGCGCAATCATACGAGATCACACACACCTACAATGTCGGCGGTGACGGCGGCTGGGACTATGTAGTTCCCGACGCGCCCAATCACAGGGTGTTCATCGGGAGGCAGAATCGGGTGATGGTGGTCGACATGAACAGCGGACGCCTGATTGCCGAAGTCACGGGGATCAACGGAGCACACGGCACCGCAGTGGCGCCGGCGACGGGCCACGGCTT
>DHJM01000078.1:17731-19118 GCA_002404335.1 Gemmatimonadales bacterium UBA4720
AGCAGCCAGATCGTGGAGATAGACGCCAGGACCCTGACAGTGACGCGTCGGTGGTCGACCGCGCCGTGCAAGAATCCAGTCTCGATGGCAATCGACACGCGACACCAGAGATTGTTCAGCGGCTGCCGGAGCGGAGTGATGGCGATCTCGGACTACAAGAACGGCACAGTGGTCGCGACTGTCCCGATCGGGCGAGGCGTCGACGGCGCGGGCTACGATCCCGTTCTTCGCGATGCGTACGCCTCGAACGCGGACGGAACGCTCACGGTAATCCATCAGGATTCGCCCGACAGCTACCGCGTCGTGCAAACCGTGCAGACCGCGCAAGGCGGACGAAACATGGGCCTCGATCCGGCAACGCACCGCATCTACGTCGTCTCGGCCAAGTTTGGACCTGCACCGGCTGATTCGACCGCGGCAAACCCGCGCCGTCGCCCGCCGATAGTTCCGGGGTCGTTCATGGTCATGGTGGTGGAGCCGGTGGGGTCACACTAGGGGACTGCAAGAAAATCAACCGCGCCTGAGCCTTGCTCACTTCGATTCTCACGATCGTAGCGCTTCTGTTGATCCTCGTCGCCGCGGGGTTCGTCTACCTGACGGTGATCGTGAACGCGGAGGCCAACCGCGACGACGCTATAGTTTCCGTTCCGCTGATCGAGAAGGATGCTGACGCTTTTATGCGCGCGCTCGCGGGCGCAGTCGCTCAGCAGGTTCTGGCCGGCAACGAGTTGATTCTGCTGAAGAATGGGGTCGAGATATTTCCGGCTCTGTTCGAAGCAATGGCGGGCGCGCGCGAAAGCATCCACTTCTCCACATTCATCTATGAGTCCGGCAGCGTGCCAGACAGGTTTGCCGATGCACTCTCCGCGGCCGCGCGCCGCGGCGTCGACGTGCGCGTCGTCCTCGATAGCAGGGGCAGCAAGACGATACGACCCGAACTCATCGCCAAAATGCATGCGGCCGGATGTCACGTTCGCTGGTTCCGCCCGATCCAGTGGTTCAACTGGGCGAAATACAACCACCGAAGTCACCGGAAGCTCCTGATCATCGACGGCGCGCTCGCGTTCACCGGTGGCGTGGGCATCGCTGACGAATGGGACGGAAACGGAGATTCTCCAGCGCACTGGCGCGATACGCACGTGAGCATCGCGGGACCGGCGGTGGCCGTGGTTCAGGCTGCGTTCGTCGATACCTGGAACGAAGCAACGGGAGAGCTTCCCATTGGAGAAAAAGTCTTTCCAATCCTGGCTCGCGCCGGCGACGTGGGGATCTGCGCCATTCAGAGCAATCCGACGAATGCGACAAGCGACGCCCGGCGATCAATGGCGGCGTTGATCGCCGGATCGAGCCGGCGGTTGTGGATCAGCAACGCCTACTTCATTCCCAC
>DHJM01000078.1:19138-22619 GCA_002404335.1 Gemmatimonadales bacterium UBA4720
GTGCGTCGCGCCAGCCGCCGGACGTGGCACGGGCTACTTCGAGGGCAGGTAGAGCTGTACGAGTTCCAGCCGACGATGATTCACACAAAAACTGTAGTGGTCGACGGCGCCGTGACTTCCATTGGCTCCATCAACTTCGATCCCCGCTCCTTCGCGCTCAACGCCGAATTCGGAGTGGTCGCGCTCGATAAGCAGATCGCGGTACGGATGGAAGAGGCGTTTACCAGTGACCTGGCTCTCGCACGGCGCGTGACGAGCGAGGACCTGCGGCAGCTGTCTGTCTGGGGGAAGCTGCTGGACACGCTTTGTTACTGGGTCCGGGCGCAGCTCTAAGTGAGCGGTTCGAGTTTGGCCGCCGGAATCTCAAATTTGAAGATGCTCCCGCCCCCCGGCCTGTCCGCGTAACTGACGCTCCCTCCCTGCGCCTCCGCAAGCTGGCGCGCGATCGAAAGCCCGAGACCCGACGCACCCGAACCCGCCGTCGCGCCATTGGGCCGATAGAAGGACTCGAATATCCGTTCGCGCTCCGACACCGGAATGCCAGGCCCGCGATCCGCGATCTGGAATGTCAGCGCACCGTTCGTCTGAGTCACCGTGATGATCACGGGCGCATCGCGCGAGCAGCGCAGCGCGTTGTCGACCAGATTCGTCATCACGCGCAGCGACTGCACGAAATCGAAAGTTCCAAGCAGCGCCGGCTGGGAATAGTCGATGACCGTCTCGATGCGCTTCGCGTCCGGCACTCCCGAGAACTGGCGAATCGTCGCGCCCAGCAGATCCTCGGCCGTGTTCACCTCCGCGTTCATCGTGAACGCGCCGGCCTTGAGTCGCGAGAGATCGAGCACGTCAGCCACCATCTTGCCGAGCCTGTCCGCCTGCCCGACGATGATCTCGGCGTGTCCGTGCGCGTTGGAGCCGTCGGCCGCAATGTCCTGCGCCAGCGCGCGTATCGCCGTGAGCGGCGTCCTCAGATCGTGTGACACCGACGCCAGCAGAATGTCCTTGAGACGGCTCGCCTCCCTCAGCGCTTCGGCGTGCCGCACCTCCGCTGACAGTGCCTCGATCTCCTCGGCGTGCCTCCGCGCGCGCTCGGCCTCGGCGCGCGCCCTCGCTAGCAGGTAGTTCGCCACAAGCGCGGTGGACAGAAACGACACCAGCGCCAGAACATCGAGTGGCTCATTCACGGTGAGCGTGTCGAATGGCGGCTGGAAGAAATAGTTGATCGCGAAGAGGCCGAGGAACGCGACGAAGATTCCAAGCCACCGCTCGCCGCCGGCGGTGGCGCCGAGCACGATGAGGATATACACGAACGCGGCGTGGGCTTGCTCGATGTTCGGCCTCGCGCCTCGCATGACGAACGTCGACAGGACCAGAATGACTAGCCAGAGGGCCCAGTCGATGTACCTGACCGTCTTCGCGGTCACGGCGTCAGAATGAAGCGATAGCCGACACCCGGTTCGGTGATGACGAGCCGCGGATCGGCGGGATTCAACTCGATCTTGCGGCGAAGGTTGGTCACGTGAACGCGCAGGTATAGTCGCGCGTCACCGAATGAGCGCTTCCAGACCGCCGCGAAGATCTGTTGGTGTGTGAACACCCGGCCTGGATCGGAAACGAGCACCGACAGCAGCTCCCACTCTATTGGCGTGAGACGTACCACGACGTCGTCGCGCGACGCCTGGCGGCGGTGAAGGTCGATCGACAGTCCGTCGGCCAGGATCACGCCGTACCGCGAGCGTGGCGCGCGCGATCGGCGCAGCTGCGCCGAAACGCGCGCAGCGAGCTCCTGGGTCGAGAATGGCTTGGTGATGTAATCGTCCGCACCGGCGTTGAGCAGTGCGACGGTATCCGCTTCGCCGTGTCGCGCGGTCAGCACGATGATGGGCGCGGCCGTAGTCGCCCTGATGCGCTTGCACACGTCGATTCCATCTATGTCGGGAAGCCCGAGATCGAGAATGATCAGGTCAGGGCGCGAGCTGTCGACCGCGCCGATGCCGGCGGCCCCGGTGGACGCTTCGATGATGGCCGGGTGATGATCGCGAAGCGCGGCGCTCACGGCACGCCTGATGTCCACTTCGTCTTCGATGACGAGCAGTCGATAGTGCTCAGTCGCGACGCTCATGAAGCCGTTTCCGGTTCCAGATTGAGCGTCATGCCGAGGTTGAGGACGATTGGGGCCAGCGAGCATCCAGGCAGTCCGAGAGTGACAGATGAACTGTAGAAGTCGTTCGCGCGTTCGGCAATGCTGCTTGTGCGGAGGACGAGCGAAGTATCCACGTCAACACTCGGGGGAAGCCGATCGTATGAGTGTCAAGGTAGGGATGCAATTCGCGCCTCGGCATTAAGAAACCGCTAAGATCGCGTCTCCCCACTCGTTCAATGCAGCACGGGTGCTACACTGGTATGTGAGGGGAGGCTGATCCGAGTTCCTACAGGCGCACGAGCCAACTGAATGACGGGATCTCAGTCTTTGCAGCGCACCGTGAAGCAGCTGGGATGGTTGAGCTCGTGTTTGCTTGTGGGACTCGGATGCAGCACCGCTCCCACGGGTCCGCCGGCTGCGGGACCAACAGGGATCTGGCAGCTGGTGGGTGTGAATGGTGTTGCGATCCCCGCCGTGATCATATCGGCGCGCTACAACCAGCAGATAGTCGCTGAGGACATTGTGCTTCGCGCCAATCACACGTACGCGATGTTCACGGTTGAGAGATTTTTCGCCGGGAACGTTCCTCCCGCCGTCGCCGACACAGTCTACAACCTCGGCTACTGGAACACGACGAGTGGTGATCTGGTCATCGGAGCAGTTGGTGCGACGCAGAGCGGGGACACGCTCAGCATAAGGTCGAGCGATCGCGGACTCAGCGTTTACGCTCGGCAGTAATCGCGGAATGACCGCGGCCTGAGTGTTTAACGAACGACGATTCGGGGCGTCAAACATTGAGGTCACGCATGCCTCGCGCGGAGATCCAAAGCGGTTTGTCGTCCGATGAGCACCCGAGAGCAGTAGCGATTTCTCGACTGAAGATCACATGAGACTCGAAATGCCCAATAAAATGGAAGACGACGTCCGCACTGCGTTCGACCGCGCGATCGAAGGCGCCGCGTCGCCCGAAGACTTGTATACCACGGTTCGTGTTCTCGTGCGCAATCTCAAGAAGGAAGGGCGGCCGCCGGAAAGTGTGATCGTCACGATCAAGAATCTGTGCGGGCTGTCGCATATGATGGTTGCGGCGGACACCGATTCGAGCGTCGACTTATCGGAGAGAAGGAAGATTTCCGATATGGTCGTGAGTACCGTCATCGACGAGTACTACACGGGAACCCGGCTGGCTGAACGACGCCCGTGGAAGGGGTACTCTCTCGAGATCGGGGACGACCCCCAGATAACTACTACCTGAAAAGAAGAAGACTACCTGCGGCAAAACCTTCCCGGCACGACGCAGCCGAAGTTCCACACAAACCCCGTGTAGGCTGCCTTGGG
>DHJM01000078.1:22744-23234 GCA_002404335.1 Gemmatimonadales bacterium UBA4720
GTGCGCGGATAGCCAAACAACTCGACGGCTGCTCCGAGTGGGCCGCTCACCGGGAATCCGAACGACGCGGTCCAGACACTGGCCCTCTTCGGCGTCGATGTTCCGTCCCCGCCTCTCATCGTTTGACCGATATTCAGATCCATCGCGACCGGCCCCAGCTGATGGCTCGAGATCAGCAGCAACGAAAAATCCGTGGTTCCCGTGCCGGCTCCGCTCTGTGATGTCGGCAGCTTGATCGCCGGCAGAATGGCGAAGTCTCCGAGTATGGGGTCATCGTCGACAATGCGGAACTTGACTCCGACTGTGAGATCGCCCGCCGTGAAGAGACCGCCCCCGAGTGCGCGGTCCGATATGATGTTGAGGAGAAGATTCAGCTGCGTCCGTGAGCCGAGGCCGATCTTGAGATTCGTGGGCGCAAGGAATGTTCGAGTTCCATCCGAGGCCTTGTCCCATTCACCCCCTTCCTCCAGCTCCAGAAACCCCCGCGCGA
>DHJM01000078.1:23411-25655 GCA_002404335.1 Gemmatimonadales bacterium UBA4720
GGGGAATCGCGAGGAAAGCCAGTGCGAACGCGCAGGCAGTGAGGAAAGAAGTCGGGTACATGGTCTACTATAGAATACGGTGGAACGAATACGTTGGAACAGAATACGAAGTCATGGTGGGCCGACCCTCCAGGCTCGGGCCAGCGATCCAACGAACCCCGCCCTCTGGAATCCGCCGCACCGCAACGACAACTTTCGAGACTGCGCAATCCTCTTTCGTTACGAGCGACATCTTCCTTCCGGTACTTCGATGAAACACCTCATTAGACATCGTCTTGCCCTCTGGGCTCTGCTATCTGTCGTGGGCCTGGAGAGCGCGTGCGTGCCGGCGGCTATTAGATCGCGAATCTCTTCCGCGCCCGCAGCCGTGGGGAGCAATCCGTTCTTCGTCGAGAGCACACTGCCGTATCATGCGCCTCGATTCGACCTGATCCGCAACGAGCACTACCAGCCCGCTCTCGAAGAGGGAATGCGGCAGCAGTTGGCTGAGATCGATGCGATCTCGAAGCAGACCCAGGCGCCGACGTTCGACAACACCATAGTGGCGATGGAGAAATCGGGTGCGCTGCTCATGCGCGTGTCGAAGACGTTCTTTGCCGTCGTCCAGGCCAACACCAACGACACTCTGCAAAAGGTGCAGGACGCCGAGGCGCCCAAGCTCGCGGCACACAACGATGCGATCTACCTCAACGATCAGCTGTATCGCAGAGTGAAGAGCGTATACGACCAGCGGGAGTCGGGCAGTCTCTCGAGCGAGCAGAAGGCTTTGATTGAGCGCTACAACCGTGAGTTCGTGCGCGCGGGCGCGCAGCTCTCCGAGGCGGACAAGGTCCGCATGCGCGCCATCAACCAGGAGCTCGCGAAGCTCTCCACCGATTTTTCCAACAAGCTCCTCGCGGGAACCAAAGTAGGAGCACTGGTCGTCGATAACGTTTCGCAGCTCGACGGACTCACCGCCGCCGAGATCAACACCGCGGCCGAGGCGGCGAAGGGGCGCGGACTCGCGGGCAAGTGGGTTCTTCCGCTTCGCAACACCACCCAGCAGCCGGCGCAGGCGGAGCTCAAGAACCGCGCTGTTCGTCAGAGGCTGTTCGAGCAATCGACGCTCCGCACGTCCCGCGGCGACAGCAACGACACGAAGGGCACCATTCGCCGCATGGCGGAGCTGCGCGCCGAGCGGGCGCAGCTGCTCGGCTATCCGACCTGGGCGGCGTACGCTCTGGCGACTCAGGGCGCCAAGACTCCGGAGAACGCGATCAAGCTACTTACAGATCTTGCTCCTCCAGCCACTGCGAGAGCGCGCGCGGAAGCCGCCGACATGCAGAAGTTGATCGACGCACAGGGCGGAGGCTTCAAGCTGCAGCCGTGGGACTGGCAGTACTACTCGGAGCAGGTGAGGAAGGCCAAGTACGATCTGGATGAATCGCAGATCAAGCCGTACTTCGAGCTCAACAACGTGTTGCAGAACGGCGTGTTTTTCGCCGCGAACAAGCTTTATGGCATCACCTTCAAGGAAAGACACGACATCCCTGTGTATCATCCGGATGTGCGGGTGTTCGAAGTATTCGATGCGGATGGGTCACCGATCGCCCTCTTTTACGCCGACTACTTCAAGCGCGACAACAAGAGCGGCGGCGCGTGGATGGACCTGTTCGTCGATCAGTCGCGCCTTACCGGATGGAAGCCGGTCGTGTTCAACGTCGCCAACTTCACCAAGCCCGCACCGGGCCAGCCGGCGCTGCTCACGCTTGACGACGTGACGACGATGTTCCACGAGTTCGGCCATGCGCTGCATGGGATGTTCTCGCGCGTTCAGTACCCCACGCTCTCGGGGCCGAACGTGCCCCGTGATTTCGTGGAGTTCCCGTCGCAGTTCAACGAGCACTGGGCGCTCGAGCCCACGGTGTTCGCCAACTACGCGAAGCACTATCAGACCGGCGCGACGATGCCGCAGGCGCTCGTGGACAAGATCAAGCTGTCGGGTACCTTCAATCAGGGCTTCGCCTTTACCGAGCTCCTGGAAGCTTCGCTGCTGGATTTCGCGTGGCACACGCTGCCGCCGGGCGCCGGGCCCAACGATGTCGACTCATTCGAGGCGGCATCTCTCAAGCGGTTCAACGTGGCGTTGCCCGAAGTGCCCCCGCGCTATCGCAGCACTTACTTCTCGCACATCTGGGATGGCGGCTACTCGGCCGGATACTACGCGTATACGTGGAGCGAGGTGCTCGATGACGACGCGTACGC
>DHJM01000078.1:25922-26306 GCA_002404335.1 Gemmatimonadales bacterium UBA4720
GGGTGTCCTCTCCGGCTCCGGGCTCTCGCTCGTTAGTGGTCCGAGCGAATCGGTGCGGAACTAAGCACCCGTCGCTCGGAGGTGACGTAAGCACACCGATTGTCGCTCGTGGGTCGTCGCCTGCGAGGACACCCTCACCTCCCTGCATAGATCCGTAACCGCAGCGGCGCGCCGCGCCGCGGGGTGCGCTTCGTTCCCCCGGGGGACACGGGGCAGCCGAGCTTCGCTCGGCGCGCTCCCGCGCAAAGTGTGCGGGAGAGTTCGGGCGCGGGGGGCGAGTTGACGGATTGCGACCGAACTCGAGCGGGTGCAAAGATGCGCGACACCGATGATTGGCGTCGCACTGAGCTCAGAGGGAAGGCGAAGAGGATCCCCTCCGCCGTA
>DHJM01000078.1:26448-28770 GCA_002404335.1 Gemmatimonadales bacterium UBA4720
GGCGCGGGCTCGGATGCGTAGCCCTGAGTAGCCAGTCGGTGCCCGGACATCTCGTAGCCAAGCGCGGGCATGTCCGCGACGCCCGTCGCATCGATCCAGTTATTGTAGAACTGAAAGAGCGAGCAGACGGTTATCGCGTCGTAGAGCGCTTCATCGGACCAACCGGCCTTGCGCGCCACATCCGCATCTTCCTGCGAGATGGAAGTGGAGTCGTGAACCATTTTCTTGATGAAAGCGTAAAGCGTCCGGTCCTTGTCGGAGATCGGCGCGCTGTCGAGATCATTCAGGACGCTCTGTATCAGAGCGCGATCTCCGTGCAGCTCCGCCGCGACCGCGGCGTGGGAGCCAATTCAGAAGAGGCACTGATTGAGCTTCGATGTGAGCGCCGCAATGAGCTCGCGCTGCCAGGACGGCAGGGGCGAGGGGCCGCGCATCACTCCCTGCGTGAACAGCGACAGGAACTGGGTTCGCTCGGGCTTGAACGCGAACAGATGCATGATCTGGGGAATCGGGATCCCCGCGCCCCGCATCTCCCTGAACGCCGTCGCGTGCGGGTCGGCCGCGTCGAAATTCTCCACGCCCTTGAGGTACATCGGCTTCATCCTGGCCTCATGAGGTGGGATTCTATTTCGCCCGGCTGGGGGGCGCAACCGACTCCAACAGTAATCCCCGCCGCCCGTCCCGAACCCCTCTAACCGGTCCCTCCATCGTCGGCCAATGGGGGATACTCAATCTTGACAATTCCTTCACCAGACAGCATTTATGGCGACGCGTTTCTAATTCGCGCGCTGGAACGATTCGCCGATTTCCGGGCAACCGACAAATCGGCGGTCTTCGCGTGCCCGGAATCAGGACGCAAATTGAGCGGTTGAAGTCCCACTAACCACCAGTTGTGGAGGACCTTCGTATGGCAGTTGTTCGTCGCCTTACTCTCGCTCTTGTGGCCGGAGTGTTATTGTCGGCCCGACTGGGAGCACAGAACCCGGTCCCACCCACTGGCACCGTCACTGGCCGAGTCCTCGACGCAGGGTCACAGCAGCCTGTCGCTGATGTGAACGTCATCGTCGAAGGCACCCGCCGTGGAGCTGTCTCGGGTCCGGACGGTACATTCACCATCGGCGGCGTACCCTCCGGGTCGCAGACCGTTCGTGCCCGACGTATCGGGTTCGGCGCGCCGGTCCAGGTCGTCATCGTCCCCAACGGTGGATCGGTCGCCGTAATCTTCGCGCTCGACCGCAAAGCAGCCGTCCTCGAAGAAGTCGTAACGACCGGTTACGGCACGCAGCGGCGACTTGCGATCACCGGGTCGGTCGCAACGATCGATGCGGACCAGGCCAAAGTCGCGGTCCCCACGAACGTCACCAACCTCATCGAGGGCCGCGCCACCGGCGTCCAGGTCACCCAGAACAGCGGTGAGCCAGGCGCTGGCGCACACATACTGATTCGCGGCGGCACCTCCATCAGCGCCAGCAACGAACCGCTCTACGTCATCGATGGCGTGGCGATGTCGTCGAATTCAAGCGAGCCCGGCGGGTTCGGCATCGGCGGCGATCCACCGCTTCCGCGCAACCCGCTGAACATGATCAATCCGGCGGACATTCAGTCGGTCACGATCCTGAAAGACGCAGCGGCCACCGCGATCTACGGCGCCCGCGCTGCCAACGGCGTGATTCTGATCGAGACCAAGAAGGGCACCGGCGGCGGACCGACCGTTGAATACGAAGTCTCGGCGGGCCAAGGGTCGGGACCAAAACGCTTGGACGTCCTGAATGGCGACCAGTACCGGACATTCATTCAGTCGCAAGTAACTGCGGGCGTGCTTCCGGCGACAGCACTGGCTGGAGAGGGAACTGCGAATACGAACTGGGAAGACGCCCTCATGCACCACGGCTCGACGGTAAACCAGAACCTTTCGTTCTCCGGTGGCTCGGCCAATACGACATATCGCGCGTCACTCAACTACTTCGATCAGCAAGGCATCGTCATCGCCAACGGCCTCCGGCGTTACCAGGCGCGGGTCAACGGCAACCACCAGGCAATGGATGGCAAGCTGCACCTTCAACTCAACCTGACCGGCTCGCACGTCATCAACGACTACCTGGCGTTCAACGAGAACAGCGGGTTCGAAGGCGGCGTGTTCGTCAACATGGTGAACTTCAATCCGACGCACCCGATCACGGTCACCGATCCGGCGACCGGCATCGTGACTTACTATGAGATCGCGCCGGGAGCCCAATCGGTGCGTAACCCCGTCGCCATCGCAAACCAGGTCCTCGACAAAGGCACCTCAGACCGGACACTCGGCAACGTTTCCGCCGACTA
>DHJM01000055.1:0-928 GCA_002404335.1 Gemmatimonadales bacterium UBA4720
GTAGAGCACCCGATTCGTAATCGGGCGGTCGTGAGTTCAATTCTCACCTGTGGCTCTCAGGCAGAAAGAGATGGTCGGCGCCGTGAGGCGCCTTTTTTTTTGCTCAGCGGACCTGAGGTCGCGGGCCTTCTCGCCAACCCGCGTCAACAGTAAGTTGTGTCCTTGCCGCGGGCGTAATTCAGTTGGTAGAATGCCAGCTTCCCAAGCTGGACGTCGCCGGTTCGAGTCCGGTCGCCCGCTCTGTCGTAATGGTCAAGGTTGTCGTTGGACTGAAGGGCATCCAGTGTCTGCGCTCATCTCACGGAAGACCAGCTTCGCCGACTCACAGAAGAGATGGCGGATTGCCAACTTCGGAGTGAGTGCCGGGCAAGTCAAAACTACTGGCGGGATCTAGATCCCCCTGAGTGAATGTCCGCTCCGGCAAGCTACCACGCGCCGCCATGTTAGAAGCGTTCGGTCACCACCGGTGACCGGACTTTTTTTGTTTTTGAGCCGGCGTCGTCGACGCGCTGGGCAGGAGGCGTCTACGTCGTTTGTGGCCGGCGCATACGTAATACGACGGAGGGTGTGGGGAGCCCGAAGCGGGTAACGTCGGACCTTCGAACGGTGCGACCTCCCCCCTTCATGAGGTAACCATGCGATACACGTCCCTTCCCACGCTGACCGGGATCCTGCTGGCGGCAATCTCCTGTACGGATCAATCACCCGTCGCTCCCTCCCTTGACCCGGGAGTCCGAACGGCGAGGGTCACAACCCCGGCCTCGGGCCCGTGGGCGAAGGTCGTTGAGGGTGAGACCGGCCCCGGGTCGCTCTACGCGCTCTACATCCCCGCGCAATGGAACGGCGACGCGATCTACTATGCCCATGGCATCCGGCCGCCGCTCGACCCCATTTCACTCGATAACAATCAGGACAATTTCTTCGAGGT
>DHJM01000055.1:1045-11634 GCA_002404335.1 Gemmatimonadales bacterium UBA4720
ATGGTCGGAGGAACGCCGCTCGAGCTCCAGTACGTCGGCGACGTGCGCGCGCTGTTCGACACCTACTATCCCAGCGTACTCCCGGGCAATGTGATTTCGGTGCCGAGTCCGGCCCTGACTCTCCCTGAGTTGCAGGCGCGCGTGATCGGCGCGATCACACCAACCGCGGCGAATCCGCGAGCCACGCTCGGGTTGTACGCGATCGCGAGCACGGCTCAGACACCGCTCGCGTACGTGCCGAGTGGGAACCTGGGCGATCCGTCGAGCCTCGCTTTCCAGACGCTGGTCGGGTCACTGATCACCGCCTTGTACTATCAACAACTCGGCACTCCGGACGTGGTTGATCGCACGCACGGCCACTCGCCTTACGACAACCGTGAAACGGTCTACACAATGGGAACGCCGGCTGTTCCGGATCCGGCGCTCGTGCCGCTCATCGCTTCGATGATCGCCGCCTCCAACGCGGGCGTGACGCGCTACGACATAACACCCGACGCCCAGAACTATCTCGACAAGTACTATGTGCCGACGGGCGATCTCAAGATTCCAGTCGTGAGCGTTCACAACTTCTGGGATCCGCTCGTCCCGTTCTTTCACGAGCCGGCCCTCGCCCAAGCCGCCGCGTCCGCTGGTGCATCGGGCATGCTTCTGCAGCGCGGAGTACCGAACTACGGCCATTGCAACTTCCCGACGTCGCTGGTCGTGGGCTCATTCCAGACGCTTGCCAACTGGGTAACGACAGGTGTGAAGCCAGCAAGCTGAGCACTGCAGCAGCTCCTGTATGCTGTTTAAACAATCCCGCGAAGCCCGCGGGATTGTTTTTTTGCGGCGGGGTCTCCTGCACTGGCGGGCTGTGCCGATAGGAGCGACACTATGGCGACCCACCCTTCTATCGAACGCTTTCAATCTGAGGAGGGTCCGTGAAGATCACTCAAACTTGCCTTGCAGCGCTCGCAGCGGTCGCGTTGGCGTGCTGGATGCCTATCGGGATCCCCAGTGCGACTGCTCGGTCTTGACCACGTTCACGGGCCGGGTCAACGGGGACACGATCGACGGAATGTTCCTCACGCGTGGTTCACAAACAGCCGCACCGCAGACAGGAACCTGGCGAGTAAAGCGCACGGCCAGGTAGTACGCTGGGGGATCGCGATTGCGCTGCTCGCGGCCGCGGCTTGCGCCGGCGGCACCGCACAGAACACAATCGCGATCACCCACGTTTCGGTGATCGACGTCGCCAGTGGGGCGACGCGCCCGGATAACACGGTTCTGGTGACGGGCAATCGAATCACCTACGCCGGTCCCGCGGCGTCGGCGAAGATTCCCTCCGGCGCCACGGTAGTCGATGGTCGAGGAAAGTTTCTGATCCCCGGCCTCTGGGACATGCACGTTCACGGCTTCGTCTGGGTGTTCTCCGAGTTTGCCGGGCCGCTCATGATCGCGAATGGTGTGACCGGCGCGCGCGACATGGGCTGGTACATCGACACGACGCTCCGGTGGAGGTCGGACATCGCCGCGGGTCGGGAGATCGGACCTCGCCTGGTCGCCGGCGCTCGAGTGGACGGTGCAGTCAATAAGGCGCGCTTCGTCGCCCACGTCGTCACGGAAGAAGACGGAGTCAGAGCTGTAGACACTCTCGCGCGAAGGAAGGATGGCTCTCGTCGCGCCGACTTCATCAAGACTTATTCGTGGGTTCCACGAGCCGCCTACTTCGGAATTGCACGCGAGGCGAAAAAGCTTGGGGTGCCGTTCGCTGGACACGTTCCATACTCGGTGAGCGTGATAGAAGCGTCGGATGCGGGAGAGCGAAGCATCGAGCACGAGGATGACCTGATGCGCGCCTGCACGGCCCGCGACAGCCTTTTGCGCGCGCGATTCGGCGACACGACTGACTCAGAGCCCGATCAGCTCGACATGATCAAGGCTCAGGCGCGCCTCATCAGAGCTTTCTACGATCCGGCCCGCTGCAAGTCAGTCATCGCGACGCTTGCGCGCAACCATACCTGGGTCACTCCTACGCTTGTCGTTTATCAGCCGTACGCGCACGCGTTCGACAGCGCGAGCACCCACCCCGAGTGGTCGAAATACGTTCCCGGGCTGGTGCAGGGAGGATGGCTGCACAAATCGGCACGCGTAACGCCGGCCGATTCAATGGTCGTACGGAGCTACTTCAGCTTCGATCGCACGCGTGACCTGAAGGACGCGGGCGTCAAGCTGCTGGCGGGCACCGACATGCCGCAGGCCTTCGTCTATCCCGGGTTCAGCCTCCATGAGGAGCTCGAGCTGCTGGTGCGCTCCGGGCTCACGCCCCTGGAAGCACTTCGCGCCGCGACCTACAATCCAGCGGAATTCCTCGGCGCCCTCGACTCGCTCGGAACGGTCACTCAGGGAAAAGTCGCGGATCTCGTTCTGCTCGATGCGAACCCTCTCACCGACATCCGCAATACGCGCCGCATCTCGGCTGTGATTGCGAACGGTCGTCTGTTCGATCGAGCGGCGCGCGCGCAGCTGCTGAAGCGCGTCGAGACTGCGCTCAAGCACTGACCTGGCGGCGGTGCCGGTCAGTTCTCTCCGGTGGCGCCAACACTGCTCACGCCGGGTGGAGCGCTTCTCCGCAGATACTCATAGAGAGCCGCGCTCATCGCCGCGACGAAGAGCCCGACGGCCCAGCCGCCGAGAACGTCCGTGGTCCAGTGGACGTCGAGATACAGGCGAGTGAGTCCGACGACAAGTGGAACGCCCCCGCCAATCGCAATTGCCATCCTCCACGAGATCATACCCTCGCGCGCCATCACGTAGCAGAGAGTCACGACCACCGCCGCCGAAGTCGTGGCATGTCCGCTCGGGAAGGAGTAGTTCTTTTCGTTGAGGAGTGCGGCACCCGCGGGTCTCACGCGACCGAACATGACTTTGACGACGCCGGAGAGCAGGCCCCCCACCGCGGGTGCGGCAATCACGACCCCGGCTTTGCTGCGCCCTTGCCGCCCGTAGAACCAAACGCCGGCCGCAACTGCCAGCAGCACCATTACAGTCGGAGAACCGATCCACGTCAACGCGTACGCGATCTTGTATACGACGGGATTCTGGTGCGAGATCACCCACGCGCGCACGGTGTTGTCGAAAACGGTCGTCGATTTCTGCGCGACGTCTTCGCCCAGGTCCGCGAACACGCTGATTGCGATCGCGGACACCACCGCGATCAATGTCCAGAACGTGATCAGCTTTCCCAACCAGTCGCGTACGCGGTGGGTCGTGGCAGGCTTGCGTGGGCGAATCGACGTCAACTTGCTGAAAGCTCCATCACTACGCGGCAGCGTCGACGACGGGCGTCAACTTCCTGTCCGTTCTCTTCCTGGCTCTGGAGCGCAGCCTGTACCTGTTCCTGCGGGCATTGGCGAGCGACAAAACGCAGAGACCCCAGCTCCATATGATCCACGATAGACGGTCCGGAATGTTCATCGTCCGCATCATCACTACCGCGATCACGATTCCGGCGAGCGCGGCTTCAACTCTGTTTTCGGGCACGGGGGCCGTTCTTCGAGCGATCACTTGTATCGCCTGCGGGCCTCCCGCCACGATCGTGCTGCGGATGGCGATGTCCAGATCCGCCGGCGTCATGTCGTGCCAGCCGGGAATGCGCAGCACGCTCCAGGCGGGTGCGGTCCTTCCCCACCCGTGATTGTCCGACCCGGACACGAGCGCGAGATGGAGTTTTCCCGCGAGCGCTATTATGGCGCCCCGGTCGCGCCCGGATTGCGCCATCCCTCGAGGCGATCCATCCACTGCTTCGACGCCGGCCAGGCGGACAGCGCCATTGATCTCATTCAAAGGAATCCGGAGGATGTTGCCGGGCGTCGTGAGCAGCAGCATCGGCGGTGCCGGCCCGCGATCGGCTTCCACCGCCGTGCCCTGCCAGTCGGGAGACGTGATTTGCATGCGTTTCGGATCCACGCCGATCAGAATCGGATGCTCGTCGCCGTCTCGAAGCTCCACTCCCGGAAGCAGCACCATGCCGTCCCCGGATCGGGCGGGGTTGCGGGCCGCGCCGCTCAAAGCTCCTTCGAATGTCCTGTGATCCGTTACGTACGCGGCGTCGAAGCCCGAGCTCGAGTGCCACTCGCGATTTCTCTCCGCGTCGAATCCTGATCGCCCATCGTGCGATGCCTCGGTATGACTGTGAAAGTCGACCGCGATGAGATCACGATTGGCAAGCACCAGCGATGCCATCGGTCTCGCGCCAACAAGACCGATGCCGACGACCGCCACCGTTCCACCCATAAACACGAGCACCGCTCTCACGAGGCTTTTGGCGCTGAAGCCGCGGCGCGAACGCGCACGGCGATAAATCCAGAAGCCAAAAAAGGAAAGCGCGCAAAGCGCGAACGTCGCCACGTATTGGGCAGGGGAGAGAAGCGTGAGCGCGTCGAGGACGTTGGAAAACGGCGCTACCAGGTCGTACGCCAGCGGTGTGTGAAGACTCGCGGTCACCGATGCCTCAGGATGGGCGACATCCACCACGGGGGTCAACGAAAAAACCGCCGTCATTACGAGTGCTGCAGTAATCACGAGCGGCCATCGATAACGCGAGATTCGTCGAAGCTTCAGTGTCTGCACGACCCTCGTCGCAGAGGTGTGTTGGGATTGATCACTGCCAAGATTACGCGTTTCACCTGTCGCTACGATTACACCGTGGTCGCGACGCGCGGGAACGTCACGACGACGTTCGTCCCCTTGCCCGGTTCCGAGCTGAGTGAGATATCGGCGCCGTGCTCGCGCGCGATCCAGCTCGCGATCGAAAGGCCAAGGCCAGCCCCATCGGTTCGGCTGCGGGCCGTCTCCCCGCGGAAAAATCTCTGAAAAACCCGTGACAACTCCTCCTGCTTGATGCCGATCCCGGTGTCCTCCACCGAAAACGTGGGGACACCCTCACGCATCGACACTCGAATATGTACCTGTCCCCCCGCGTCCGTGAACTTCACCGCGTTGTCGAGCACGATCATGATCAACTGGCGAACGAGAGTGGGATCGCCCTGAATCGGCGCTTCCTCGAACTGGTCGACCGTGACTTCGACGTTTTTCTGACGGGCCACGATTTGCGCCGCGCCGGCGGCATCGACCGCAATGTCGTCAAGGAAGATCCGTGCCGTGTCGATCTGTTGCTCACCAGCGTCGGCGCGCGCGAGAACGAGCAGACTGTCCACGATGCCTCCCAGGCGGCGCGCTTCGGCTTCGACGGCGCGAAGCGCCGAAACGTAATTCGCCGCTTTCCGTGGCTGCTGTAGCGCGACTTCGGCCCGCGTCCTAAGGATCGTGATTGGCGTCCTCAGCTCGTGCGCCGCGTCGGCCATGAAACGACGCATGTATTCAATCGACCGCTCGATCGGCGCCGTCGATTTCCGAACCAGAAAGAAGCCGCCCGCGGCAACGAGAAACAGGGCGGCGAACGCGATCACCACGAATGCGGTGATGAGATCCGCGTATTTGTCTTCCAGCTCAACTCGGTCGGCCACGGCCACCGCAACGAGCTGGCTGCCTGAAGCGAGCTTGAACCGCTGGGCGTGAAGCCGGAGCGTCCGGTCCTCGGGGTTGTCGCGCTGAACCGTGATCTGACCGACTCTCCCCGCGTCTTTGGCCGCCTGGCGAATCCAGTTGTCCACCTTCGCCGGCTTTATCGGAGTTCCGTCGATGTTGAGGAGGTAAAGAATGCGATCGGGGATGTTCAGCTCGTCGACCGCATCGATGACGCGTCCGCGCGCCCCCGTCGCTTCCATCTCTCTGATGCGAGCAGCACGCACCAGCTCCTGTGTAGCGCTCTTGAGCGAAGCATCGAGCTGTTGCGACAACTGATAGCTGATGACCGCGAACAACCCCGCGCCGAGAAGGACGATGATGAGCCCGAAGGTCGCGACGTACCAGATTGTGAGGCGCAGCCTCAGCCGTATGAGCCGCTGAAGCCCTAGCCGCGACGAGGTCGCCTCAATCGCCAAAGCGATATCCGGAGCCGCGCACTGTCTGGATCAACTTGACCGGGAAGTCGTCGTCGATCTTCCGGCGCAGGCGCCGCACCAGCACCTCCAGCACGTTCGTGAAGGGGTCGTGGTTCTCGTCCCACACGTGCGCAGTGATTGCAGCCCGATCGACGACCTTCCCGTTGTGGAGCACGAAAAACTCCAGCAGCAAGAATTCCTTCGCAGTCAGCTCGATCGGCTTGCCGGCGCGCCGCACGCGTTGTGCCTCGAGATCGACCTCGAGGTCCGAGACCTTCAACGTCTCCGGAAGCGGGGCGCCGCGCCGCCTCGCCAGCGCTCTCACCCGCGCCAGCAGCTCCCTGAACGCGAACGGCTTCGTGAGATAGTCATCCGCGCCGACTTCGAGACCAGCGACGCGATCGTCGACGGTGTCACGCGCGGTGAGCATCAGAATCGGAGTCGCCACCTCGCGGGCTCTCAGCTCGCGGCAGAGGTCGAACCCGTTCCCACCCGGCAGCATGACGTCGAGAATGATGACGTCGAACTTTCCCAGGATAGCCTTCATTTTACCGTCGGCGTAATTCGCGACGGTAACGATCTGCACGCCGTGCTCGGCGAACCCGGTCTTGATGATCGCCGCAAGCCCGGGATCGTCCTCGACAATAAGAACTCGCATTGGCGCCAATCTACATCGCCGGACTCGGAGCGCACACTATGTAATCAGAATAACAGCTTTGACAGGTAAGATTAATAGGATAACCGTGGGCTGATTCCCGCGATTCACGCGGGCTGCAGATCAAACATATGGAGGAGGAATCATGTTCAAAGTGATAGCCGTGGCAGTTGCTCTCGCCGCAAGCACGACCGTCGCTGGTGCGCAGGGCACCGGCACCTACAAGAGCACCGCCAAGCCGGCGACGCAGACCTCGACGACGGCCAAGCGCCACACGAAGGTGAAGAAAGCGGAGACCCAGGCTGCGCTCCAGAAGGAAGCAAAGATCTCCGAGGCGACCGCGCGCGCCACAGCGGTCAAGGAAGTTCCGAACGGCACCGTAAAGTCCAGCGAGCTCGAGCGCGAGAACGGAAAACTGATCTACTCCTATGACATCACCGTCCCGGGCAAGACCGGAATCGACGAAGTGAACGTCAACGCGATGGACGGCTCCGTTGTCGCGAAACAGCACGAGAATCCGAAGGCCGAGAAGAAGGAAGCGGCTCAGGAAGCGAAGGAAAAGAAGACCAAGTAACTATCCGGCACGGCCCGGTCGCGACTGAAGGGGAATACGCTTCAGTTGCGGCCGAGCGAGCCGTGCGGGTCCAGCAAGTGATACAGGCTCGGAAGTACCAGCAGCACTATAGGGCCTGACAGGACAAAGCCTCCTATCACGGCGATCGCGAGCGGCTGCATTAGCTGAGACCCCTCTCCCAACGCCAGAGCGAGAGGCGCTAGCGCGAAGGCAGTGGCCAGGATCGTCATAGCCACGGGTCGCAACCGTCGGTGCGCGGAGTCAGCCCATGCTTCCCGCGCAGACTTTCCACTTCGTAGTCCCAGCTGTGCCTCGTGGATGACGAAGATTGCGTTCTCCCCGACGATTCCGACCATCATGATCGCGCCAACGTAGCTCGAGATGTTGAGCGTCATGCCCGTGAGGAGCAGGGCCGCGAGAACCCCCGCCAACACCGCGGCGGCGCACAAAGCCGTCACAATTGGCGCACGCCAGTCGGTGAATTCGAATAGGACCACCACGGACACCAGCAAGAGTCCGGCAAGAAGGACATAGAGAAGTCCCCTGAACGATTTTTGCTGCTGTTCATAGAGTCCCCCATACTCCACCGACATGCCCGGCCCGAGAGCCAAATCGCGAGCAATTCGTTGTCGGATGTCCGCCATCGCTCCTCCCAGATCACGGCCCGAGAGCCGGGCGGTCACTCCGACATACGTCCTAAGGTTCTCGCGATTGATTTCGGTCTCCGGCGTGCCGGTCGTAACTGTGGCGACCGTGGAAAGTGGAATCAGCGTCGATGAGGGCGCACCCGCACGAATCTTCAACTGCGGAAGCGGCGTCGAATCAGCTGCCAATACCCGAAGGTCGTACATCCGATCGCCAATCCTTATTTGACCTGCGACCGTCCCCGTAACTGCCGGCTCGACTTCGGCTGCCACCGTCTGCGTGTTCAACCCGAAGCGCGCCGCCGCTACCGGATCGACGTGTACCTGAAGCGCCGGCCCAGCGATCGTGAGTCCGTTGAAAACGTCCTCCACACCCGGAATCTTTTCGAGTATGTGTGCTGCCTCATCCGCCTTAGCGGCGAGTATCGCGGGATCGCTTCCGAAGATCTTGACATCGATCGGCTGAGGAGTGCCCCCGGTCAGATCGCCGATGTTGTCTTCGAGCAATTGTCCGAAGTCGGTGTGGATTGCCGGCTCAACGGCGCCGATACGCGTTCGCAGGTCGTCCATGATCGTCTCGACGTCGTCCCTCTGTTTTTTTGGCTTGAGCTTGATGACGTAGTCGCCACGGTTTGGCTCGGTAATGAAAAATCCGAGCTGCTCTCCTGTCCGGCGCGAGTAGCTAGCGACGGCTGGATTGGAAACAATGACGCGCTCCGCCTCCCGTAGCATCGCGTCCGTCTCGGTCAGTGAAGTTCCTGGAGGTGTCCAGTAGTCCAGAATGATCGAGCCTTCATCCATCGCCGGAAGGAAATCCGTGCCGATGCGGCCATACAGCAGGTAAGCCACGACGAGCAACGCAACGATGACAGCTACGCCGGCGCTTCCTCGTCCTACGAAGAGGTCGACGAGCCGGCCATAGCCTCGGCCGGCGCGCTTCAGCGTGGGAGCGAGCCCTTCACGGATTGGTGCGAAAGCCCGTCCTGCTGCCCGCGCCATTCGCTTCAGTCGCGATTGCGAGGCGACTCCAGTCGGCCGCCGGTCCCGATGGAATACGCCAACCGACACCGGGACGACTACCAGCGCGATCACCAACGAAATCACGAGCGCCAGCGCCATCGTGAGCGCGAGCGGTTTGAAGAAGGCGCCCACGACACCGGAGAGGAGCGCGAACGGAAGTAGTATGACGATTGTTGAAAGACTGGAGCCGACGAGCGCCGGTGCCAACTCACCGGCACCTGTCGCAGTCGCATCGTGAAGCGCCTGTTCCAGATCCGGGTGGAGCTCCGGGTCCGGAGTTCGGAGCAAACTCGCACGGGCGTGATGGCTTTCGATGTTCTCGATGACCACAATGGAATCATCCGCGATCAAACCCAGAGCCGCCGCTATTCCGGCGAGAGTCATGAGGTTGATGGTCTGGCCTACCGCACCGAGTGCCAGACCTACGATTGCGACCGTAAGCGGGATTGCCGCGACGGCGATCAATGTGAACGTGACATTGCGCAGAAACAGGAGCAGGACCAGTGCGGCCAGCACGACTCCAATGATGATCGCATCACGCGCTCCCCCCACGGAGCCGGCGACGAACGACGCCTGATCGTAGAAGTTGCTCCAGTGAACATCCTTGGGCAAAATGTCCGGCTGGTCCCGAAAGATGTTGTCAACGGCGTCAGCGATCGCCACGGTATTTGCTGACGGCTGTCGCACGATGTTGACGAGCACAGCCGTCTGTCCATCTGCCGTCGTGCGTACGTAGGAGACTTCGTCAGTCACGATTATCGTGCCGAGGTCGGAGAGCGTCGCCGGCTGGCCGCCAGGAACCGGAACGGCGATCTTGGCGAGGTCCTCCTTCCCGGTAACTCGGCCGGTCACAAGCGTCAGGTAGAGCTCGTGATTCTGCTCGCTCAGCCCAGTGGACACCACGTCGTTGCTGGCCTGAATCGCCTGCACCACGTCGGATGCGGCAAGCGCGTGGCCGGCGAGCGCCTGAGAACTCAGCCGAACCTGGAACTCACGCTGACGCCCACCTTGAATCTGGACCTGGGATACTCCGGGGATCCTGACGAGAGCGGGCTTGAGCGTGTACTGGGCGAGATCCCACAGCTGGGCTTGCGTCTCAGTGGAAGATGTGAGCGCGTATCCCTGAATCGGGAAGATGGCGGTGTTCATCCATTCGGCGTCGATCCGGGTTTGAGGAGGCAGATCGGGTCTCACGCGTTGCGTCTCCGCTTGCACGCGATCGAGCGCCGCCTTCATATCGGTGCCCCAGTCGAACTCCGCCGAGATCTCGGTTGACCCTCGGGAGGTCGTGGATCGCACTAGCACGATGCCGGGCACACGAAGAATCGCTTCCTCGAGCACTCGCGTGACCGTCGGCATCATCTGGGCGGCGGGCTCTTCGCCGACGTCGGCAATCACCTTCACAGTTGGGAAGGTGACGGTTGGGAAGATTGCCGACGGAAGGCCCACTGCTTCGTAAATCCCGGCGATTACCAGGATGGCAAGCAATAGGTAGATGCCCGTGGCTCGCTGTCGTGCGTTCGCGACAAACTTCACTGGATTGGGTCGACCGTGGTCGCGCCTTCGCGAACCTTGCTACCCTCTGGGAGACCAACCTGGCCGGAAACGATGACCCGCTGTCCCGGCGTCAGCGCAGGATATTTGATTTCAATGTTGCCGCCCTGGGTCGCCCCCGTAGTCACATTTACCCAGTGTGTGAGCCCCGCTGGGGT
>DHJM01000055.1:11764-12232 GCA_002404335.1 Gemmatimonadales bacterium UBA4720
CGGAACGGCGAATTTTTCTCCGACTATGATTTCGACTGTTCCAAACAGTCCGGTTTGAATGGGAGCGCCGGCGGTCTGGAGATCGGTGCTGAAGTCGATGCGCACGGGAACGGTCATGATGCTGCTGGTGTCAGCCGGGAGAAGACCGTGAACTATTCCCGGAACCACGCCCAGCTGACCCGGCAGGTTGACGTTTGCACGCTGTCCCAGCCTCACCTGTGCAAGGTCGCCTTGGGCTATTCGCGCGACGAACACAATGGAACCGGCGGAGGCGATTGTGAGAATGCTGTCCCCCTGGCTCACGAGATCACCCTGACTGGCGCTGCGCGAGACCACGACTCCCGCTCGTGGTGCCCGGAGTTGCGTCGCGACGAGGTTTTGTTTCGCGAGCTGGAGTGCCCGCTCGGCGTCACTGCGCTGAGCCGGGGTTGAGGCACTTCTGAGCATCGCCTCGGCTCCGATGAGCGC
>DHJM01000055.1:12334-14211 GCA_002404335.1 Gemmatimonadales bacterium UBA4720
CCAACCGCGATGCGAAGGAGCGTAATGCTTCCAGTAAAGGGCGCACGGATTTTTTGCAGGTCAAGCGCGTCCGTCCTTCCAGGCCCAGTAACAGCAATCGCGATGTTTCCGCGTTGCACCGCAGTCATATGCACGGGTGTGGCGGCCATCGAATCTGCGGCCGTGCTATCGTTCGTCGCCGAACCACTCGTGCTCGCGCTCGCAGGATCGTCACCATGCGAACATGCAGAGAAAGCAGCGAGTCCAAGCATCGTACTCGCCACCCGGATTGCGCGTCGCAAGGATTTGCTCAAGGAGTTCCCCATCGGATGTAGTTGGCTTCCGCTTGACGGTAGCGAACAACTGCGTCGCCGTACGCCTGGTTCGCGTTGATCCAGGATGTATAGGCATCCAGCACTTCTAGCGCGGTAGCCGCCCCTCCGGTGTACATGCTCTGGGTCTGGAGGTAGGCGTCACGCGCAATCGGGATGTTACGGTTCCACGTTTCCACTTGCTGATACAACGTTGTGAGCTGGGCAGCTGCAAGCTGCGAGGAGAAGCGGACCTGGCGTTTGACGACGATCTCAGAATCCTGGGCTTGTTGCGCCTCGAGACGCGCCCGGTCGAGTCGAGCCCTGAAAACGCCGCCGTCGAAAAAGGGCCAGGACAATGAGAAAAGAACGGCGCCACCGAGGCCGGTGCCGCTGTTCGGACCGGTACCAGAATCGCGCCCGAATACCGGGAGAGCACCCAGATTGGCCGAGACCTGCAACTGTGGCTTACGCTCGGAACGCGTCGCCGCGATCGCGGCTTGAGTTGCCGCCGTGTTGGCTTCAGCCGCGCGCACGTCGGGTGTCGCGAGCCACGGAGTTCCCGCCAGGATCGTAGGGAGTCCCGGGGGCGTTAGTGGCGCGAGAGAAAGCGGCGCATCGGGAACCCGTCCCATGAGGTCGTTCAGCTGGAAGCGGGCTTCGTCGAGCGCGCGTTTCGCGTCGGCCAGTGCCGCCTCTTCCGTGCCGAGCCGAACCCGAGTGGTGAGCACGTCGCTTCCCACGGGCTGACCCGCCGCTCTCCGTCCCTCTACTTGCGAGAGGTAACTCCTCAGTCGCTCGATGCCTTGCTCGCGAAAGGCGATCTCATTTTCGGCCCTCAGGAATTCACTGAACCAGAGCCTGACGGCGAGGTCCACATCTTTTTCTGCCACGCGAAATCCAGCGCCGGCTCCCTGAAGCCGAAAGTTGGCGGCACTAAGGTTGGCGCGTCTCAAGCCTCCATCAAACAGCGTGGCAGCTCCAACAACCTGGGCCGCTCCCTGAGAGGTGGTGTAGGCGAGCGGGCCGCCGGTGTTGACGCTGCTCGTAACTGCGAGCTCGGGGGAACGGCTTGCCTTTGATTCGCGCACTGATGTCCGGGCGATATCGACTCCCCGCGCCGCAACGGGCAGGTGCGCGTTTGCATTGCGTGCTTCGCTCAGCGCCTCGTCGAGCGTCAACGGGGGCACCGTGCTCCTCGCCCTCGATGTCTCATTCGGCGATGGAGAGCCAGCCTGCCCACGGGCGAGGCTTGGAACGAGCAGCAGGCTAGCTAATCCAGCATAAAAATAAAAACGTGGTTGTCTGTACACTGGTCGTATTCTACTCGGGTTACCTTGCGCAGGGATTACCGAATTTCGCCGGACTTCGGCGGGACGGTGGCCTTGGCGCTCCGCCCCCATAGCTTTATACCATGACGTCGCCACCCATCGCACACCCGCCCGAGACCCTCGAGGGCTGGTACTCGCTGCACCAGATCTTTCGATTCGCCAGACAGAAGCCGGACGAGACCCGGCTCGCGCGCGTGGTCAGGAGCTCCGCGGCGGCGCTCGCCTCGGGTTCGGGCGCACGCAAGACCAGGACTTC
>DHJM01000055.1:14312-15980 GCA_002404335.1 Gemmatimonadales bacterium UBA4720
TCGAACCCGTCTACGCTTTCCTGAGCGTCACTGAAGCGGGACTCTATCACATCACCGCCGAGCTGGCGCGGTCGGCCGAAGCGCGTGGAGGGAAGGTCGGCGACGCCGAGTACGCGAAGACGCTCGCTTCTCGCGCGACTGCCGAACGCGAAAGTCAGCAGGTAAAACGGCGACTCTATCCGGAGCTGCCTGAGAAGATGCCCTACGTCTGCTTCTACCCGATGTCCAAGCGCCGCGACGCATCGCAGAACTGGTACACCCTCTCGCTCGATGAGCGCAGCCGGCTGATGCAGGCCCATGGACTGACCGGGCGCCGCTATTCAGGAAAAGTGCAGCAGGTGATCACGGGCGCGATCGGCCTCGACGCCTGGGAGTGGGGTGTCACTCTCTTTGCTGAGGATCCGCTTGAGTTCAAGAAACTTGTGACCGACATGCGCTTCGACGAGGTGAGCGCTAAGTACGCCGAGTTCGGCGACTTCTACGTCGGCAGAATCATCCCGCGCTAGCCGCGGGAATCTTGCGAGAGGACCACTCCGCGCGGACATCGCCGCGGAGCCGGCTCTACCCGGCCTTGGGGAGAGTGAGAGTAAAAGTCGAGCCGGAGCCCAATGCGCTCGACACCGTGAGATCGCCGTTCATCGCCCGCGCTAGCTCGCGGCTGATCGCGAGCCCGAGTCCCGTGCCCTCGTGAGCGCTGCTGAGCGACCTTCCGAGCTGTACGAAGGGCTCGAAGATCGCTTCCAGCTTTTCGGCCGGGATGCCGGCGCCAGTGTCGATTACCTCGATCGAGGCGGTGTCCACAGACTCGCTGCATGCCACTCTCACGGTTCCATCCGGGCCCGTGAATTTGATCGCGTTCGAGAGGAGATTGAGCAGAATCTGATCGACCTTGGCGCGGTCGCCGAGGACGAGGCAGTTGTGATCGGTCCGATCAGTCTCGAGAGAAATTGCTTTCGCGGCTGCCTGCGGCTCGACCAGCGGTATGACGCTTTCAATCACGTTGGACAACGGAACTGGCCGGATATCATACGTGAGATGACCGGCCTCGATCCGGCTGAAGTTGAGGAGATCGGAAATAATGCCGAGCAAGTGTTGCTGGCTCCGGCGAATCCTCTCCAGGTAGTCCAGCTGCTCGGGAGTTATCGGGCCGCCGAGTCCGAGAGTCAGAAGCTCGGTGTATCCGCCGATCGCGTTTAGCGGAGTCCGAAGCTCGTGGGACATCGCGGTGAGAAATCCGCTCTTGGCCACGTTCGCCGATACGGACTCGGCCAGGCGGCGCGCGTCTTCGAGCGCTTTCAGCTCCGCATTGCGGCGCTCGGTGAGGTCCCGTGTGACCTTGGCGAATCCCAGAAGGGAGCCGTCACCGTCGCGAACGGCCGTAATGATGACGCTTGCCCAGAACTCCGACCCATCTTTCCGGACGCGGGTTCGTTCCTCCTCGAACCTGCCCTCGCTCGCGGCGACCTCGAGCTCATGTTGTGGATGATTGCTCGCGACGTCCTCTTCAAGATAGAAGACGGAGAAATGTTGCCCGATGATCTCGTCTGCCTTGTAGCCATTGATCCGTTCTGCCCCGCGGTTCCAGCTGGCGACGTACCCGTTCGGATCGAGCATGAAGATCGCGTAGTCGCGCACCGACTCGACCATGAGCTGGTAGATTCGCCCACC
>DHJM01000055.1:16171-16335 GCA_002404335.1 Gemmatimonadales bacterium UBA4720
GACCGTGCGAGAACCGAGTAAGCCCCGGTCGGAAGGGTAGCGATACTCCTTTCGGGTTGTAGGGCGGTTCGCGAGCGACTATACTCCCCAGTCTGTTTCGCCATGAGAGTTGTGTTCGAAACGGGACGTAGCGCAGCCCGGTAGCGCACCTGAATGGGGTTCAG
>DHJM01000055.1:16344-19932 GCA_002404335.1 Gemmatimonadales bacterium UBA4720
GGGTTCGAAACCCACCCGGGTCATTTCCTAAGTTGTTGGAACGTATGGCATTGGTCGCGCGGCTGGAGAAAGTGGCTGCCATCTCTTGTGGCGTTTCTGTGCCGATAGTGTGCCAATTAGAGAGGAAGGACTAGCGCACCTGAATGGGGTTCAGGGGGTCGCGGGTTCAAATCCCGCCGTCCCGATTCAAGGAAGTCCAAGCATCGTTGGCGTTTGCGCTGACGGTGCTTTTTCTTTTTGCTACACCCTGGCAGAGTTTCGGCAGAGTTTCTCTCTGCCTGTGTGTCAGGCAACGCCTCTTTCTCGACCGCAAAGTTAGCGTTCTAAGTAGCTTGTCATCGGACGCCAGCTTCTTACACTGATGCCAGCTTCTTACACTATACCGCGACATGAGCGCGGCGGAAGCCTGGCTCGACCTTTAGTCAGGGTGCCGCTCATAAAATTGGGGTATCGTCTGGGACACGCTGCGCTCTCTTGCAGGCGATTAGTGGAGGAGTAGATGCACAACGATCATGTTCGGGCACTCTCGCTGCGACGCGTCGCCCTCACGACGGCAATTGCGATCTTAATCGCGACGCACTCGGCCTCGGCTCAGGCGCGCTCACGACCTGCCCGGAAACTGCCGCCGGCGGACTGGACCCAGGTGGAGGAGGCGCTCGGCCGCAAGGGTACGTTGAATCCGGGCGACGTGATCAAATTCGGCTTCCCGCGCACAGATCTAAAAGTCATGGTAACTGGAATCACGCTACGGCCCGCTCTCGCCCTTGGGTCATGGGTAGCCTTCGAGCGGATTGCGGACCATGCGATGGTGATGGGTGACCTCGTGCTGCTGGAGGCCGAGGTGGCGCCCGTGATGGGTTCCTTGCAACAGAATGGGATCGAGCAGACGGCGCTCCACAATCACTCGCTCGGAGAGTCGCCACGGATCATGTACATGCACATTCACGCGATCGGCAACGCCGCGAGGATTGCGAGAGCGGTGCGAACGGCGCTCGCGTTCACGAACACACCGCTCGGCACGCCGACCGACCCGCCCTCGACTCCGTTCGACCTCGATACCGCGGGCGTAGCCAGGGCGATACGGGTCCATGGGAAGGTGGCCGGAGGCGTGTACCAGATCAGCGTCCCGCGCCGCGAGAAAATTCTCGAAGAGGGGCACGAGATCCCCGCCTCGATGGGCGTCGCCACATCGATCAACTTTCAACCAACAGGCGTTGGGACGGCCGCGGTCACAGGAGATCTGGTCTTGCTCGGACGAGAGGTAAATCCGGTGCTGTGGACGCTCAGCGAGAACGGCATCCGGGTTACGGCGATTCACAGCCACATGATCAACGAACAGCCCCGCCTGTTTTTCATGCATTTCTGGGCGACCGGCGAAGCCGTGCAGCTCGCCAGCGGCATCCGCGCCGCGCTTGACCGCACGGCCTCGAAGAAATGAACAGCGCGAAATACGCACGCTGATTCCCCCCTACTGCTGAAACCCCGCCATGCCTCCAGTACGAACAGTCGCCGTCTTGATCGGCAGTCTCCGCAAAGAGTCCCTGACACGCAAGGTCGCGAACGCCGTCATCAAGCTCGCTCCGCCTTCGCTCAAGTTCGAGATCGTCGAGATTGGCCAGCTGTCGCTCTACAACCAGGATCTCGAGAACACCCCGCCCGCCGATTGGGTGGCGTTCCGGGACAAAGTCCGTCCCGCCGACGCGGTGTTTTTTGCGACTCCGGAATACAACCGCTCGGTCCCCGGGTCCCTCAAGAACGCGATCGATGTCGGGTCGCGTCCAAAGGAAAGCAACGCGTTCAAGGGGAAGCCGGGAGCGGTGATCAGTGTGTCTCCGGGGGCGCTCGCCGGATTCGGTGCCAACCATCATCTGCGCCAGATGCTGGTCTTTCTCGACGTCCCCGTGATGCCGCAGCCCGAAGCGTATATCGGAGGAGCCAACAAGTTGTTTGACGCGAGCGGGAATCTGACCAGCGACTCGACCAGGGATTTTCTAAGGAATTTCGCCGACTCCTTTGCCCGCTGGATCGAACTCATTCTCGCCGGTCAGACATAACGCGACATTGGAAACGGATTCCGGCCGTCGTCCGAGAGGAGCTCGGTCGGTAGATCGTCGCGGCGCTATACGGGCACAAAAGAAAAACGGAGCGTCTTTCGACGCTCCGTCTTTCTCAGGCCAACTTTAGCCTAGCTAATTACACGCAGGTGATCACGCCGTTGGTCATGTCGCAAACCTTGGCAGACTGCGAGTGGGTAGCAGTGCCGCTCCACGAAGGCGGCGGGCCGGCGACGTTGGTTATGACGACGGTCACGTTCTGCGACGGGCTGAAACCCTGAAGGGGCGCTGCCGAAGTCGCAGTTCCACCGAAATAAGCACCACCATTGTCGGCGGCATACTGCTCTTCGTAGGTCGCCATGTTGCGCAGGTCAGACTTCATCGCTGCGACATACGCCTTGTCCTTCGTGTTCGCGAACTTAGGAATCGCAATCGCGGCAAGAATGCCGATGATGACGACCACGATCAAAAGCTCAATAAGGGTAAAGCCCTTTTTGTTGCTCATTTGTGTCTCCTGAGACGTTGGATTTATCGCCGCCGGCTTTGTGGGCCTTCAGCATACCTAAGAGACGCGGCGCCTTTTTACGGCGCAACCCTGGGTAGAGGCAGCGCGCAACCCAAAACCGAGCTTTGGGCGTAACCTATGGAAGGACAAGGCGTTGCAGGTTGCTATCGGGGCCATTACTGGTCCGAAAATCGCCGCATTTTGCAACCTGATTTGCACCTTGCAATGGGTCGGGACCGACGCACTTGGGCCCGGGAGCGTCAGCCACCTGAATCAGCCTTCAATCTCTGTATATCGCGCCAATTCAGCTCGGCCGCTGGACCATTAACTCCCTGCCGGCGTATCATGAAGGGTCCCGACCCCCTTTTTCAGCGACCGGAGTCCCAGCATGCACTACAATAGAATAGCGCGCGAGGTCAGAACCTCCTTTGCGGCGCTCATCTCGGTGGGTGCCGCCGCCGCCCTCCTTTGCACCTCCGCGGAGGCCCAATCCAAACCGGTGGCCGCTGCTCCGTCGCAGTCTCCGCGCCGCACCTTTGCAAAACCGACCGACGCAGAGCTGAAGAAAAAGCTGACGCCGCTCCAGTACGCGGTGACGCAACACGCGGAGACCGAGACTCCCTTCCGCAACGTCTATTGGGACAACCACGAGCCGGGCATCTACGTTGACGTCGTTTCTGGCGAGCCCCTCTTCAGCTCGCTCGACAAGTACGACTCCGGCACCGGCTGGCCAAGTTTCACGCGGCCGCTCGACCCGACGAACATCCGCACGAAGACCGACCGCATGCTTGGCTACGAGCGCACTGAAGTTCGATCCGCACACGCCGATTCACATTTGGGCCACCTTTTCGACGACGGACCGCGACCCACTGGCCTGCGTTATTGCATGAACTCCGCTTCGATGCGCTTCATTCCCGCCGCGCAGCTCGAAGCCGAGGGTTATGGTCAGTACGCATCGCTCTTCAAGGTCAAGACTGCGGCGACTGCTGCCAAGTAGCAGATCCAGGCTTGTGCGAACAGCCTGAACGT
>DHJM01000055.1:20027-32112 GCA_002404335.1 Gemmatimonadales bacterium UBA4720
CTGGCCGCGGCTCCTTTTTGCGCCCAGATTCTGCTCCTGAATCTCGCCTCTCCTTCTCTCCGCGTCCGCCCAATGGAATGCTGGTTAATAACGTCGCGCGCCGAGGTGATGCGGCTCGAGTTCGGAGAGGAACCTCCGCCGGAGATATGCCTCCCGGATAAGCCGTTGTCGGAAATCGAGGACAACGCGACGCAGCGGGCGATTCAGGACGCGCCCTACATTATTTACAGCCGCTTCCATCTGGCGCACGAAAGCTGGCGAATGGGCATCGTCTATTCGGTGGCACCGCCGACAGTCGGAGACATACAGATTCTGTCGGCGTACAGGGCGGGGCACGAGGCGCGCCCCCATCTCGTGTAGCAGCGCAAAGGAGCCCGGGCTACCGGGCGCCAACTTCTATTTGTGGCGCAGCTTGTCGACGGCGGAATCCAGCAGGGCCTGTAGTCGCAGGTATTCCTCGTTGATCCTCTTGCCCGCCGCGGGAAGCTCCGCTTCGGCCTTTTCCGCCAGCTCCGCCAGTCGCTTGCCGGCATTCGTCAGCTCTTCGCGCAGCTTGTCGAGAGTCTGCTTGATGTCATCCATGGGAACTGCTCCTGAGTGTTTTGACGCGCATTCGTCGCGTCACCCGTAGCATACGCCGAAGGCGTGCGAGATGCTACTTACGCCGGGAGGGCGCGACCGGTTTCCACCAATTATTTTTTCGCCGGCTTGACGAGGAGCTTCTGGCCGATCTTCACCCGGTCTCCCACGAGCTGATTCCATTGCTGGATCTGCTCGGGAGTCGTGTCGAACTTCCTCGCGATGCTGAAGAGCGCGTCGCCACGCTTCACCTTATAGTAGATGGGCTCTTTGATCAGCGCCGCGACCGCTTCGCGGAGCCGCCGCTCGCTCGCCGCGTCCTTTCGCTGCGTCGCGTGAACGCCGTTCACGTAGTCCACTAACGAATCGAGGTTAGCCTCCTCACCGCGGACGGCAGCAAATTCGCCGCGCGGCACTCCGGGATGAGACACCCGCACCCCGTGCGCGGTCATGATGTAGAGCCTGCGGGCATCCATACCCAGCAGGGTGTCGTTGGGGAATTCCCGCGACAGGATCACAGGCGGAGCATCCTCGCTCTCGAACTTGCTGCCCGGAGCGACACCGATGAAGATCAGACGGTCATTCGTGGCGTACAGCATCCCGTTCGCGCCCCGGTAATAATCGCTCGGTCGGCGCATGAAGACCTTCGCCTTGCGCTCGACTTTCTCGGCGTAGTGTAGCATTCCGCCCTGAAGCTCCCGGTCGGCCGCGCTCCATGCTTTCGGCGCGTCGACGTGACGCATGAAGAAGAAGTACCCGAACAGAAGGAGGCCGACGAGGACAACGGCGAGCCCGAGCAGCGCTTTCTTGACAAAGCGAAACGAGCGGTAAAGTCGTTCAGACTCTTTCATTTCGGATCAGTGTAGTAGGAGACAGGCATCGGCGGGAGGGCAATCTCCATACCGGGTTTGGCATGTGAGGTGCAACCGAACGCGGCATGGCCGACGTCGAGTTCGAGCAACGCCAGTCAAGGGAGCATAACCCCTTCACTGACGTAGCGGTCCGGCGACCGCGCAATCCCCCGGCTCCACGCTGGAAGAGATTTCTACACGCTGTCCTTCAAGGGACCGGCGCAGCACTCCTGCTAGCCGGCGGAACCGTCTGGACGATCAGGCAAACGCATCCACAATTCATGAAGCCTGGGGAGCTGCTGCACCTTCCCGCCGCGGTCGTTACTGCCCAGTTGCCGGGCACCGAAGGCTACGCTCCTCCGACCGACTCGGCTGCTGTGGTGGAGATCAAGCGAGTTGCCTACTCGCTTCGAAAGTACACCAACGACACGACCCTGTCCCTTAGGATCGCTCAAGCGATCGTGGTCCAAGGCGGGAAGAAGAACATCGACCCGGCGCTCCTCGTTGGGGTGTTGCTGACGGAAGATGCGAAGCTCGATCCGCTAGCGAAGAGTTCTGTCGGCGCGCGGGGGTTGATGCAGGTGATGCCCTTCCACGCTGGGAAATGGAAGGGGTGCACTTCGGCGGACCTGTTCGCGATCGATTCCAACATTTGCCACGGCGTCAGCATCCTTGCCGATCTGATCAAGCGGTCCCCGAGCGTGGCGAGCGCGCTCCAGCGCTACAATGGCTGCGTGCGCGGCACCAATACCCCAAATTGCCACACGTATTCTGGCAAGGTGCTCAAGTTCGCGGAGCAGGCCGCGACCCAAATGCTGAGTTTTTCCCTCTCGGATTGAGTCGGCGAGGGTCGGGTGTAAACATCTGACCACCATCAAAATGGACGAATCTGTGACGTAACTCATGGTGGGCAAATGAGTTACCAATTTGACGTCACATTCAAGACATTTTTGACCTCATCTGTTCCACTGGCTGGCAATACTTTTACTTGACCGAACTCGTCAATAGAGGTACCGTAATACGTATCTCAGCAGTGGCATTACCACAATAGAATCAGCTATGCCCGAATGGATAGGACGGGAGCTCGAGCGCATCAGAAAGCTCAGAGGTCTGCGTCGTGAGGACGTTGCGGCACGTATGGAAAGGCCGGTGTCGGCGTCGACAATACGCAATATCGAGCATGACGAGGACTACAACGTCTCGCTCGATCTTTTGCGACAGATAGCGGCGGTACTGGGCGCCAAGATCCAGGTCTCTCTAGAGGCCGAGGATCTAAAACGCTGGCAGACGCCGCCGGGACAACGACCGGCGATACAGCTAGCCGATGCACCGGCAGAAGCACAGGAGAGGTTGATCGACAACGAGTATTTCATCCGGTACATCCGGGCGCGTTATCCGGACTGTCCGCTGACGAACTCGCAGATAGGCAGAAGGATGTGGGACTTCGCCAAGCCCAGGGGAGCGGAGCTGGTGAAGGGAAGGATGCAGGTGAAGAAAATGCCGGCCAACGAGAGCATCGCTACATACAGGCTCCCGACGACGGCAGCGCAGTACCGAGTTAGAGAGCGGGACATGGAAGTTCTGCACGGTTTTGCGGATCGGTTGGGCCGGGCGTACCGCGACGAGAAGGGACGGGTTCTTGTTCCGCTCATCTAAGCGCGTTCGGGCTGTACTAATTCCAGGAGAAACTGTGAAGAAGTCACTCAAGCCGTTAAACGCACCTCCGCCGAAGCTGTCTTCGCCTATGAAGACCGCTATGCGCGCCGCATCCCATGCGCTTGCATTGGGCGTGCTGCTCGTCAGCGGAGCTGTGTGGACGATTTCGCAGCAGCATCCGCTGTATGCGAACCCGGGCAAGCTGCTGAGACTGCCCGCGGCTATTGTCGACGCTGCACAGCCCACCGAGCAGGCGTTCCGCATTGGTGAGGTTCTGAATCAGTACACTCACGATCGCGCGCTGGCGTTCCGTATCGCCGACGCTCTCGTTGCCCAGGCCGATAAGGAGCACATCGACCCGGCGCTTCTGGTTGGCGTTCTTCTCACCGAAGACGCGACGCTCGATCCGCACGCCCGCAGCTCTGTTGGCGCGCGCGGACTGATGCAGGTAATGCCCCTCCACGGTGGAAAGTGGGGATGCGGCTCGTCCGATCTGTTCGACGTCGAGAGCAACATCTGTCACGGTGTGCAGATCCTCAAGGCGGCGCTGGACGGCTCGCCCAATACTCGTGTCGCGCTTCTGCGCTACAACGGTTGCGTTCGCGGTCGCAATACTCCGAACTGTCATTTGTACGACGACAAGGTCCTGAGACACGCGGGCCGTGCCGCCGCCGAGATGCGACTGGTCAAAACCCAGAAGAGCGAGTAAGGTTGTCATGAAAAAGGAGAGCCGGTGCCAAGCGCACCGGCTCTTTTTTTTATTCATGAACTCGTCTACAAGTTCCGAGGATCGGCGAAGCTCTACGAAACCATACTGGGTACTGGCGTTCTCGCTGCTCGGCATCTCGTTCGCCGGTCCGCTCGTCCGGCTCTCGACCGCGGATCCTGTAGCCATCGCTGTCTGGCGACTGGGCTTCTCCCTCATTATCGTCGCCGCATTCCTCGTCGCGACGGGGGAATGGCGGGACTGGAAGCGGATGACCGCGCGAGAGCTCGCGCTCGCTGCCGCCGGGGGCGTCGCTTTGGCGCTCCATTTCTGGGCCTGGAACGCCTCCATTCACCTCACGACCATCGCCGCATCGGTCACGCTCGTAAGCCTTCAGCCGGCCGTGGTGGCGGCGATCTCTGCCCTGGCGTTGAGGGAGGCTCCAACAAGCCGTCAGGTCGCGGGCATCGCCATCGCGATTCTTGGCGCCGTGGTCATTGCCGCGCCTGACCTCAGAGGCGGCATGGCGCCGAGCGGAAACGCGCCTCTCCTTGGAAACCTGCTGGCGACGTCTGCGGCAGTGACCGCCGCCATCTACTACACGATCGGTCGAAGCCTCCGCAAGTCGATTGGCGTCTGGGCGTACGTGGGCATCGTTTACTCGACGGCGTTTCTATCCCTGACTGTCATAGCGATCTCCCGCGGTGTCACCCTCGCGCCTCAGCCGCCGACGGAGATCGCAATTTTCGCCGCCCTCGCCTTGGGACCGATGCTGATCGGGCACACGGGAATGAACTGGGCTCTCAAATTCCTGCCGGCCTACGTCGTCAACCTGACGGTGCTGGGTGAGCCGGTAGGAGCGACCTTGCTTGGGGCAGCCATTCCTTCCATACGGCAGATCCCGACAGTATCTACCCTCGTCGGCGGTGCGGTGGTGCTTGGCGGCGTCATCATCGCCGCCGGCGGCTCGACGCGCCACAGCACCCAAAACGCCTGATACGTAAATTATCGCCGTCCGCTCTTCGTTAGAGGGCGCATCCGACCCGTCCCCATTTTGGCCACCCGTGAATCGATGCGAAGCTTGAAATCCGCGACGTTGCTCTTCCTCTGCCTGCTTGCAATTCTCGCGGCGACCACCGCGCAGGCGAGAATTGGCCCCACCACACCGGCGAGAGTGACGACGCCCCGCGCGCAATTCGGACACGATATCGGCGACGACTACTTTCTCGCCAACTACACCCAGATGATCGACTACTGGCGGAAGCTCGATCGCGAATCGGATCGGATGAAGTTGGTGCGCATCGGAACGACGGCAGAAGGACGGCCGATGTGGATGGCGATCATTACTTCGCCTGAGAATCACGCAAAGCTCGCTCGCTATCAGGAGATATCACGGCGATTGGCGCTGGCCGAGAATCTCACCGATGCACAGGCGCATTCTCTGGCATCAGAGGGTAAATCCGTCGTCTGGATCGACGGAGGTCTGCACGCCAGCGAAGTACTGGGCGCGCAGCAGCTGATTCAAACCGTATATGAGCTCGTGAGCAAGAGCGATCCGGAGACCCTCAGATTCCTCCGCGACGACATCATCCTGGCGGTCCCAGCGAATCCGGACGGGCAGGAGCTGGTGTCCAACTGGTATATGCGCGAAGCAGACACGCTCAAGCGCACAACCTCGCGGCTCCCGCGTCTGTATCAGAAGTACGCCGGTCACGACAACAACCGTGACTCGTACATGGCATCGCAGCCTGAGACGCAGGCGATGGACAGCATTCTGTTCAGAGCCTGGTATCCGCAGATCATGTACAACCATCATCAGACGGGGCCGATCGGGACGGTGATTTTCGCTCCGCCGTTCCGCGATCCGTTCAACTACAACTACGATCCGCTCGTGCCAATGGAGCTCGACCTGGTCGGTGCGGCGATGCACTCGAGGTTCGTCGCCGAGGGCAAGCCGGGCGCGACCATGAGGAGCGGCTCGGGCTATTCCACCTGGTGGAACGGCGGTCTCCGGACGACGGTCTATTTCCACAACATGATCGGCCTGCTCACCGAAGCGATCGGCAATCCAACACCGATGGAAATTCCACTGGTGCCCGACAAGCTCCTGCCGAAGGGAGATTTGCCGATGCCGATTCAGCCGCAGAAGTGGCACTTTGCGCAATCCATCGCCTATGAGCTGACGGCGAACCGGGCGGTGCTGGATGTGGCGTCGCGTTATCGCGAGACCCTCCTGTACAACATCTACCAGATGGGGCGCAATTCCATTCGGCGCGGCAGTACCGATACTTGGACAATCACACCGCGGAAGGTGGCCGCGCTCCAGGCGGCGTTCCCTCAGGACAGCTCCCGCCCGCAGGGCGGTGACGCGGGCGGTGGCGGTGGTGGCAGGCCGCAGACGACGAGTCCGGCCGATATGGCGACCTACGTCAGCATCATGCGGAATCCGGCCGACAGGGACCCGCGCGGCTACATCATACCGGCCGATCAGCCGGACTTTCTCACCGCGACGAAGTTCGTCAACGCGCTGATCAAGACTGGCATCACGGTCCAACGGGCCTCGGCGGCGTTCACCGTCGGCGGGAAAAACTATCCCGCGGGCTCCTACGTGGTGAAGGCGGCGCAGGCGTTTCGGCCGCACGTCCTCGACATGTTCGAGCCGCAGGACCACCCCAATGACTTCCCGTATCCGGGCGGTCCACCGACTCCACCGTACGACAACGCGGGGTGGACGCTCGCCTACCAAATGGGAGTGCAGTTCGATCGGATTCTGGAGCCATTCGGCGGACCATTCACACGGGTGGCTGGCTTCGCCAAACCGCCGGAGCGGCATGTCGCGCCCGCGGTGGCCGGATATGCGCTGAGCCATTCCGTGAACGACGCGTTCATCGCGGTGAATCGTCTGCTCGCCCATGGCGAACAGGTCTATACGCTTCAAGCGCCGCTCAGCATCAACGGCCGGATCTATGACGCCGGCACGTTTTACATCCCGGCAAAACCGACGACGGCTCCGATTCTCACGCAGCTCGCGCTGGAGAAGGGGCTCACGTTCGATCCTTTCGACACCGAGGTTTCTCCGGCGTCGCTCAAGCGGGTTCGGCCCGCGCGTATCGCCCTCTGGGATCAGTACGGAGGGGCGATCACTTCCGGATGGGCGCGCTTCATTCTCGAGCAGTTCGAGTTTCCGTATCAGGTCGTTTATCCGCCGACTCTGAACGCAGGAAATCTGATAGCCAAGTTCGACGTCCTGATTCTTCCCGACGGAGTAACGTTCGGACGTCCCAATGCGCGAACGGGTCCGCGCATAAATCCGGAGGACGTACCCGCCGAATTCCGCGACCGGATCGGGAGCATGACCGTCGCTGAGACGATCCCGCAGCTCCAGGAATTTCTGAATGCGGGCGGGACGATCCTCGCGATCGGATCCGCCACCGACCTCGGCATCCAGCTCCAGCTACCGATCGCGAATGCACTGGTGGACAGCATCGGCCGGCCGTTGCCCCGAAGCCGATTCTACGTGCCCGGGTCCATACTGACGATGCACGTGGACACGACGTTCGCGCTGGCGGAGGGGGTTCGACCCGTTACCGATTTCTACTACGATAATGCTCCGGCTTTTCGCATCCTCCCCGCGGCCGCGGAGCGCGGGGTGAAGAAAATTGTCTGGATCGATGGACCGACCCCGCTGCGCAGCGGATGGGCTTGGGGTCAAAAGTTTCTGAGCGGGGTAACAGAAGTCCTGCAGGCTCCATTCGGGAAGGGAATGCTTGTGCTTTACGGACCCGATCCGTACTTCCGCTCGCAGCCACACGGCACCTTCAAGCTATTGTTCAACGGCCTCTTATATCGCAACGAACTCGGGGACTAGATAATGCGCTCACCTATTCTGCTGGCGGCTTTTGCGGTGTCCGGCTGCTCGTATTTCCAGTCAGGCGCCAGCACCGTGCCTGCGCCTTCGCCAGCGACGAAGCCGGCCGCGTCCAGGCCGGCATCATCGGTCAGGGCGACGAGTAGCTCCGGACTCATCAAGGCCATGCACGACCGCTACGACGGGAAATACCTGAAGACGATGAGCTTTCTTCAGAACAACACGGCGTACACCACCACGGGCCAGGAGCAGAAATCACAGTGGTATGAGCACATCGAGGTTCCCGGTAAGCTTCGCATCGCGTTTCTTCCCGCTACCCAGAAGAGCGGGCTCGTTCAGATCGATGATCGTGTGGCGTCGTTCGACAACGGCATTCGGGTCGACTTCCGTCCATCGGTGAACCCGCTCCTGCTTCTGACCGCGGATGTGTACGTTGCGCCGGTTGCCACGATCATGCGCGAGCTGGACACCCTGCACGTCGATGGCGACACATTCCGCGACGATACGTGGGAGGGGCAGCCGGTTTACGTCGTGGGCGCAAAGGCAGGCGACACCACTTCGAATCAATTGTGGGTGGATCGGGACGAGCTTCGCCTCGTCCGCTTCGTCCAGAGCCAGAAAGTTGGCGAGCGTACCACTGTCAGCGATATCCGCGTCAAGGGCTACAAGGAGATCGGGGGATTCGACGTGCCGACCGAGTTTCTGGTGATCCGGAACGGAAGGCCCGTCTGGCGCGAGGAATACGCCGACGTTCGCATCAACACGGATTTCCCGGCCGGCACGTTCGATCAGGCCAGGTGGAACGACATCCCGATCCCAGAGTAGTGCCAGTCAAACAACAACCCTTCAGATGATTCGCGGGCTTTCAATACTTCTTGCTCTCGCGCCCGCGCCCGCGCTCGCGGGCGCGCAGAGCGCTCTTCCCGCGCAGGCGTCCAAGGCGGGCGCATCGGTCAACGCACCATCGACCTGGAAGATCGACCCTACGCACTCGGAGCTCTCGTTCACGATCCGGCACATGGTCAGCAAAGTGCGCGGCCAGTTCGATGCATGGAGTGGAACGATCCTCGCTGATCCCGCCGATTGGAACACGGCCTCGGTGGAAGTGGTCGCTCAGACGTCCACGATCGACACCAACAACGAGCGCCGGGATGCGGACCTGCGGAGCGACAACCATTTCGATGCCGACGCCAACCCAACCGTGACATTCAAGAGCACGAAGGTCACGCGCTTCGCGAGCGATTCCGTTACCGTGGCGGGGAATCTGACAATGCACGGCATCACGCGGCCCGTCGTGCTGCGCGGCCACCTCAACGGCATCACCGGCGTCCCCGGCAAGCGGCGCGCGGGCTTCGAGGCCGAGACCACGATCAACCGCAAAGACTTCAACATGACCTGGAATCGCATCGTGGAAGGCAGCTCGATGGTCGGTGACGAGGTCAGGATCGAGATCGATATCGCGGCGGTCGAGCAGCCGCAGTAAGAACTCCTACAAGCGAGCGTCAAAATGAGAATCGGACTACTGCTCACGGCGGCGGGGCTTCTTGCCGTCGATCTTTCCGCGCAGGGACGCGTTCAGCGTCCAATGACATTCGAGGATTTCGCCGCGGTCAAGAATGTGGGCGATCCGCAGGTGTCTCCCGATGGCCGCTCGTTGTTGTACTCTGTGCGGACGACTGACGTCAACGCCAACAGGCGGACAACTATCACCAAAATGCAGTCCGCGAGCGGCGGTGTCGCGCGCCAGTTCCCGAGTGCGACCACCGGCGCCACCGAGGCGCGCTGGTCGCCGGACGGCAAGCGGGTGGCCTACATCTCGGCCGGACAGCTCTGGATCGCCGACGCGAGCGGCGTAAATGCGCGGAAGATCTCGAACGTGAGTGGTGGCGCCAGTGGTCCCGTCTGGTCGCCGACGGGAGATCGAATCGCCTTCGTCACCGGCGTGTACCCCGACTGCGACAGCGACGGCTGCAACATCGAGCGCGCCAAAGCCGCAGACACCGGCAAGGTCAAAGCCCACATCGCCGACAACCTGCTCTACCGGCACTGGACGGAATGGACGCCTCAGACCCGGTCGCACCTGTTCATCGTGTCGCCTGACGGAACGGGTTTGCGCGACGTGACCGCCGGCGTGAAGTACGACGTTCCTCCCGGACCATTCGGCGGAAGCGAGGCGTACAACTTCTCGCCCGATGGAAAAGAGCTCGCCTACACCGCCAAGGATCAGGGGCGCGCCGACGCATGGTCCACCGACCTCAACGTCTACACAGTGCCCGTGAGCGGAGGCGCGCCCGTTGTGATCACGGCCGCCAATCGCGGCGCCGATCAAAATCCGGTTTACTCGCCCGACGGCCGCACGATTCTTTACGCCTCACAATTGCGTCCGGGATTCGAGTCCGATCGCCAGCGCCTCATGGCATACGACCGCGCCAGCAGGACCTCGCGCGAGCTTCTGCGGGCCTGGGACAGAAATGCCGACGCGTACTCATTCTCCCCAGGCGGAGATGCGATCTACCTGAATACGGTTGATGCGAGCCGCACGAAGCTGTATCGCATCACACGCACGTCATCGGGATGGACTACTTCCCCGCAGCTACTCACATCGGGCGGCAACAATTTTTCCCCGTCCGTGTCGAGCGACGGGAAAACGATCGCGTGGCTGCAGGACGCGACCGAGCGTCCCGCCGAAGTGTATGTCGCGACTGTCGGACCTTCGGGACTCAGTGGCGTTCGGCGTCTCACCCACGAGAACGACGCGCTTCTCGCGCAGCTCAAGCTGAATCCAGTCGAAGACTACTGGTTCAAGGGTGCCAACGGCGACAGCGTGCAGGGCATGATCCTCAGGCCGCCGCAGTATCAGGCCGGCAAGAAGTTTCCGGTTCTGTTCCTCATTCACGGCGGACCACAGGGAGAGTGGCTCGATCAGTGGCATGGCCGCTGGAATTTCGAGCTGTTCGCTTCCCCCGGTTTTGGAATCGTGGCGATCAATCCGCGCGGATCGTTCGGTTACGGCCAGAAGCTCACCGACCAGATCTCCAGGGACTGGGGCGGAAAAGCCTATACTGACCTGATGAACGGCCTCGACGCCGCGCTCGCGCGCAACAGTTGGCTGGATTCCACTCGTATGGGCGCCGCCGGCGGATCCTACGGTGGCTACATGACCAACTGGATCGCCGGCCATTCTAACCGTTTCAAGGCGTTGTTCACCCATGCCGGCGTCTACAATCTCGAGAACATGTACGGGGCGACCGAGGAGATCTGGTTCAGCGACTGGGAATTCGGCGGGCCGTACTGGGACAAGAACGCGATGGACTCGGTGTACCGTCGCTGGTCGCCGCACCTTTTCGCTGGAAATTTTCACACACCGCATCTCGTGGTCGTGGGCGAGATGGACTATCGCGTGCCTTACACGGAAGGCGTTTCGCTGTTCACGGCGCTGCAGCGCCAGGGCGTGCCGAGCCGGCTGATCGACTTTCCTGATGAAGGGCACTGGATTTCCAAGCCGCAGAACCAGAGGCTGTGGTGGGGGGAAGCACTCGGGTGGTTCAAGAAATACCTAACCCCGTAGCTGGCATCTCTGGAAACTTCCGCAGACGCAACAGCCCGTTCTGTTGTCGTTATCCCTTCCTCTCACTTGTAGCCTTGTGCCTGCATCGTAAATAGTTCTTCGTAAAGGCCACCTTTTGAGAGCAGTTCCTCGTGCGAGCCCTGCCCCTCGACCTTGCCGTGCCGGAGCACGATGATCCGATCCGCCATGCGAACCGTGGAAAAGCGGTGCGAGATAAGAATTGCCATCCGCCCGGCAACCAGCTCGGAGAATCTGAGAAACACTTCATACTCGGCTCGCGCGTCCAGCGCGGCGGTAGGCTCGTCGAGTATCAGGACCTGCGCGTCGCGAATGTAGGCGCGCGCCAGCGCGATTTTCTGCCATTCGCCCCCCGATAGATCCACGCCCTCCTCGAATCTTCTGCCCAGCATCTGCCGGTAGCCCTTCGAGAAGCGGGGGAGGAGTGACGCGGCCAGCGAATTCTCCGCGGCAGCCGTGATTGCCGTCGGGGTTCCGTTGTTCTTGTCGAGATCCGCGCGCACGGAGTCTATCTCGCCTACGCCAATGTTCTCGTCGAACCGCATGTCGTAGCGCACGAAATCCTGGAAGATGACGCCGATCGCGTGCCTCACACTGGCGAGGTCGTACTCCTTGAGATCGACTCCGTCGAGCGTGATCCTGCCTTCCGTGGGATCGTAGAGGCGAGCAAGAAGCTTGGTGATTGTCGTCTTGCCCGCGCCGTTCTCGCCGACGAGAGCGACGCGCTCGCCCGGCCTGAGAACGAGATCGACGTTTCGGATAGCCCACTGTTCGCTTCCAGGGTAACGAAATCCCACGTTCTCGAAGACAAACCCGGATTGAATCTTCGCCGGCACCAG
>DHJM01000055.1:32143-39286 GCA_002404335.1 Gemmatimonadales bacterium UBA4720
TCTCTCAGGTACAGTGCCTGCTCCGCCACGTTGCTCGCTGATAGCAGGATGCTCTGGATGACATCGCGTCCGCGCCCGAACGACGCGGCGAGGAACGTCAGCGTTCCGATAGTGATGTCGCCGTTGACGGCGCGTATCAGAATGACGACGTACGCCGCGTAATAGCCTACCGTGCCCAATATCGAGAGCAGTGCGCTGACGACTCCGCGCCGTATGGAGAGGTTTCGGTTCTCCTCGTAGAACTTCTGGGAGAGGTCGCGGTAGCGCTCGGTCAGCCATGGCGCGAGGCCGAACATCTGGACCTCTTTAGCCGTCTTGTCGCTCGCGCCGACATAGCGGAGATAGTCCAGCTGCCTGCGCTCCGGCGTCCAGCGAAACAGGAGCGAGTAGCCGAGCGAGGCGAAATGGGTTTCGCCGAGGAAGCTCGGAATCACGGCGACGGCGAGCAGGAGCAGAAGCCACGGATTGTACGCGATTAGCGCTCCCGCCAGCGTGAGCAGGGTGAGAGCATCCTGCGACATCGAGAGCAGGAGACTAAGGAGCGCAATGCGTCCGACTGTCTGCCTCCGCGCCCGCTCGAGATGGTCGTAGAATTCCGGATCCTCGAATTGCGCCAGGTCGAGCTTCGCCGCGTGCTCCATGAGCTGGACGCTCATCGCGTTCGAGAAGAGATCGCCGAGCAGACTCTCGATCAGCGACGACGCCCGCGCGAGAATCTCTCCCGTGAGAACGATCGCAAGCTCCAGCACCAGATAGCGCCACACCTGCGCGAGCGATCCGTGCGCCGCTTTTGCAGTGATCACCGAGTCGAGGATCAGCTTGCCGACCCAGAACGTCATCACTGGCACCACCGAGCGCATGACGCGCAGGACCATCATCGCGCTCGTGTAGCCGCGATGGGTGCGCCAGATCAAACGGAACAGGGCGGGGACGTAGCGAAGTGCCTCGAGCCGCTCCTTCCAGCTCACGGGCTCTTCATCTGTGCGAGGCCGGCGCATCCCTGCTCCAGCAAAGACCGGGTGACTCATGGGGGCGGCGTCTGGCCTCTAGCTTTTCCGGCGGCGGCCCGCGGAGGGCGCAGGCTTGCGCCCACTTGATGATCGCGCCGACTTGCGTCCACCGGGGGTTGGCGCGGACTTACCAGCGTCGATCTTGAATCCCCGCGCGACCCACGCGTCGAATCCGCCCGCGAGGTTGGAAACTTTGGTCAGTCCCCGCGACTGAAGAAAGCTCGTCGCAATCGACGATCTGCCACCTCCCTGGCAGTGGAGCACGATGTGCGCGGACGCGTCGAGCTCGCCGATCCGATCCGGCAGTCGCGCCAGCGGAATGTGAATCGCGCCCGGCAAGTGACCCCTGCTCCACTCTTCGGGGCTCCGCACGTCGACGATCTGAACGCCATTCCTGCCGGCAAGCTCATTGAGGCGTGGCGCATCGAGCTGCGCGACCGTTGCCAGATCTCCGTGACGTGATTTCCACTCGTGCAGAACGTCAGCCTGGAAAACCCCCGACACGCGTTCCAGGCCGACCTTGGACAGGTCTGCGAGCATGAGCTTGACCGCGTCATCGCTCTCCGCCTCGGTGATGATGTAGAAGTCGCGGTCCTCCGGAACGAGCGCCCCGCTCCAGTTGAGGAACGACTTGCCGAGGGGAATGTTCAGCGTTCCCGGCGCGTGTCCGGCGGCGAACTTCGCGGCCGGCCGCGTGTCGATCACAGGCGCGCCTGTCTCGAGCGCGCTTTCGAGCTCTTCCGTTCCCACGTACACAGGCTCCGGGCTGATCGCTCGCTCGGCACCGATACGATTCACGCGCTTCATCACCGCGAAATAGCGGGGAGGCACCGGCTGGTCCTCGAGAACTTTCGCGACGAACTCTTTCTCGCTCATGTCGCCAAACGCCCAGTTGAAAAGCTTTTCGTACCCGAGCGTTGATTGTGGCATCGACCCGAGCGACTTGCCGCACGCGGACCCCGCTCCATGGCCGGGCCAGATCTGCAAATGATCTGGCTCTGCCTTCAGTTTCCCGAGAGAGCGGAACAACTCTCGCGCGGAGCCTTCCATCGTTCCCTTCGCGCCGGCGGCGAGCTCGAGAAGATCGGGCCGTCCGACATCCCCGACAAAGACGAAATCGCCCGTCAGGGCACCAACGGGATCCTCGCCGCGCTCCAGATCGGACACGAAAAAAGTCAGGTGCTCCGGGGTGTGCCCGGGCGTGTGGGCTACGCGCAAGTGTACCATGCCGAGGTCGATGGGAGAACCGTCCCGCAGCACTTTGGCACGCTTGAGAGCGGCGTCGGTGTAACCCCACTCCCGGCCTCCTTCTCCGGAGAGATGCAGCACGGCGCCGGCGGCCTCGGCCAGCGCATGCGCACCGGAAACGAAGTCAGCGTGAATGTGCGTCTCGGTCACGTGAGCGATTCGCACGCGGTCGGCTCCCGCCGCGCGAGTGTACTGCGCAACGTCAGAGTTGGGGTCGACGATGATCGCTTCGCGCGTCTTCTCGCATGCGATCATATAGCTCGCCTGCGCCAGGTTGTCGTCGTAAAATCGTCTGAAAAGCATGGACCGTTCGGAGCCGGCGGTGGAGCGTTGCTGGATGGACGGACAGTAGTTAGCGTCCTACTGACGAACTCGATGACTCACTGCGCAATATACCACCAACGTGAATATTGAACGGAGCCGAGGCACGACGGAGCTGACTCGCGAAGAGCTTGTTCGCTATAGCCGGCACATTCTCCTGCCGCAGGTAGGGGAAGACGGGCAGCGCGCGCTCAAGGCATCGCGAGTGCTGCTGGTGGGCGCCGGAGGGTTGGGCTCGCCCGTGGCTCTCTATCTCGCGGCCGCCGGTGTCGGCACCCTTGGGCTTGTCGATTTCGATGCGGTCGATCTCTCCAACCTCCAGCGGCAGATCCTCCATGGGTCGGCGGCCGTCGGAAGCTCTAAAATCGACTCGGCGCGCGATCGCCTGCGCGACATCAATCCGAACGTCGAGGTGGAAACGTACGAGACGCGCTTCGCATCGGGCAACGCACTGGAAATCGCGCGCGGCTACGATCTGATCGTGGACGGGACGGACAACTTCGCCACACGCTATCTCGTCAACGACACCTCGGTTCTCCTGGGGATTCCGAACGTGTACGGCAGCGTGTACCGGTTCGAGGGCCAGGCGTCCGTGTTCGGCGCGCCGGATGGTCCATGCTATCGCTGTCTCTTTCGCGAGCCGCCTCCGCCCCACCTGGTTCCGAGCTGTGCGGAGGCTGGGGTGCTGGGAGTGGTGCCCGGGCTCGTCGGGACAATCCAGGCCACCGAAGCCATTAAGATGCTGCTCGGGTTAGGCGATGCGCTGGTCGGCCGGCTGCTCACGATAGACGTCATGACGATGGCGTTCCGAACGATCGAGATTCGGCGCGATCCGGAATGTCCGGCGTGCGGAACACGAGAGATCACGGAGCTGATCGACTACGACGAATTTTGCGGCGTAGCGCCGAGGGGGGAACCGATGAGAAGCGCAGTCAGCGAAATCCAGCCGTCGCAGCTGGCGGAGCGTCTCGAAGGTGGAGAGGAGCTGGAGATCATCGACGTCCGCGAACCGTACGAATGGCAGCTCGGCCATATTCCGGGCGCGCGTCTCGTCCCTCTGGGCAGGATTGCGGCCGAGATTCCGCTGCTGGACAAGCGCAGGGAGACGATTCTCTACTGCAAGGTTGGAGTGCGGAGCATGTTCGCGGCGAAGCAGCTTGCCGACGCCGGCGTCTCCGAAGTGCGAAATCTGGCCGGCGGAATTCTGCGTTGGATCGACGAGGTCGATCCGACGATGATGAGGTACTAGTTGATCCCGCCGGATCCGATCGAGCGATTTCGCAGCGTCTACGCGCTCGCGGAAAAGACCGACCGGGCAATCATCCCCGATCCGAGCGCGATGTCCCTCGGGACGATCGAGAATCGAGATCAGCCGTCGGTGAGAATCGTGCTGCTCAAGGCGTTCGACGAGCGCGGATTCGTTTTCTATACGAGCTACGAGGGGAGGAAGGGGCGGCAGATCATCGCGCACCCCAGGGCCGCGCTCTGTTTTTACTGGGCGCCCCTCGACATCCAGGTCAGAATCGAAGGCGCGGTTACGAAAGTCGCGGATGAAGAGGCGGATGCCTACTTCGCGACTCGTGAACGGCGGAGTCAGATTGGAGCGTGGGCTTCGCGCCAGAGCGAGCCGTTGGAGACACCGACCGCTCTCGATGAGCGCGTTGCAAAATATGAGAAGGAATTCAAGGGGAAAGATGTGCCGCGGCCGGGGTACTGGTCGGGATTCCGCGTCCGGCCGGAGGCGATCGAGTTCTGGAAGGGCAAGCCCAATCGTCTCCATGAAAGACACCTCTACACCAGAGATGGCGACGGCTGGCGGATCGAGACTCTATATCCGTGACAATCAGCCGGTACCACTGGAGCGCGACATACCCTAAAATGCTGACATGACGAGCACCCGTATTTCTCCACCTCCGAAGGCCGACAAACCGTCGCCGCCGGCGGCGCCCACTGAGCCCTGGACGATCGCGTCCGCTCGCACGCTTTACAACATCGAGGGCTGGGGCATCGGCTTCTTCGACATCAACGAAGCGGGCCATGTCGTGGTCCGGCCCGATCGGGCGAAGGAAGACCGCGAGCTCGATCTGTTCGAGCTCGCGAACGATCTCGAGGAGCAGGGCGTCGGATTGCCGCTGCTCCTCCGCTTCTCCGACATCCTGCGGTCGAGAATCGAGTCGCTGAACGAAAAGTTCTCGCGCGCCCGCGAGGAATACGGCTTCACGGGCGGGTATACGACGGTGTATCCGATCAAGGTGAACCAGCAGCGTCACGTGGTCGAAGAGATCGTCGAGTTCGGGAAGAGCGCGGGTGTGGGATTGGAGTGCGGCAGCAAGCCGGAGCTACAGGCCGTGCTCGGTCTGGCGGAGCACACGGATCACCTGATCGTGTGCAACGGCTACAAGGACGAGGAGTTCATGCGTCTCGCCCTAATGGGGCAGAAGCTCGGACACCAGGTTTTCATCGTGCTGGAGCAGCTGAGCGAGGTGGATGTGCTGCTCAAGGTAGCCGACGAGCTCGGCGTGAATCCGACCGCAGGCGTGCGCATCAAGCTCTACTCCGAGGGCTCGGGCAGGTGGGCAAAGAGTGGAGGGGAGAAGTCGAAGTTCGGCCTGAGCACAGCCCAGCTCGTGAGGCTGGTAGATAAGCTAAAAACGATAGGTCGGCTCGACATACTCAAGCTCATTCACTTCCACCTGGGCTCGCAGATAACCGACATCCGGTACATCAAGTCGGGCTTGCAGGAAGTCACTCGCTACTACGCTGAGCTGCGCGGCATGGGTGTCGACATCACGCACGTCGATGTCGGTGGTGGACTCGGCGTCGACTACGATGGATCGAGCTCGACATCCCAGGCGAGCGTGAACTATACGCTGCAGGAATACGCGGACGACGTCGTTTACACGATCGCCGAAGCGTGCCGGGAACACGAGCTGCCGATGCCGCACATCATCAGCGAATCAGGGCGGGCGCTGACTGCGCATCACGCCCTTCTCTTGCTCAGTGTCATCGACGTCGAGTCACAGGCAGACAACACGGTGCCTGATCTCACGGAGGATCACCCCGGTCTCCTTCACGAGATGGCCGCGGATTACACGGCGATCTCCAAGCGTGTCTCGAAGAAACGCGTGCGGGAGGTTTTCCACGATGCGACGTTCGACAAGGAGCGCGCACAGGAGCTCTTCAACAGCGGAGTGCTTACGCTGCGGGACCGCGCCATCTCGGAGCAGATCTACCTGACTACGATCGGAGCGCTTGCGAGGATAGCACAGCGGGACCGCAGTGAGTATTCGGACATCATCGAGGATCTGGAAGCGACGATGGTCGATCGTTACTTCTGCAACTTCTCGCTCTTTCAGTCACTGCCGGACAGCTGGGCGATCGACCAGATCTTTCCGATCATGCCGATCCACCGCCTGAACGAAGAGCCGACGCGTCGCGGCACCATTCAGGACGTGACGTGCGATTCCGACGGGAAGATCGAGACCTTCATCGGCGATCGAAATCCGCACAAGAGTCTCGAGCTGCACCCGTTCAACGATGGTGATCAGTACATCATCGGGATTTTTCTGACCGGCGCATACCAGGAGATCCTGGGCGACCTCCACAATCTGTTCGGCGACACCAACGCTGTGCACATCAGGCTGTCGGAGAACAAGGGCTACGAGGTCACGGACCTCGTGCACGGCGATACGGTGACCGAGGTGCTCGACTACGTCCAGTTCCGCGCGTCGGATCTGCTGGCGACGTTCCGGCGCAAGGTGGCGAACGCGACGGGTCTGGCGCGGCAAGAGGCGAACACGTTCATCGCTGACTACATCGCGGGGCTGGAAGGGTACACTTATCTAGAGGGCGAGGCGGCCCGATAGCGGAACTGCAACTGAACGGGGTAGGAGGTGTCAGAGATGCATAGATCCCAGGTCACAGGTCACTACGCCCGGACTTTTCTACCGCTGATCAATGCACAAGCAACGGCCTGTGCCTCGAACGCCACAGAGGCAAGTCCGGGCGTCGTGACCTGATACCTGGCAACTACGCTACTGACGCCTCCCACCACGTTCAGTTGCAGTTGTCAGTTAGATGCAGTCGTCAGTTAGGCCGCTGCGAATCTTTTCTCCACCTCTTTCCAGTTGACGACATTCCACCACGCGCTGATGTAATCGGGTCTCTTGTTCTGGTACTTGAGGTAGTACGCGTGCTCCCAGACATCGAGACCCATGATCGCTTTCTGGCCTTCCATGAGAGGATTGTCCTGGTTGGGCGTGCTGGTGATCGAAAGCTTGCCCCCGGAGTTGATCAGCCACGCCCAGCCCGATCCGAATCGTCCCACGCCCGCGGCACTGAATTGCTCGCGAAACTTGGCGAAATCCCCGAATGCGCTCTTGATCGCGGTCCCGAGATTTCCACCGGGCTCCCCGCCAGACTTGGGCGCCATGATCTGCCAGAACATCGAATGATTCCAGTGCCCACCGCCGTTGTTCCTGATTGCGGTGCGGACCGCTTCAGGAAGCTTGCTCGCGTTGCGCATTAGATCGTCGAGGGATTTGCTCGCCAACTCCGGCGCTTT
>DHJM01000055.1:39309-48048 GCA_002404335.1 Gemmatimonadales bacterium UBA4720
GTTTTCGCATCGATGTGCGGCTCGAGGGCGGCGAAATCGTAGGGGAGCGGGGGAAGTGTAAATGCCATTGTCTTTCTCCTGTTTGATCTTCGCTCAACGGACGCTGAGCGCTTTGCGGCCTTCTTGCATGTTACATCTCAGAGCGCGCCGGTTTCGACCCGGACGAGCCGTCGTATTGTTTCGCCCGCTTTCCCCGGTACCAGCTGATGAGGCCCGGTAGGAGCGAGATGAAGACGACGATAGCGACCACGATCTCTATATGCTGGTCGATTCCCGGAATATAGCTGCCCAGGAAATAACCAATCGCGACCATGCTCCAGATCCATAAAACGGCACCCATGATGTTGAACGTTATGAACGTTCTGAATTCCATTCCTCCAACGCCGGCGACCACGGGCCCGAACGTCCGGATGATCGGCATGAATTGGGCTAGCACGATTGTCTTGCGCCCATGTTTCTCGTAGAACTCGTGAGCCCGGATAGCATGCTTCTTGTTGAAGAAGAGGCTGTTCTCTCTATTGAATATCCGGGGGCCCGTGGCGCGACCGATGAAATACCCAACTGAGTTGCCGCAGATGGCCGCCACTGTCAGCACAGGGGCCAGCGCGTATACGTTGAGGTATCCCCTCGCGGCCAGGAGACCGGCGGTAACCAGAAGGGAGTCACCGGGTAGAAACACTCCTATGAGGAGCCCAGTCTCGGAGAAGATTATTGCGGCGAGGCCAAAGAGTCCGGCCCACTGCACGAGTTCCGGGAGATTCGAGAGTCGGTGGAACAGGTCTGTGATTGCCTGCATGAAACCGCGTTAGAGAGGTAGAATGGAAGAGAGACGTTCAAGTTCAACGCCACCGCGGCGCAAAGCAACTACCGGAGACTGGCTGCTCGCTTTCCCGGAAAGTCGCCCGCGAGGGTTCCGGCGCCCGCCCGGAAGAGCTGAGCGAATGTTCAATGTCGTTTCGATCGCCGTGCTGGTCCTCTTCGCCATGGGTTGGTCATGGTCGATCGCCCGGGCCCGCGCAGCCGGTGAGGGCAGCCCAGTAACACCGGCGAGCGCCAACATCGCGACCGCGCTCACGGACCGATCTGCTCCGTCAGTCGCCTATCTCACGGATGCCGCACTCGCCGCGCTCGCTACCCCGGCGCGCGGCGAAAGCGGAAAGCTCCGTGTCCGAATCCAGCAGGGCGGAACACCGATCACGCCGATTCTGGCTGACACACTTCCTCCCGGATCCGTGACGACCTTTTCCTCCGGCTCGGCCGCAGAGTCCACATCCACGTTCGTCGCGCCACGACGTCCCGGCGTCTGGAGCCTCGCGCTCAAGGTCGGAAGTGCCATCAAGCCGCTTGCTGATTTCAGCGTCATCACCCTGCGACCGGCAACGGAGAAGAAAGCGGGCCGGTTGGGACTCTACTACATCGGGAACTGGCCCGCCGCACGAAAGGGGCGGCCGGGCGTGAGCTACGATCCGCCCAACGGATTCATCGAGGTGACGGCACAGAATCAGAACACCCAGCTCTCGGAGCACTTCAAGATCAAGGACTTTCTTCCGCACGATCAGCAGAACGTCTGGCCGAAATACATCGTGATCGACATCAAGATGATCGACAAGGACGAGCTCGTGCTGCAGGACCTGAAGGAGCACGGAATCAATCCGAATGGCGTCCGGGTGCTGAGCGGATTCAGAACGCCACAATACAACGTCGGGGGAGGGGACCCGAGGGGCCGCGCGGCCCTGAGCCGCCACATGTACGGCGACGCCAACGACATATTCATCGATAACGACGGCGATGGGCAGATGGACGACCTCAATCACGACGGGCGCGTGAATATTGCAGATGCCAAGGTGATCCAGGACGCCGTCAACCGCGTCGAGCGGGCACACCCTTCGCTGATAGGAGGGTGTGGCATATATTCTGGGACGTCAGCGCACGGGCCGTTCACCCACATAGACACGCGAGGCTACCCCGCTCGCTGGATCGGAACAGGAGACAGTTAATGGACAAATCACCTACCGGCAGCCCCGCGAACCCGACGGAAGATCTCAGGCACTCACTGGCCAACGCCAAGCGTGACCCGGCCATGCCGGTGCGCCTGGCCGATCTCGAGCCGTACGTGGGACTGGGCTATCTGTCGAAGCTGTTCAAGCTAATGGCGGTCATTCTGCTGCTCCTGCTGGTCTCGGAGATCATCACCGGGCTCGTCACGCAGGGCACCACCTCTATTCCTACATTGCTGGGCGAGATGAGCCGCCTCGTGGTGCTCGCTGGATTGCTGTGGGGAAGCGGTGACCTCGCGCTCCTTCTCATCGACATGGGACACGACGTCAGAGCGACGCGCATTCTCCTCGGCAGACAGGCGTTGCACCAGACGGGATCGACCGGAATCACACCTCCGTCCGGCACGCCCCGCGTCGAGGGGGGAAGCTTCGTGGAGCGTGGACCCCGATAGGCTCTACACGATCGGGCATTCGACCCGATCTATCGAGCAGTTTCTCGGGCTGCTGACAAGAGAAGGCGCGACACATCTGGTCGATGTTCGCGCCTTCCCTACATCAGCCCGATACCCGCACTTCTCCGGACCAAATCTCGAGCGGGCCGTCATCGACGCGGGCGGCAGATACTCCCATCTCCCGTCACTCGGTGGTCGGCGGCGCGGGCGGCGGGACTCGCACAACACGCTGTGGCGAAACGCGAGCTTTCGAGCCTACGCCGATTACATGGAGACGCGTGAGTTTCAGGAGGCGCTCGATGATCTTCTCGCGCTCGCCAGGCTCGAGCCCACAGTGATCATGTGCGCCGAGGCCGTGCCGTGGCGGTGCCACCGCTCGCTCATCTCGGATGCGGTCGTCGCGCGCGGCGTGTCAGTCCTCCACATTCTCGACTCCGCCACCCAAGCCCACAAGCTGACTCCGTTCGGCCGAATCGACGCCGGACGCGTCCGGTACGACGTGGCTCCGCAGAGTGAATTGTTTTGAACCGCGACAACTTCTGGGCTCAGGCATGCTGGTTGCCATAGTACACGGGGTGCCCTGGCATTGCGCGCAGACGGATCTCGGATGCGCGCCAGGCCTCGGACGCTCACTATTGCGTTGCGCGTAACTCACTTCTTGCGAGGATGCCATCATGCTTTGGACCATCGCGGTAATTCTCTTCATCCTTTGGATTCTCGGATTTTTCGTCGTACACGTCGGTGGTGGGCTGATCCATATCCTGCTCGTCATCGCCGTAATCGTGATCATCTATCGTCTCGTCACGGGCAGGCCGGTCGTCTAAAGACGGACTTCACCCGGCCGCCGACCCGTTGCCTCGGCGTGATGCTGCCCTCCACATTCCGTGATGGCGCGGAAGGGGAGGGCGGCATTTCACATCGGGCAACGTGACTCGGACCGCTGATCGCGGCGCGCCGCCCCCGGCGCCCGACTCGGTTCTCTCCGCTGTACGAGTCGTTCTTTACGAGCCGCAGGACCCCGTCAACATCGCCGCGACGATTCGCGCGATGAAGAACATGGGCTGCAGCAATCTCTACCTCGTCCGCTCGGTGGAATACGATCCCTGGCGACTCGAAGGAATCGCCCATGACACCGGCGACATCATAGAGCGCATCAGAAACTGCGAGTCGATCGAGGAAGCGCTGGAAGGGTGTGTGCGCGTCGCCGGGTTCACGGCTCGGCGGAGGGCCGCCAAGCGCGAAGTCACGACGCCACGCTCAGCGAGCGGCGACCTTCTCGACGCCGCTCGAACCGGCCCGGTGGCGCTTCTATTCGGAAGAGAGGACAAAGGACTTCCCAACGAGATCCTCGACCGCGCCCACGTCGTGGTCACGATCCCGACGACCGAGCATGCTTCGCTCAATCTCGCGCAGGCTGTCCTGATCGCGCTCTACGAGCTGCACCTCTCTGCCGCCGACTCCACCCGGACTCTCGCCCCACCGCGCAAGGACGCCCCGCCGGCAACCGCTGAGGAATACGAGCAGCTTTTCGCTGACGCCGAGCGAGGTCTCTATGCGATCGACTTCTTCAAGACGCGTTTTCACGAGCACATCATGCGATCGGTGCGCACTCTCTTCTATCGAGCGGCCCCCGATTCGCGCGAGGTTGCGCTCCTGCGCGCGATTTTTATCGAAATCATTCGAACAATCGACCGCATCACTAGGGGCAAGGCCGGAGGTTTGCAGCCGTGAGAGCTACCTTGCGCCACATTGCTTGTCCGAACATTTTTCCGCCTGTCGATAGCTTGTGAAAATCTTCACAAACCCGACCGACTAACTCTCCCTTACACAATCATTCGCGGATGAACTTGCGAAGCAGATGGCTAGCGGTGCCGGGGTTCATATGCATCGCCGCGCTCGCCACCATGCTCTCTGCGTATAGCGGTGCCTCTTCATCGGAAGGGAACAGCCCCGTGCAACCGGTCGCGTTCCGCCACACGATCCACGCGGACACGCTGAAAATGAACTGCCTGTACTGCCACTTCTCCGCCAACAAGTCTTTCGATCCGGGTCTCCCGGCGGTCGGCACCTGCATGGGCTGCCACACGGTCGTGTCCGGATCGTCGCCAGGCAACAAGGCGGAAATTCAGAAACTCGCCGGCTACTGGAACAAGAAAGAGCCGGTGCCGTGGATCCGCATCCACAAGCTGCCCGGAGTACGTGCACTTCCCGCACATGAGGCACGTGAACGCGGGCGTGACGTGTCAGACGTGCCACGGCCAGATCCAGAACATGAAGCAGGTATACCAGGCGTCGTCGCTCAACATGGGCTGGTGCGTCAACTGTCACATCGGACAGTCGAATCCGCCCTTCCGCGCGAGATACGACTGCAGCTCGTGCCACTACTAGTCGAATGAGCAACGAGCCAGAAGCTTCGCCGCCCACAGGCACCGCTCCGAACGGAGTGAAGCGCCGCGAATTCCTCAAGGTGCTGGGCGTCGGAACCGCCGCCACCGCGATGGTCGGATGCACTTCCGAGAAGGTCGAGAGACTCATACCATATCTCGTTTCACCGGATCAAACGGTACCGGGCGTATCCACCTACTACGCGACGACATGCCGCGAGTGCTCCGCCGCGTGCGGTGTCATCGCCGAGACGCGTGACGGACGCACGATCAAGCTCGAGGGCAATCCGGATCACCCGGTGAATCGCGGCGCGCTCTGCGCCCGCGGACAGGCGGCACTACAAGGTCTCTACAATCCCGATCGCTACCGCGGGCCGATGGTGCGGCGCAACGGACAGCTCCAGAGCGTGGGCTGGGACGAAGCGCTGCAGGTGTTCGCGCAGAAGCTGGGAGAGACGCGGAGTCGCGGGGGTGCGGGAAACGCTGTCTTCGTCAATCAGCACGAGTCGGGAAGTTTTCCCGGATTCCTCGACACCTGGCTCGCTGGCTTCGGAATGCCAGCTCATCTCAGCTACGATGCGGGTGCCGATCACGCGGTGATCGCCGCAAACCGACAGAGCTATGGAGTCGCGTGGCCACGGCTCGATTTCCACGCCGCCAGACTGGTTGTTTCGATTGGCGCGGATTTCCTCGACAGCTGGGGCGCGATGGTGCCGCAGCAGCTCGATTTCGCCGATGCGCGCGCCGATCACGACAATAGCCCGCGGCTAATCTACGTAGGACCTCGCCGCTCGCTCACGGGTCTCAACGCCGACCAGTGGATCGATTGCCGCCCCGGCAGCGAGATGGCGATCGTGCGCATGCTCGCGGGCCAGCTTCCGGCCGAGGCGGCCGCGCAGGCAACGGGAGTCATCGCGCCTGTGCTTGCCGCTTTTGCCCGTGAGTTCGCCGCGGCGAACTCGAGCATGGTGATCGCGGGCGGTGGCGGCGTGGATGGATTGGAAGTCGCCCTCGCCGCGAACGCTCTCAATCAGTCGCGCGGCAATGTCGGGGTCACGATCAAACCGAGCGAAGGACACCTGGGCTTCGATCGAATGGCGGCGCCGGCGGAGCTGCGCGCCCTCGCCGAGCGCATGAATGCCGGCGGCGTCCCGCTGCTGATGGTGCGCGGGGCCAATCCGGCATTCGCGCTTCCGAAGTCGGTGGGATTTGCGGCCGCGATGGCGAAGGTGCCGTTCAAGGTGAGCTTCTCGAGCTATCCGGACGAAACGTCGGAGCTGGCCGATCTGATTCTTCCCGATCATCACACGCTCGAGCAGTGGGGAGACGCCGAGCCGGTTCGCGGGACGATCTCTCTGCAGCAGCCGACGATGGATCCGGTGTTCGATACTCGCGCGACATCGGATGTGCTTATCGCCGCGGCGAAGAAAGATCCTGGGACCGCGGCGCGCTATCCAATGACCGACTACCGGAGCTGGTTGATAAGCCGCTTCCCTGGAGGCGCCGCCGGGCTCGCTGCCGCGCTTCCACGCGGGATCGCGTCGGGGTCACTCGGCGAGCCAACGACCGCGCGCCCTGTTCCGGCGGTGCGCACCGCGCCGCCGATCGACCAATCGAGCGGCAACATGTACCTCGTGGTCTATCCACACCCGTTCCTTGGCGATGGGCGCGGCGCGAACAAGCCGTGGCTCCAGGAAATTCCCGATCCCGTCACGAAAATCTGCTGGCAGACAGTCGCCGAGATGAATCCCGCGACCGCGGAGAAGATGGGATTGGCAAACGGTGATCTCGTCACCGTGCAGACATCGGCGGGAAGCCTGACCCTGCCGGTGCTCCGGTATCCGGGCACGCAGCGCGACACCGTCGCCATCGGAACTGGCCGGGGTCACACGCACGCCGGCAGATACGCGAAGGCGGGATTCAATCCGCTCGAGATTCTACCGCTGGCCGAAGACCGCGCTGGAGGAGTGGCGTTCGTCTCGACCAAGGCGAACGTCTCGAAGGCAGGTGGGTACACGCAGATCGTCACGACCGAAGGATCGGCGCGCCAGCACGGGCGCGGAATCGGTCAGGCGATCGCGATAGCGGATCTTCAGGCGGGACGACCCGGCCATGATACGGGGGCTTCGAACGTGGCGGAGGTTGCGGCGAATGCCGGAACCGAGGCTCCCGCGGGAGACCATCCGGCAGGTGCTGAGCAGGGCGAGGAAATGCCCGGAGACGCGCCGCACCAATTCCTCCCCGGTCTCCGCTCTCCGGTCGCGAACGATGCTCAGGGCGAGCAAGGTGATCCGAAATCGAAGGACAAGGGCATGTACGATCCGAATCACTGGAGCGGCATGGCTAAGCGCCGCTGGGCGATGACGGTCGATCTTGCGCGCTGCACCGGATGCGCCGCGTGCGTAAGCGCCTGCTACGCCGAGAACAACATCCCAACCGTCGGCGCCGATTGGCAGGTAGGAAAAATTCTTCCCGACCGCACCGGCTTCGGCGCGAACCTCCTTCGCAGTCGCGAGATGGCCTGGATCCGCATCGAGCGGTACTACGAGGGCGGGGAAGACGGCGGCGCCGATTTCGACACGCGCTTCGTGCCGATGATGTGCCAGCAATGCGGCAACGCGCCGTGCGAGCCGGTGTGCCCGGTCTATGCCACCTACCATTCGCCCGATGGCCTGAACGTGCAGGTGTACAATCGCTGTGTCGGCACGCGCTACTGCTCCAACAACTGCCCGTACAAGGTTCGATACTTCAACTGGTTCGGTTACGGCGAGCCGGCGCGGCCGCAGTACGCGTTCCCCGAGCCGCTCAACTGGCAGCTGAATCCCGATGTCACCGTGCGCGGAAAGGGCGTGATGGAGAAATGCACCTTCTGCGTGCAGAGGATCCGCGAGGCGGAAAATCGCGCCGCTGCCGAAAAGCGCCCGCTCAAGCCGGACGAGTTCACCACCGCGTGCGCGGCGGGCTGTCCGTCGCGCGCGATCGTGTTCGGTGACGCAGCCGATGAGAGCTGGACGGTCACGCAGCTCGCCAAGGATGCGAGGGCGTACCACGTCTTCGAAGAGCTCAACACATTTACGGCGGTCGTCTACTTGAAGAAAGTCACGCACCCGTCCCCGACGATAGCGGGGGGCGCATAGCGATGGCGACTCTCACGCAACCGCTACCCGCGCGCGACGAGCCACGCCGGCCGAACATCGCCACGGCAGACGTTCAGTTGCCGGCGGTGAAGGATTACGAGCAGGTCGATCGCGAGATCGTCGGCACGCTTCACCCAACCGTCGCGTGGTTCATTGGACTCGGCGTTGCCGTGTTCTTCCTGCTCATCGGGATCGCGGCGTGGATGTACCAGATCTACAGCGGGCTCGGCGTCGCGGGGTACAACCCGCCGGTGATGTGGGGCGTTTACATCATCACCTTCGTCTTCTGGGTGGGTATCGGCCACGCCGGAACGCTCATCTCGGCGATCCTTTATCTATTCCGCGCCGGATTCCGCACGACGATCTATCGGTGCGCCGAGGCGATGACCGTGTTCGCCGTCATGACGGCGGGGCTCTTTCCAATTCTCCACCTCGGCCGCCCGTGGAAGTTCTTCTGGCTGATTCCGTATCCCAACTGGCGCTACATCTGGCCGCAGTTCAAGAGTCCACTGGTGTGGGACGTGTTCGCGATTCTTACCTACCTCACGATCTCGAGCACCTTCCTGTACGTCGGTCTGATACCGGACATCGCGGTCCTGCGCGACCGCGAGAACATCAGTCCGATGAGAAAGCGGATCTTCAGCGTGCTCTCGCTGGGGTGGCGGAACACCGACAGCGAATGGCGTCACTTCGCGCGTGCGTACCTCTTCCTCGCCGCGTTCTCGACGCCGCTGGTTCTGTCGGTGCACTCGGTGGTGTCCTTCGACTT
>DHJM01000055.1:48171-49126 GCA_002404335.1 Gemmatimonadales bacterium UBA4720
ATCATCCCGCTCAGAAAGTTCTTCGGGCTCAGGCATTACGTCACGATCAACCACCTCGACGCGGCGGCCAAGCTGGCGCTGTTCACGTCGCTCCTAGTCGGCTGCGCTTACATGAACGAATGGTTCGTGGCGTGGTTCAGCGGCAATGAATTCGAGAAGGCCTTCTTCGCCAATCGAATCTGGGGACAGTGGTGGTGGGCGTCGGCGATCCTGTACACCTGCAACATGGTGCTTCCGCTTTCGCTCTTCTCGCAGAAGCTGCGGAGAACCCCGGCCTGGCTCTTCATCATCTCGTTCACTATCAACATCGGCATGTGGTTCGAGCGCTTCGTGATCGTCGTGCCCTCGCTGTCGCACGAATTCGAGCCATGGCAGTGGACCAGCTATCGCCCGACCTGGGTGGACTACGCGATCCTTGCGGGAAGCTTTGGCTGGTTCTCGATGTGGTTCCTGCTGTTCATCAAGCAACTGCCCGTGATCGCGATTTCGGAAGTGAAGGAGATCGTTCCCCCCAAGCTCAGAAAGGCGCATCCGCACGGAATCGATCCGGCCGGACGACATTTCGAGTACGAGGCGGATACGCCGGGGGAATTCTCCTGATGCGCGGCGTCCTTGGTGCATTCCATGAGCTGGACGCCGCGGTGAGCGCGATCGAAGCGCTCAAGGAAAACCGCATCGGCGCGATCCGCGTCTACACTCCGACGCCCCGTCACGAGCTCGAGCAAGCGATCGGAGCGCCGCCGAGCTCGGTGCGACGCTACACATTGATCGGTGGTTTGCTGGGCGTGACGTTCGGTTACTGGATAGCGATCTGGACCTCGGACTATTGGCCGCTGGTCGTCGGCGGCAAGCCGATCGCGTCGTGGGTGCCGTACACGATCTTCGGCTTCGAGGTGATGGTGCTCGTCGGAGGGCTGTCTACAGTCGCGGGGCTTTTCATCAATTCGCGCATCCC
>DHJM01000055.1:49229-49927 GCA_002404335.1 Gemmatimonadales bacterium UBA4720
TGGAGGTGCGGCTTGAGCGCTAAGACGTCCGGCGTGAGCGCCGCGATGCGCGTGCTCGTTCTTGCGATACCGTTTACGCTGACCGCGTGCGAGTGGTTTAGCGACTTCAAGCGCCAGCCATCGATCGGGACCTGGGAAGTGGTGAAGGACACGCTGACTCCATCGCGCGGAAATCCGCAGATGTCGGTTCCAACGAATGGAACGGCGGTCGCGGGATTTCAGGTCTCGTACGGGGCGTTCCCGGCGACGATCGATTCGATAGCCGCGCTGAATAATCCAACGCCTGCGTCTGATTCTTCCCTCGCCAACGGCAGGAAATACTTTCAGATCAATTGCGCCGTCTGTCACGGAGAGCGCGCGATGGGCGATGGCCCCGCGACGAAGTTCGGGATGCCGGGGATCAATCTTACGATGGATTTGACCAAGGGCCGTTCCGATGGATACATCTTCGGAATGATCCGGAACGGGCGCGGCCTCATGCCCCCGTACAACAGGATCGAAGAGATGGACCGCTGGGACGTCGTGAACTACTTGAGAGCGTTGCAGGGCGTGAGCGGAAAGACGGTGGCAGTCGGACCGCTCGCTCCGCCCGGCGTGACGGGGGATAAGGTTCCTGGCCCCACCAGAATGGGACCGACTGAGCCGGCTCCGTTTTTCAATCCGCGCAGTTTGTTGAAGGGTGGCCAGCAGGGAACGGC
>DHJM01000055.1:49988-50832 GCA_002404335.1 Gemmatimonadales bacterium UBA4720
GCCGATTCCGTGAAAGCGAAGACTGACAGCGCACGCGCACGGAGGATTCGTTGAGCACGCACGACGCTCACGCCCCGAGCAGAGATGAGGTGCTCGTGGGAATCGATCGGCCCACGCCGCCAATCCTCAAGACGATCGCACTCGTGCTGGCGGGTCTGGGTCTCATCGTCTTCGTCATCGGCCTGTTCGTCGATCCAGATCGGGTCTGGCAGGCGCTGCTCGTCAACTGGCTGTACTTCACGTCGATCTCGTCGGCGGGTGTGATGTTCGTTGCGGTGCAACGGATCACGACCGCCAGATGGTCGAGGCCGATCATCCGGTTCCTCGAAGGATACGCCGCGTTTCTGCCCGTTGCGTTCGTGCTGCTTCTCGCCCTGCTGGTGGGGCGTCACCACATCTTCTGGTGGTCGAACCACGTGCCGGAGATTCCGGAGAAGCGCGTGTGGCTGAATCCGCCCTTCTTCTTCACGCGGGTGATTGTCGTCTACGCCATCATCACGCTGCTGAGCGTTTGGTACATCTACACGTCGGTAAGATTGGACGTGGGAATCCTTCCCGAGTCGGGCGCGAAATGGGCGCGCGGACTTCGCGAGCGGATGCGAAAGGGATACCGGGACGAGAGACGCGAGCTTCACTCGACGCACTCTCTACAGGGGAAGCTCGCCGTGTTCCTCGGGTTCGCGTTCGCGTTCGGGTGGATTCTTTTGTCGTGGGATCTGTCGATGTCGCTCGACCCGCACTTCCAGAGCACGATGTACGGCTGGTGGTTCTTCATGGGAGCATGGGTCACCGCGCTCGCCAGCTGGACACTGATTGTCATGGCCTGGCGCAGGTACCTCGAGCG
>DHJM01000055.1:50986-51861 GCA_002404335.1 Gemmatimonadales bacterium UBA4720
GGCCAATACCTGGTGATCTGGTACGGCAACCTGGGCGAGGAGACGCATTGGATGCGGCTGCGGCTGATTGAAGGCTGGCGCATTCCGACGCTGATCACCGTTGCCCTGATGTTCGTCCTTCCTTTTTTTGGGCTGCTCTCGCGCGCAGCTAAAGTTTTTCTCCCGACGATGGTTTTCTTTGCGGCGTCGACGGTGCTTGGTCTCTGGATGCACCGTTACCTCGAGGTCTATCCTTCGATCTACGGCGTTGTCGGAAATATCCCATTTGGCATCTGGGAGCTCGGCGTCACCGCGGGCCTGCTCGGCATCTGGGGCTTTTGCTATCTCTCGTTCATGGATGCATTCCCGCGCATGCGCGTCTTGCTCATGACTTCGCCCTACCGCGACGAGGTGCAGGTACCCGTCGACCCGCGCACGATGGAGCCGTTGCCGGCGCACGAGTAGCGAAAGGGAGAATCCGCGCGCAGCGAAACACCAATACGAGAATCGCGATCGGCGCACGGAGACGTGCGCGTTGTCCGTGTAGCTCGTATTCGTCTATATTTCGCGATGAGGGGCGTTAGCTCAGCTGGGAGAGCGCCTGGTTTGCAACCAGGAGGTCGCAGGTTCGATCCCTGTACGCTCCATACACTTACAAATTGCGGGGTCAGTTTCTCCCCGAGACCCGGTCAAGAATTTTCCGCGGGTGCGACATTACCGAAAGCATTGCCGCTTCGTCCGGCTGTTGGTAGCACCGTAGCAATGTAGCCACATCGCTTCAGCCTCCCGCTGCGGCAACGTCAGCGATCGGCAACTCTTTCCTGCTTGTTGCCCATGCTCTCCGATAAGCGTGCCATAGCGATCCGTCCAACTTTTTTAGTCCGGCTCGCCTTTCT
>DHJM01000055.1:52100-57603 GCA_002404335.1 Gemmatimonadales bacterium UBA4720
CACGGCCCCCTGCGAAATCTCGGGGCGGTCCGCGCTCGCCAGCGGCAGGTCGACCCGAACGATCGAAAGGTCTGACGCATCTCTGAACGATGCCGTCAGGACATGACCCTTGAGGGTCGTGCCCGTCAGCAGCCAGTACATTGAAGTGCTATTGAGCGGTTCGCACATCAGTCCAACCAGCTAGGCGGCAGCCGCTGGCACCCGTCGTTTGATCATCAAGACCTTCACTGCGTCATTCACCACCAGGCAGCACACCATGGCCAGGCCGAGAATCGCAAATGTCTGCGACCACGGCAGCGGCATGAGTCCCGAAAGACCCACGCGGGTCAGGATGGTGCCCGTCAGTGCGTCCGCCCCGAGCGCGGCCATGAGGGCCTTGCTCGGCATTGTCGACCAGAATGCGCGACGTTCACGGACCGAGACCACCGAGAACACGGCAAAGTAGAGCAGCATCAGGAAGCTAAACGTGTATAGGGCATCGTCGTTCGTTGCCAACCCGAAGTGCGACCAGCCGAACCACAAGAGAGCGAGCGTCTCCGCGACCATCGCGACGCCGAGCACCACGGACACGAGGATGAAGCCCCCGATATTCCACGTTTCCGGCTGCTTCGACGGCCGGACATGATCCGTTGCCAAGGCAATCTTTGCGAAATCGGTCATGAATACCAGCAGCAGCATCGCGAAGGCGGAGACGACGAACTTCCCAGTCACCACGAACGCCACGGCCACGAAAGCCGCCTTGAGGATCGTCCGGCTGATCTTGTTGACGATCCAGGTCAGAATGCGCTGGTAGATCGTCCGCCCTTGCTCGACAAGCGCCACGATGTTCGTCAACCCCGGTTCGGTCAGCACCACGCTCGCCGCGCCCTTGGCCACGTCGGTGGCGGTGCTGACGGCGATGCCGACTTCAGCCTGGCGAAGCGCGGGTGCATCGTTGACGCCGTCGCCCGTCATCCCGGTCACGTGCCCGACGGCCTGCAGACGCTGCACGACGATGTACTTGTCCTCCGGAAATACCTCCGCGAAACCATCAGTCCCCGCAAAAGGATCGACTGCCTCATTGCCGCCTTGATCGTTCGCAGCCTTCAAATCCGCAACGCGCCGGATGTTCAGTAGGCCAACCCCGCGCGCGATTTCGCTCGCGACCGGCAGTGCGTCGCCGGTGAGCATTTTCACGGAGACGCCAAGGTCGCGAAGCGTGGCGATGAGCTGCTTGGCGTCCGGTCGCGGCGGATCGTAGAGCGTCACCAATCCGACTAGTGCAGGAGCGCCCGCCTCGGGACCGCGCGCCACTGCCAACGTTCGATATCCCTTCGCGGCCGACTCGCTGACGCGCGCCTCCAGTGCGTCGATCGCCGCGGCTTCGAGTCCGCAGGCCGCGGCGACGGTGCGGACGGCGCCTTTCATCACGCGCAGCCTTTGCCCACTCTGCTCGACCACGGCTTCCGTCCGCCGATTTGCCGCATCGAACGGTGCGAATGACAGGGGGACGACCTTGGCAAGGGCATCGAAGATGTGACGCTCCTTCGCCGCGGCGAGGAACGCGAGGTCGATCGGATCCTGGTTGGCTTCCTGCGACGCGAGCGCACCCGCGAACAGCACGTCGGCTTCAGTCGCGTGCTCCAGCGGGATCACGCCGGTAACGGCCAACTGGTTCATCGTGATCGTGCCTGTCTTGTCCACGCAGAGCACGTCCATCGTCGCGGCATCCTCCGCTGCGCTGAGGCGCGTGACGAGCACGCCGCGCTTGGCCAGCTCCTTCGATCCGACTGCCATGCTCACGGTGAACATGACCGGAAGGGCGACTGGAACGGCGCTCATCAACAGGACAAGCAGGAGCGACACCATCTCGATGAGCGGAGCGCCGCGAACGAGCGAAAGGACGACCACCATGCCCAGCAGCGTGCCGACGATGATGAAGAGCCAGCGGACTACCTTCGCCACGACCGCTTCGATGTGCAGCTTCGGCCGCGCCTCCTGAACGAGCTCCGTGGTCCGTCCAAAAAAGGTCTTCGCGCCGGTGAGCATCACCACGCCGTTGCCCTCACCCCGTCGCACCACGGATCCCGACGCGAGCGCTTCGCCGAGCGCCTTGTCTACGTCTTTCGATTCGCCCGTCAGCGCCGACTGGTCTACCGACAACGCTCCCGTGAGCAGCTTTACATCCGCCGGGATTATGTCGCCGGACCGCACGCGAACGATGTCGCCGGGCACCAACTCCCGCGCCGGAATGACCTGCCAGCTCGCATCGCGCCGGACGCGCGCATTGACCCGCAATCGTCGCCGCAACGCGTCGACGACACCGGCGGCTCGGCGCTCCTGCATGTAGCTCAGCACGGCGTTGATGACCAGCAGCGCGCTCACCACCACAAGATCCGAATACTTTCCGAGCACGGCTGACACAACCATGATCAACTCGAGCATCCACGCCGAGATGCCCCAGAATTTCTGGAGAAACGCGAGGACAGGATGCCCCCTTGGTTCGGCCACTTCATTGTAGCCGTGCTCCTTTCGGCGGACGTCCACGTCCGCGGCCGTGAGGCCGGTGTCGGGGCTGACGTTGAGCGCGGCGAGCGTCTCGGGAATCGACGCGGAGGCAATGTCAGGAGCCGCTCTCGCAGCCCGCGGCATTACCCGGCTACTCTGGGTTCCGACGTGCATCCGCGTTTGCGCGAACGACGAGAACGGGACACGGCGCGCGTCGCATGACGTGCTCCGCCACGCTTCCCAGCAATGTTCGTCCAACTCCGCCGCGCCCGTGACTGCCGATCACGATCACATCCGCGGGCCATTCGGCCGCGGCCTTCACGATTTCGACCCCTGGACGACCGACCTCGAGGAAATCAAGAACGCCCGGCTGAGCCGACACCCGCTGGCGGAAATCCGCGAGGAGCTGATGGCCAACCTGCTTGGACCTTGCAGTCAGCTCACTTGCAGGAACGCCACTCGCCTCGGCGTAGCCCAGTGGAAACTCGATGACGTGAATCAGGCCGACTTCGGCGCCGAGCGCGCGGGCGAGAGCTGCGCCAACATCGGCCGCGCGCGCCGCGATTGGCTCACTGTCGACGGCAATGAGAATCTTTCGAAAGTTCATTTCTGTGAGCGTTGGAGTCTGGCCAGGAACGGACGCTGCGGGAAATTTAGCCTGGCGCTGAAAGCTTCCGAGCACCAAGCGCCGCCGTCAGTACCTGTTCGGAGTTACCCTACCTTGCCTGACACCAGTGCTCGCGTGATTCGAGGGAGTCCGATGCCAGGACACAAATTTCGGCCTTCCCAGTTTGATGTCCAGGAGCGCGGCATCCTGACACGTTGAATGCCGACGAGATCTGGCCAGGCTATTGTTACCACGTAGTCGTATTGTGATCAGTTCCCAGTTCGATGCCGAACCCAATCCCAGGCGCTATAGACACGCTTTCGAGTCTCCCGCCGGGCCAGCCGAAACGAAGGGCGTCGCCACGTGAAAGTCGATCGAGGCGTTCCCACCAGCCACGAACCTACCACCGAAAGTTATGCTGAGGACATTCTGGGCGCCCGCCGACGGTCGGCATGTTGTTGGCGCTCACGCTGACCACAAGAGAAACGGCTGCATCGATGCCCAGGCCCAAATCAAGCTCAGCGGTCGTGAATAAGCGGGGCTTGCGTTTGCCGCTCTGGTCCCAAATCATGCCCCCCGCCTCCACGGCCACCCACGAGATCATCATGCCCCCACCAAACCGATGGCAAGGGCGTTGTAGTGCGTGTAGACGACCTCCCGCGCTGTAATCTCTGCGTCAGTTGCGGCGATGGTCTGCTTTAAACAAGTTGTCGAGTACCCAATCGTTGAGGACTAGATGAGTCGCCTTTCACCTGTCACAAGATTCTCTCTCGCACTGGCGGCAGCCGCCCTTCCGGCGATGGTCTCCGCGCAAACTTTCACGACGCAAAAATGGAATATCGGCGGCGACGGATTCTTCGACTACCTGTCCACCGATCCTGGCACCGGTCACGTGTTCGTGTCCCGCGGTACGCACATCATGGTGGTTGACGGCGCGACCGGTCGGGTCGTGGGAGACATCCCGAATACGCCGCGCGTCCATGGGGCCGCGATCGCGGCGCCGGACGACCACGGGTTCACTACCAACGGCGGTGACTCGACCTCGACGATGTTCGACCTGAAGACGTTAGCCGTGATAAAGAAAATTCCCGCGGGGATCGACGGCCTCGATGGCTTTTTCTACGATGATGCTATAGACAAGGTTCTGACAATGGACCACAGTCAACCAGTCGGAACCTCCGTCGTCATCGACGCGAAGACTGGCGACGTCGTTGGGCGCGTGACGCTGACCGGTAATGGTCCAGAAGGAGCCGCCGGCGACAACAAGGGACGGATATTCGTCAACCTCGAGGACAAGAACGCGATCGACGTCATCGACTCGAAGACGTGGAAGGTCGTGTCAACCTGGCCGGTCACTCCGTGCGATGGGCCTGCGGGTCTCGCTATGGATCGCACAACTAATCGACTCTTCGTGAGCTGCAGCAAGACCTCGGTGGTGGTCGATGCGGCGAACGGCAAAGTGGTGGCGCAGATCCCGAACGGTGACGGCGTCGACGCGATCGGCTGGGATCAGTCACAGAAGCTCATTTACATCCCGGCTGGACGCGATGGTAACGTGACGGTGGTGCACGAGGATTCGCCTGACAAGTACACCGTCGTTGCCACGGTTCCTACGATGGCCGGCGCGCGTACACTCGCTGTCGACGGCAGGACCCACGTTGCCTACGTCTTTACTCCCGAGTTCGGACCCGCTCCCGCACCGGCTCCCGGCTCACCGCCACCGCAGGTCGGCCGCCGCGGACCGCGCGGGCCGATCATTGCGTCGTGGCTGATCGCAATCAGACACTAGCGCGAACGGATTTCGGGGAACGTATGGCAAAGCTCGATCGCATTATCCCGCACCTGTTGTTCGCGAACAGGAGCTGCGCTCAGAAAAAAACAAAGAGGCAATTCGGGGGTCTGTTTGGGGGTCTGTTTCTCCCCGCAAAGTACGCCATCGTCTAAGTGAGTGACCGGCTCCGACGCTCGGTTCCCCTCTAAAGTCCGGCAAATTGATGTGATTGGTTTGTGCTATGTTTTGATTTGCAACCAGGAGGTCGCAGGTTCGATCCCTGTACGCTCCACTCTCTGCAACTTTTCTCGGTCCAAGCCTCGCCCCGGTTCCGGGCTCGGGGCGCAGCGCGATCTGCCTCAGTATATCGGAAGGTCGTCGAAGCTGACGATGGCACTGGCATCGCCCTGGATTGGAGCATGATCCAAGGCGCTCTCCGCGCGGTGCACCAACTCCGCAACGTTGATTTTCGACGCCGCCAGATCCGACACCGCCGAGTAGCCTACGCGGAGGCGAACCTGACCGGCTATTGTTTTGTTCTTCGATGCCCGGTCGAGCTCTCGCTGCAGGCGGGCGACCAGTAGTTGCGCGCCCGCAGCGTCGGTATCCGGCGCCAGAATCGCGAGCCGAAACTCACC
>DHJM01000055.1:57837-58044 GCA_002404335.1 Gemmatimonadales bacterium UBA4720
CACGCCCGAGCGGGTGTGCGCGACGACGTACCCATGCTGTTGGAAGACGCTCTCCAACGCCCTGCTCATCCAATCGTCGCCGCACGCAATCAAAGCAAGGGGCGGACGTTCCTGGGTAAGTTGCATCGAGGCTCCTCTTCGGTAGCTCGACTGGCATGGCGCCTGATCAGCGCTTTAGCCTCGTGGCTTTGCGTCGCCACCTTTCGG
>DHJM01000173.1:0-2806 GCA_002404335.1 Gemmatimonadales bacterium UBA4720
CTGTTCATCGCGGCGGGCGCGTTCCACGTCGCCAAGCCGAGCGATCTGATTCCGGAGCTGCAGGGAAGATTCCCGATCCGGGTAGAGCTCCAGTCCCTAACCGAAGCGGATTTCGTGCGCATCATGACCGAGCCCGAGAATGCGCTCACCAAGCAGTACTCGGCGCTGGTCGAGGCCGAGGGCGCGAAGCTCGAGTTCACGACGGACGGCATCGCGGAGATTGCGAAGATTGCCGCGCACGTCAATGACCGGATGGAGAATATTGGAGCGCGCAGACTTCACACGGTGATGACGACGCTGCTCGAGGACGTGCTGTTCGGGCTTCCCGAGAGCGGCGCGAAGGCGGTGCGCGTCGATCAGGAGCTGGTGCAGAGCCGCCTCAAGACGATCGCCGACGACGAAGACCTCAGACGCTACATTCTCTAGCCGGAGCGCGGATCAGCGGAGAGCTCACGGCCTGAAGCGGCCTCTTCTCGCGACTACCACGCCGTAGGCGGTCAGGTTGACGAGCAGCGCGAGACTTCCAAGCACAATCTGTGTTCCACGCGTAAGCCCAGCCGGATAGAGCACCGGCTGTATGTAGTGCTCGATGAAGCCGCCGCTATAGCCAGCGCCGCCGCCGCGCTCCCTGAGTGAATTCTCGAGTGGGGTAAGCGGGCAGATCCAACCCGTGTACTCGATCAGGACACCCCATACGGCGGCCGGCACGTGAAGCCACGCCAGACGCGGCCACCTGAGTACCAGCAGCCCTCCCAGCACCACGAAGAGGACAAACGCGAGGTGCACGACGAGCACCAGATCCGCGAGCGCCCGGTAAATCAAGCGGCAGGCGCGCCGAAATTCATCCTCTCGGCGGCGGGGAACTGCTTCTGAAGTGTCAGGATAAGCCCCTGAATCCGGAAACTCTCTTCAGCGGTCGGATTCATCGCGATCGCGCGGTCGAGGTGATAGTGTGCCTGCTCGTATTTCCGGGCGTAGAAATAGGCATAGCCCAGACGCTTGTGCTTCCGCTCCTCGGCAAGGTGCACGGTTGCCATGCCGCCATAGCCCAGAAGGCGCTCGATCGTGTACCGATCGGAGAGCGCGTTAGCGAGGGAGACCGGGGCGTCGCTCATGGCCGGAATATAGCCCCTGAGCGAGCAGCCGGGCTTTCAGCCGCGCCGCTTGAAAAACTGCACGGCGCGCTCGTGCTTCTTTGCCGCGGCGAGGCTCTTGAACGTGCCCAGATTCCGGCGCCGCCCGGTTTTCGGATTCTTCTTTCGGGAGTAAAGGCGGTACTCCCCGGATTTCAGCTTACGGATCATCTGATCGAATTCTCGGTGGCTTGCCGGGATCTAGACCGCGGCGGGATGCCGGCCCGCGGAGCGGAATGCCCAGAGCGCCAGACCGCCCGCCCCGAGGAACGCGACGCCGGAAAACCAGATCGGAACGGTAAAAAGATCGATCTGCACTGGCCAGCCCATTAGGATGCGTGTGAGCTGTACGAGAGAGACAATGGCAAAGACGGTTCCTGAGACAAGCTCGTAGCGGCGCATGGTCCGGACCTCCGTAGATTGTGGCGAAGCGACGCTCAATGCTTCCTGTTCAAGGTATCCGTGGCCGCCCCGACTTGTCGATGCTGCTCGCCGGTCAGCTCACCGGGCGCGAAGATCCCTCCGCCATTTTCGATACGACCGATCGCGATGAACTGCTGGGAACGACGCGGATCCTCCCACCCTGCTCGACGACGAAAATGCGTCCGTCGTCGAGGGGCTGCGTCAGAAAAACGGGGCTCGTGAGGGCGGCGGTGATGAAAGGATTCAGCTGGAGCCCGATACCCGGCGGCAATGGAGATCCGCCGTCGCCCGGACCCGTGGAATCGGAGTGACAGGCCGTGCCCGCGAGCACAGCAAAGGCGGCGCACAGAACACGAACGGGGCGTGACATCATCGCATATCTAAAAAAGAGGGAGCGGCGGACATGAGTATATTTCCGACGCACAGGATTTCCACAAACTGGTACGCGCAACTCACATGCCCCGAATCGTCCGCAAAGAACGTCTCCACCGCGATTTTCTTCAGATCGCTGACTACTCCGCCAAAGAAATAGACAAGCTGTTCTCGATCGCTGAATTGATGCGCGCGGGGAAGTACAAAAAGAAGCCGCTTGCCGGCAAATCGCTGGCAATGATCTTCATGAAGTCATCCACCCGCACCCGCGTCTCCTTCGAGGTGGGCGCGTGGCAGCTGGGCGGCCACGCACTTTTTCTCTCTCCTCGCGACGTGCAGCTCGGGCGCGGCGAGCCGATCGCCGATACCGCGCGCGTTCTCTCGCGCTACGTCGACGGCATCATGATCAGGACCTTCGCTCACTCGGAGATCGAGGAGCTGGCTCGCTACGCCGACGTGCCGATCATCAACGGGCTCACGGACCTCGTGCACCCGTGCCAGGTGCTCGCCGATGTCCTCACCATCAAGCAGCACCTTGGCGGCTACAAGGGGAAACGCATCGCCTGGATCGGCGACGGCAACAACATGGCGAACTCGTGGCTCAACGCCGCATTCGTGCTCGGGTTCGAGCTCACGCTCGCGTGCCCCGAAGGCTACGACCCCGACCCGATGATTTTCCAGCGCGCGGCATCCAAGGCCAAGGTGAGAATCGTGCGCGATCCCGCAGAAGCCGCCGACAAGGCGGACGTCATCAACACCGACGTCTGGGCTTCGATGGGACAGGAGGAAGAGCAGGCCGTCCGCGAGAAGGCGTTCAAGGGCTTCCGCGTGGACGAAGCGATCATGAAGCGCGCAAAGGAGGACGCGATCTTTCTCCA
>DHJM01000173.1:2922-6151 GCA_002404335.1 Gemmatimonadales bacterium UBA4720
TCTGGGACGAGGCCGAGAACCGCCTGCACATTCAAAAGGCGATCATGGCCGCGCTTATGGGTGGGGAAAAAATCTAGCAGGCCGGATCACAAATCTGCGTTGAGTCCCTGAACCAGAAGAGGCAGTTAACCACTCCCAGGGCGCCTTAACTGCTGTTGAGCTTGCGCTCAATGATCGTCTTATATCTGACCCCCAGGAGGGATCAGGTATGAGTCGGTCCAGACGGATTGCCCCCAGAATCAGAGCCCTAATTGCTGCCGTTGCCGCCATCGCGGCGGTTTCGCTCATTTCATCGTGCGCGGACCATCCGCTAGCGCCGTCCAGCGATCAGACATCGATCGCGGACTCCCTCGGCATCTATGTCGTGGTCTCGTACTATCCCGACTCGATCAAGAATCCCCCGCTCCCCCCCGACACTAATTCCGTCGGTAGCCGGGGCATCTCCGCGACCGTCGTCGCGAGCCCCTCAGTCGGAGCATTCTCCGAGGCTGCCGCGCCCAGCTACACGGTTTCGCCGATCGCGTTCGCTCCGGAGGCTGCAGCCACCGTCAACAAGGGCGTAAACTGCGAAGACTGCGTGATGTTCAACGTCCCGCTCGGCTTCAATTTCAAGTTTTTTGGCAACACCTACAGCAAGATCAATATCTCGTCCAACGGCATCGTCGGATTCGGCTCCGACATGTCGGATGGCTGCTGCGCGGGCGCGGTGATCCCTCTAAACGATGGATCGAGCCGCAATAACCTGATCGCGGTTGCATGGACCGACCTGGCCCCTTCTTCCGGCATCAAATACGAGACCCGCGGGACGATCCCGAACCGCCGCTGGGTTCTCCAGTACAACGCAAATGAATCCGCCAACGTTGGCGGCGTGAGCATGCAGCTCATTCTGTACGAGGGCTCGAACGACATCGTGATGTACACGACCTCGCTGTACGCCGCGGGCCGCACACACCTCCTCACGCAGGGCATCGAGGACGCGACCGGCACCGAAGCCTATTTCGTCAGCGGCCGCGTACACAGCGCTTTCAGGCTGACCAACGACGGCGTGAAGTTCTCGCCCCCGGTCACGAACTATGCGCCGGTGGTCACACCGCCCCCGAACATTTCCGTCACGACAGCGCCGCCGTCGGTTGGCGGGGACACCAGGATCGCGCTCACCCTCCATCTCACCGGAGCCTGTGCCGCAACCGTCAACCCTGGCGTGCCCACGGTCATCGATGACGCGGATGGCGTCACGACAACTGGCGCAAGGAACGATGGACTTCCGCTTGACGCCGCGTATCCGAAGGGCGTGACCACGATTACGTGGACCGCGACCGATGCGGGCGGCTTGACCACGACAGCGACTCAGACAGTCACTGTGACTGATGGCGAAAGCCCGTCCGTCACGGCTCCCTCAAATATCTCGGCCCGTACGGACGTGGGCGCTTTGACCGCGACGGTCGTCGTCGGCGAAGCTACGGCGGCGGACAACTGTCCGAACGTCACGATATCCACGTCGCGTAGCGACAATCTTCCGCTCTCGGCCACATTCTCGATTGGCGTCACGACTATCCAGTGGATCGCGACCGACGCCTCAGGCAACACCAACAGCGCGAACCAGAAGATTACGGTGGTCGGCAACGCACCGCCGGTTGTCACCTCGCCACCAAACCTCGCGGCCAACACCGACCCTGGCGTCTGTGCCGCGGTCGTGAACCCTGGCATTGCCACGGCTACCGACGACGCCGCGGGTACGACTGTCGCCGGAGTGAGAAACGATGGCGCTCCGCTCACCGCCGCCTATCCGAAGGGTGTAACCACGATCCTGTGGACCGCGACCGACGCGGAGCACCTCACCTCGAGCGCGTCTCAGACAATTACCGTCTCCGACAAGCAGAAGCCGTCGGTAACGCCACCCTCGAGCGTCTCCGTCGGTAACAACCATGGTCTCGCATCGGCGGCAGTCTCCGTCGGTAGCGCGACCGCCGAGGATAACTGTCATGAAGTGACGGTCTCGGGCGCGCGCAGCGATGGTGGCGCGCTTGGAGCTCTCTACCCCGTTGGCGTGACTACGATCACGTGGACCGCGACCGACGCTTCAGGCAACTCCGCGTCGGGGACGCAGACTATCACCGTGAGCGACATCGAGCCGCCGACCATCATCGTCCCGGCTGACATCGCCGTTAACGCGACATCGTCGAGTGGCGCAGTCGTCACCTTTGCCGTCAACGCTACTGACAACGTCGGAGTGACCTCGCTTTCGTGCGACCACAACTCGGGAAGCGTATTCCAGATCGGCTATACATCGATCAACTGCGTCGCGAGCGACGCGGCTGGCCACACGACAACTGGCACATTCGGCGTGGACGTACGGGGAGCCGCGGAGCAGCTGGCAAACCTGGTCAAGGACGTTCTCTCGTTCGGACTCATGAACGGCACCACCAATCCGCTGATCAATCAGCTGCGCTCGGTTTCGGGCACGGATCCGCAGTCTTGCAAGAAGATGAACGACTTCATCAGCATGGTCACCAAGAAGGGGAGAGACATGTCCCCCGAGGACTCGGCCTACCTGATCACCGAAGCGACACGCATCGAAAACGTTATGGGTTGCAGTCTCTGATTACAACCTGAAGCGTAGAAGGGACGAGGGGCGCACGAAAGTGCGCCCCTCGTCGTTTTCGGGCATGTCTTCTGCACATCCCTTGAGCATGACAGCCTCCAAAAAGATCGATGAGCTCTACGACCTGATCGAAGGCATCGAGACGGCGATGTTTACCACTCGCCGGCCCACGGGTCAGCTCTTTTCTCGGCCGATGGCAACGCAGGACCGAATCGAGGGCACCGACCTCTGGTTCGTCACCAACGCCGAGACTCACAAGCTCGATGAGCTTGCGCTAGACCCGCACGTCAACTGCGCCTACTACAACAACAGGACGCACGAATGGGTTTCGGTCGTGGGTCTCGCGCACGTCTCGAAGAACCGGAACAAGGTCCGCCAACTCTACAAGGAAGAGTGGAAAGCCTGGTTCGATGACGAGGGCGGCGACAGGGACGGCGGGCCCAACGACCCGCGCATCGCGCTCATCATGGTCGAGGCCGAGATGGCTACCTATATGAAGGTGAACAAGCTTCGCCCGATCCTCCTGTTCGAGGTTCTGAAGTCGAAAGTCACGGGCGCTCCGCCCTACTTTGGCGACGTGAAGGAGATCACCGGAGCGGAATTGATGGATTAGGCAGAGCTTTTCCG
>DHJM01000173.1:6269-8918 GCA_002404335.1 Gemmatimonadales bacterium UBA4720
GTTCGACGTCAGCCACATGGGGGAGTTCGTCGTGCGCGGCCCGCAGGCGGTGGAGTTCGTGAACTACGTCACCACCAACGATGTCGCCGCGCTCGCGCCCGGACAGGCGCAGTACTCGACGATTCTCCGGGAAGATGGAACGATCGTGGACGACTGCCTGGTCTACCGCGTCGAAGATCGCGTGCTGATGGTCGTGAACGGATCGAACATCGACAAGGACTTCGCGCACATCTCGCGATTCGTCAAGAAGTTCAACGCGACGCTCGAGGACATCAGCGACAAGATCGCGCTCCTCGCGCTCCAGGGACCCGACGCCGCCAGAATCCTGCAGAAGCTCACGGACACCGATCTCTCGAAGATCAAGTACTACGAATTCATTATCGGCAAGATCGCCGGGGTGGAGAAGGTCTACATCTCCCGCACCGGCTACACCGGCGAAGATGGATTCGAGCTGTACTTCGGGGGCGAGCACGCCGTGAAAATCTGGAAAGCGCTGACCGCCTCGGGTGAAGTCACGCCAACCGGACTCGGCGCGCGCGACTCGCTGCGCCTCGAGATGGGAATGGCGCTCTACGGCAACGACCTCGACGACACCACGACGCCGCTCGAAGCATCACTCGGCTGGCTGGTGAAAATGAAGAAGGGCGATTTCGTCGGACGCGACGCGCTGGCGAAGCAGAAGGAGCGCGGGCTCGAGCGCAAGCTGGTTGGATTCACGACCGTGGAGAGATCTTTCCCGCGGCACGGATATCCGGTGTTCGCCGCTGGAAGGCCGAGCGGAGAGGTGAGGAGCGGGACGATGAGCCCGACGCTCGGGATCCCGATCGGCACCGCCTACGTGCCGCCCGCGTCGGCGGCGGAAGGAGCCGCACTGGAAATCGAGATTCGCGGCAAGCGCATTCCGGCGACAGTGCAGAAGATGCCGTTCTACAAGAACGGCAGCAGGCTCTGATCACGTGCGGGTAGCGATCATCACGGTCTCCGATTCCGTCGTGCGCGGCGATCGCCAGGACACTTCGGGCGCGGTCGTCGCCGGCTGGGTGAAGGCCAAGAAGTATGAGCTCGCTTCCGCGGCAAAGTGCGCCGACGAGACCGTGGAGATCGTGCGCGCACTCATTCGCGCGTGCGATACCGAGGGCGCGGATCTCGTGCTCACCACCGGGGGCACCGGTCTCGCTCCGCGCGACGTCACGCCGGAGGCGACCCGTGCCGTAATCGAGCGCGAGGCTCCCGGGATCGCGGCGCGGATTCGTGTACTGGCGCTCGCGACCTTCCCGCGCGCCGCCCTGGGACGTGGTGTCGCCGGAGTGCGCGGCAAATCCCTGATCGTGAATCTGCCGGGCTCGCCGAGTGGCGCGCGCGATGGGCTGGACGCGCTGGATCCGATCATTCAGCACGCGTGCGATGTACTGAGTGGCAAAGTGACCGAGCACACTCTCGCGGCAGTGCCTTCGTGAAGGTTCTGATCACGCTCGCCGACGTCGAGCCGGCGGTCAGGCTCAACGCGGTGCTCGAGGCGGCGGGGACCAAGACCGAGGTCGTCTCTCCGCTCGACGATCTGCGGGGCGAGATCAAGCGCTTCAAGCCGGATCTCATCGTCCTCACCGGCAACCTCGGCGATCCGGGCAATATGCAGATCGTGCGAGACCAGTTGTGGAACGGCACCGCGGTGATCGGCTTGGCCGACGTGGAAGATCCACAGCTGCGCGAGCGCCTTCGCACCATCGGATTCACCGATGTGTACACGAAGCCCATCACGTCGGACGAATTGTATCTGGCGGTGCGGCGCGTGCTCGACCGGAAGCGTCTCACCGAGGCGACGGGACTGATCGGACAATCGGTGGCGATCGGAGAAGTGCTGCTCAAGATCGAGCAGATCGCGCCGGTTTCGAGCACCGTGATCATCGAGGGAGAGAGCGGCACGGGTAAGGAGCTGGTGGCGCAGGCGGTCCACAAGCTCAGTCCACGCCGCGGAAAGCCATTCATCGCGGTGAATGCCGGCGCGCTGCCGGAGTCGCTGATCGAGAGCGAGCTGTTCGGCCACGAGAAGGGCGCGTTCACCGGGGCAGCGGAGCGGCGCATCGGGCGATTCGAGCTCGCCGACGAGGGAACGCTTTTTCTCGACGAGATCGGGGAGATTCCGCCATCGACGCAGGTGAAGCTGCTGCGCGTGCTCGAGGAGAGAAAGCTCACACGCGTCGGGGGAACGACGCAGATCCCGATCAACGTGAGAGTGGTTGCGGCGACGAATCGTCCGTTGCGCGAGAGCATGGAGGAGGGAAGGTTCCGGGCCGATCTCTACTATAGACTGAATGTTCTCAGCATGTACATGCCGCCGCTGCGCGAGAGGCCGGAGGACATTCCGCTGCTCGTGCGCAGCTTCATCAAGGAGTTCTCGTCGCAACATGACCGTCCGTTCCACGGCGTGTCGGCGGCGGCGATGCAGATCCTCATGACTTATCCGTGGCCGGGCAATGTGCGCGAGCTGCGGAATCTGGTGGAGAGCATGGTGGTGCTGGCGCCGGGGCGCGAGATCGGGCCCGAAGACATTCCGCGTCCGATTCGGGAGGGGGGAGCGGCGCGCTTCCTACCGGTGCACGTGGGGCCGGTGGTACGCGGCACCGTTGGCACCGAGGGTCGCGAGCTGGA
>DHJM01000166.1:0-2594 GCA_002404335.1 Gemmatimonadales bacterium UBA4720
CCCTCGGTGACTTCTTTCAGCACGGCTTTGAGCCGCTCTTCAGAACTCACCGCGATATTTTGCGCCTGCGATCAGCGCGCCGAGATCGAGCGAGAGGAACCTCTTGTTCTTGAGGCTTTCGGGGACGTCGCCGTTAACGATGCGCTGCGCGAGGCCTTCGGCGATCGCCGTCTTGCCCACACCCGGCTCGCCGATGAGAACAGGGTTGTTCTTGGTGCGGCGCGAGAGTACCTGAATGACGCGGCGGATTTCTTCGTCGCGCCCGATTACGGGATCGAGCTTCCCTTTGCGTGCCGCATCGGTCAGGTCTCGCGTGTAGCGCTGCAGCGCCTGGTATTGGTTCTCCGGGGTCTGGTCTGTGACGCGGTGCGAGCCGCGGACCGTTTGGAGCGCCGCCAGCAGCGCGTCGTGTGTCGCGCCGACGCCGTTGAGAAGATTCCTGCTCTCCGCGCCCTTCACGTCGGACAGCGCGAGGAGGAAATGCTCGGTCGAAACGAACTCATCCCCCAGCTTCTTCGCGTCCGCTTCCGCCTTGTCGAATACCTGGTTGATCTCTCGCGAGAGCGTCGGCTGCGCATTCGACTGTTTCGGGTAGCGCGCCATCTCCCGCCCTACCGCTTCGCGCAGCTGCGTGACCCCGACGCCGAGCTTCTGCAGGATCGGAACGACGATTCCCTCGTCCTGGGAGAGGAGGGCGAGCAGAAGGTGCAGGTCGTAGACGAGGGGGTTCCCCGCTCGGCGCGCGAGGTCCAATGCTTCGTTGAGGGCTTCGGTCGCTTTGACGGTGAGGCGATCTGGATTGATCATGGTGTGCGTGGTGGGAGAACGCCGCGAGTCCCCTAATACCGTGCAACGCTGGTGCCGACATAGTCCGCCAACCTGGCACACTTCGGCCACAAAAAGAAAGAGACGCGCCCTGTTTCTGACAGGGCGCGTCTCAAATAAGTCGTGTTCCTACTTTCTGACGATCATTTTCTTGACGAGGGCCTTGCCATCAACTTCCAGTCGATAGAGGTAGATCCCCGATGCCACATCTTCGCCTGTCTGCGAGTACTTGCCATCCCAATACACGATGTACTCGCCGCAGGTCAACAGCAGACTTTCCAGCGGCTCGCCGCCGGCGACATTCCCCACACCGCCCTGCAGAACCGGCACAGCGACCTGCTGCGCCAGAAGGTTATAGATCCGCAGACTTACGCGGTGTTGACGTCCGGAGTCGGTGCAGTCCTGCGCATCGCCAATGACGAACCGAATCCGTGTATCCTGATTGACTGGGTTCGGAAAATTCTGTCCCAGTTGCAACCCGGCGCCTTGTCCTCCGCCGGTCTGGGATGAAGCTCCCTGCGCCGCCGAACGACTTGGCATGAACGCGCCGAGCACGAGCACTACGAACAGCGCCCGCCACAGGTGCTTCATGTTGTCTCCAAATGCTGACGAAAGAGGGTCTCTAGACGCTAACTCCTACAAAGGTGGACATTTGTTCTTCTGCTGCGAAGTTATGAATGAGCTCGGGAAGTGTCAAGCAAAATTCCACCTGTTTGCCGCAGAATCCGGCCTTCCCCCCGTCTTTCCGTAATGCCGTTTCGATCACAGAACTCCAGGAAAGGGATGAGGTATTTTCTCGAGAACCCGAGCACATCTCGAAGCTGGGCAGGGACATAGACCTGTCCCGGAACCAGCTTCGTCCTGAGCCGCCCGATCATTGCCTCGAGCGTGCTCCGGTCATAATAGCGATCCGTCTCCACCTGGACGATTCGCCCCTGCCGTTCCAGAAATCGAAGCAGGGCCGGAACCGAGCTACCGTAGCGCGAGACCAGCTCTCCCACGCTCGGCGGCTCCTGGGTCCCTGCGCAAATATCATGCACCAGGTGGTTGCTCGCTTCGACATCGCGATCGCTGGGGGAAGGCACCCAACCGCTTTTGCGCACCAGGGGTCCATCGGACTCTATCTCCCCGGCTCGCTCCATCTCACGAATCGAGATGTCAGCCAATTCCTCATCGACGCGAAGCCCTTCCCTGAGAGTCCGCGCGGGAACACCCATGGACAGTGGAGCAGTTATCTCGTACTCCGCGATTATTCGCCTTACGCTTCCCATAACTCTTTCGACAGCAACGGGCGTGAAAAGGTTGTTCGTTCCGCCCCGCGCGCCGCTCTGACCGATTAGGTTGTGCGCCTCGGCAGGGGCGCAACCCGCCCGCACCGGAATGTCGTGCGCCGGAACGCCGCGCCCGGACTCGGCCTCCAGCGTGTATGCCAGGCGTGCCCCGCTCTCAGCGGAGAGCTTGTCCAATTCCTGGACGGAGGGGTGCGGCAAGGGGCGGCGGCGCGCATAAGGGTCGATCACGACGCCGCCTCCAATTGTCCGAAGCGGCGCGGGAAGCCGGAGGACAAATCTGTCGCCGCCCCGAATGGCGAGCGGAGCATCGGTCGTGACGCGCATCAGGGCGGCCGCACCGGAGCCGGGTTCGGCGGCGGCGGACACCAGCCGCGCGCCAACTTCGGACGCGCCAGCGTGAAGCCGCAGTCGAGTCCTCGGGGTGAGGGCCGCTCCCATGCCCGGCTCGAGAGTGACCACCGCCTCGAAGAGTGAGGT
>DHJM01000166.1:2713-3300 GCA_002404335.1 Gemmatimonadales bacterium UBA4720
TGCTGTTCGATTCTTCTCACTCTCGCCGTCTTGCCGGACGGAAGGACGATTACGCTCGCGTCAACGGGCAGCTCGCCGCTCCACACGGTTCCCGTCACGACAGTGCCAGTTCCTTTTATGGTGAACGCGCGATCGACCGGCATCCGGAACAGGTCGTCGCTGCCGCGTGGTTTTGAGCTAGCCAATCGTTCACCCAGGACACCGCGCAACTCGTCCAGGCCGGCGAGGGTGCGGCTCGAGCAGCTGACGACGCGTGGGGTCGGTAGTGGAGATTCGTCGAACAAGGCAAGAACATCGCTTCGCACGAGTCCGAGCCACTCGTCGTCAACCAGATCGCATTTCGTGAGGGCTACGACGATTTGAGGAATTCTCAGCAGCTCGAGGATCAACAAATGCTCGCGCGTCTGCGGCATCACTCCCTCGTCCGCCGCCACGACGAGCAGGCCGAGGTCGATCCCGCTGGCGCCCACCAGCATGCTGCGCACGAAGTCTTCGTGGCCTGGAACGTCGATCACCCCAACGGTGCCGACGCCCTCGAGCGAAAGCGGCGCGAATCCAAGATCGATCGTGATGCCTCGACGCTTTTC
>DHJM01000166.1:3378-4824 GCA_002404335.1 Gemmatimonadales bacterium UBA4720
GTGGCCCGCCGTGCCGATGATCACGCCGCGCTCCAGCGCTCGTGCTCCCAGACGGCGAACGCCCGGAGCGGACGATCGTCGGCGAGGTGCGCGCCGAGGAATTCGCGCAGAAGTCGCTGATGGGAGCGGGCTTCCGCGTCGATGAGGTGAACGGAGTCGTCACCCTCGAGCCAATGGCTAATGGCCGCGCGCGCGGCCGACGGAATTCTCCGCCCGCCTGGGGCCAGCTTGCTGCACGCCGGGCAGACGATTCCTCCCGACGAATGCGAGAAGGTCGAGTCATCGGAATCGCGGAGCGGAGTGTGACAAAGCGCGCAGCTGGAGAGCTCCGGCGTGAATCCAAGAACGGAGACGACGCGCCAGCACCCCGCGAGGCCATCCTCGATTGTGCGCTCCGGGGCGGAGCGAGCGATCCGGTCCAGCACGTCCGCTATGGTATCGTATAGTTGGGGATTGTCGGCTTCGCCCGCGAAGCGAAGCGCGAGCTCGGCGATCGTGGACGCGGCCGTGAAGCGCCCGATGTCTTCCGCCAGCTCACCGCGCGTGCGCGAAATCTCGAAGCTGGCGAGGTTGTGCAGCTCCCGATTCGGTTTGACGTAGAGCTGGGCCGACCCTTCGGCGAAGAGATCGAGAGCCGTGCCGTAGCGACCGCGTGATTTCCGCGCTCCCCTCGCCAGCGCGGATTGCACGCCTGCCTCCCTCGTCAGCAGGCGAATGATCCGAGAGCTCTCGAGGTAGTCGAAGGCGTGGAGGACAATCGCCTCGGTGGCGAGGAGCGGCATTCAGAGAATGTAACACGCGGCTCGGAGCCGACAGCGCGTTAAAAGAGCGTCGAGGCCCGCCCTCCAATCAGAATGGTCCGTCTCGGCGAGGCAAAGTTCAGAACGTCCTCGTAGCGCTTGTCGAAAATGTTATCCACCCGGGCGCTGAGCGTGAGTCCGCCGCGTTTGCGACCGGTGAGCGGATACTCGGCCGACAGATCCACCTTGGTATAGGCAGGCAGCGTGACTCGTGGCGACGGGAACTGTGAGAAGTCGGTGTCTGGTCGCTTTCCGACGTGGCTCACTGCGGTACCCAAACTCATTCCCCATGGGCGCGAATATGACAGAACAACGCTGCCGGAATGTGTGGGCCGCCGAATCAGCTCGTCGCCAGCCCGATCAGTTCCCTGAAACGCGGGATCGACTTCTGTGACGCGCGGGTTGACGATCGTGTAGCTCGCCGTTCCCCGCCAGTTTCTAACGGGAGTGAGCTGCAGCTCGGCCTCGTAGCCGTTGGAGGTCGCGCCCGTAAGGTTGGCAAAGCTGCCCAGGAAATCCGGCGGTCCGCCATTTACGAATTGGATCAGATCGGAAAAGCGCTGATTGAAGTAGCTCGCGCTGAGTCGAACTAGATCCGGATGGAAATTCGTCATCAGCCCGACCTCGGCTGACCTGCTCCTCTCGG
>DHJM01000051.1:0-169 GCA_002404335.1 Gemmatimonadales bacterium UBA4720
CTCGTCATTTACTTCTCGGTCGCATTCCTCGTGCTTCACGGAACGCTTCTGTAGGCTGTCTTTAGAGAAAGGTTTACAAACTGCAACAGAACGGGCGGGAGGCGTCAGTAGCGTAGTTGCCAGTGAACTGACAAACTGGCATCTACGCCTCTGACGCCTCCCGCCCGTT
>DHJM01000051.1:200-1291 GCA_002404335.1 Gemmatimonadales bacterium UBA4720
TCCCGCCCGTTCAGTTGCAGTTGCTTTGTCAATCGACGTACCCGCGCAGCCGCTCTAGCATTCTACGATCGGTGGTCTCAGCATCGTCGAGCTTGGGGGTCTCGATGATCTTGCCGACGCTCGCGAGCCGAGGGTCGTTCATGATGCTACGGAACGCGCCCTCGCCAATGGCGCCTTCGCCGATCAGCTCGTGACGATCCTTGCGCGATCCCAGCGGGACCTTTGAGTCATTGAGATGCATCAGACGAAGACGCGATCTCCCGATCACGTCGTCGAAGCGAGCCCAGACGCCGTTGTAGTCGTTCACGATGTCGTAGCCGGCCGCGAAAATGTGCGCGGTATCGACGCACACGCCGACACGCTTTCGGTAGGGTAGCGGGATCATCTCGATCAGCTTCGCCATCTCCTCGAAGCTGGAGCCCAGCACCGTCCCGGCACCGGCAGTCATTTCCATCAGGAGCATTGTTTCTCCCGGCGCGCGCTCGAGGGCGATTCCGATTGCCTCGGCGTTGCGCTCGAGCCCGCTCGACCTTTCATCCATGAAGTTCCCGGGATGCGACACCAGAAACTTGAGATCGAGAGCGGCGCATCGCTGGAGCTCGCCGATGAACGAATCGATCGAGCGCTGCCGCAGCACCGAGTCGGGAGAGGCGAGGTTGATCAGGTAGCTGTCGTGCGCGTTGGTCTCGCGAACGCCGGTCTCGCCGAGCTCGGTCAGGAACGTCGTGCATTCCTCCTCCTCGCAGACGCGCTCGGCCCAGCGGCTGGCCATCTTCGTGAAGATCTGCATCGCCGTCGCGCCTATCGCCTTCGCGCGTGGAGGAGCCTTGCTCGTGCCTCCGGCTATCGAGACGTGGGCGCCGAGCGGGGCAGCCTTGCTGTCGCTTTGCTTCAGCGCGTGGGGATCATCGTGCCGCCGCACGCAGCCATTCTGCTGGATCGACTGCCGGCCCGCCGCGCCTGATCTCGAAGTGGAGGTGGGATCCCAAGGCGGGATCGCTGACGCCTACGGTTCCGAGCGGCTGGCCCTTGATCACTCGCGTTCCTTTCCGGACTGCGATCTTGTCGAGCGAGCCGTACACGGAGTAATC
>DHJM01000051.1:1344-3460 GCA_002404335.1 Gemmatimonadales bacterium UBA4720
GCGACCATTCCAGCGGAAACCGACTTCACCATCGTGCCGACAGGCGCGCTGATCCCGATTCCGTTCCAGCGGGTCGTGGTGTTGTTGGGATTCACGAAGCGGCCAAACCGATAGAGGAACGTTCCGTTCACCGGCCAATCCAGGCGGCCTATGTCCGTCGTGCGGATCGAGCTCGGCGCCAGCGCCACTGCTCCGCGTCCACTCGCCCTTCTACGCTCTGCCTCGAACGACGCGATCAGGTTGTTCAGTCGCGCCTCGCTCTTCTCCAGCTCCGCGAGACGCGCCTTTGTGCGCTTGGTGTCTTCCTGCACTCGCACGAGGTTCTTCGCCTGCTCCTTCTCGAGATCCGCGAGACGCGCCGCCTCGCGCTCCTTTTGCGAGCGATTCTCGGCCACGCTGTTCTGCAGCCGCACCAGTTGTATCTGCTGCGATTCGATTTTGGAGTGCAGATCGTCGAGACGGTGAACCAGGCCCTTGTCTCTCAGGGCCAGCAGGTGGAGATATTTGTACCGCGCGACGAGCTGCCCGACGGACTGCGCGGAGAACAGCACCTCGGCGGAATAGAGCGGCCCCCGCTTGTAGATCTCGATCAGCCGCCGCTGCAGCACCGTGCGCTTCATCGAGGCTTCGCGCTCCGACTTCTGGAGGTCGTTGGTGGTCGTCTGCACCTCGTCCGTGATTGCGATCATCTGCTGGTCGAGGGACTTCACCATGCGCGCGGTCGCGTCGTGCTGCTTGTCGAGAAGATTCACTTCGTCGCGGATCTCGTGGGCTGTGTTCTGGAGCCCGCTCATTTTCTTCTCGAGCTCGTCGCGCTCGGCGCGAATGCGGGCGAGCTCATCGCGCTGTGCGTTAACCCGCGCTTCCGCGCTCTCGGTCTGCTGAGCCGGCAACAGCGAAGCGAACAGCAACGCGCAGAAGGCAATCGCGTACGACGTGCGGCTCAGATTCGGCGTAAATGTCTCCCCACCGAGAAGAGACTTCCGAGCACGCCCATCACCGCGCCGCCGACGACGCCGAGGAAGATGAGCTGACGATCGAAAAAAATCGTCTGCATGAAGTACTCGTTGACGACCCGGTTCGCGACCCACACGAAGACCAGCGCCAGCAGTCCGCCGAGTACGCCCTTCACGAGTCCATCGATCAGGAAGGGTAGGCGGATGAACATGTCCGTCGCCCCTACCAGGCGCATGATCGAAATCTCCTTCGCGCGCGCGAGCACGGTCATCCGGATCGTAGCGCCGATGATGATGATCGCGACCGCCGCGAACGCGACGCCGAGCGCGATTCCGGCAACCGTCGCGATATTCCGCAGGCGATAGAGCTTTTCCACCCACTCCTCGCCGTACCGTACGTCGTCGATGAAGCTGTAGGTCTTCATCCGATCGGCCACGGACCGCACCGATGCCGGGCTCCGCATGCCGGGCCGCAAATGCACCTCGATGGATGCCGGAAGAACGCCGGCCTCGAATACGTCAGCGAACTCGCCCATCTCCTTCCGCGCGCGCTCCAGCGCTTTCTCCTTCGACACATAGTCGATCCGCAGAACCTCGGGGAAATCTCCGATGTCCTTCATCGCCGCCGCGACCGCTTCGATGTCGGCGCTGTCGCTCAGAAAGGCGCGCACTTCGACCCGTTCCTCTACTTCATCCAGTGCCTTTCGGATGTTGATCGCGACGAGACCGAAGAGCCCGAATGCGAAGAGCGAAAACGCGATCGTGACGATGCCGAGCGCGCTGAGGAGCGGCGCGCGGCGGGAGGCGGTCAGCGCTTCGCGGGCAGAGCGCATCTAGATGTGCTCCGTCGCGTCGGGCGGTGTCTCGCGCACTTCCCATGGCTCCTCGATCGGTCTCTCCGATGCGGGAGACTCGGAGGAGTCGAAGACGACCCGGCCGTGGTTGAGCTCGATCGTTCGATAGTTGGAGCGGCGGACGAGGTCCAGGTCGTGCGTCGCCATGATCACCGCCGTCCCCGAGGAATTGATGTCGCGCAGCAGCTGGAACACGCTGCGCGTCGCGCGCTCGTCCAGGTTTCCGGTTGGCTCGTCGGCGATGAGGACAAACGGATCATTGATGAGCGCGCGCGCTATCGCAACGCGCTGCTGCTCGCCGCCCGA
>DHJM01000051.1:3538-10660 GCA_002404335.1 Gemmatimonadales bacterium UBA4720
GCCTCCGCGCTGCGATCCTCGAGCAGGCGGAAATCCTGAAACACTATTCCAAGACGACGCCGCAGCCGTGAGATCTCACGACCGGTGGCGGTCTTCGAGCTGACGCCGTTGATCCACACCTCTCCCTGACTTGGCTTGTCATCCATGTAGAGGAGCCTGAGGATCGTCGTCTTGCCCGAGCCGCTCGGGCCAGTGAGGTAGACGAACTCGCCCTTCTTCACCTCGAAGCTTATTTGGGCCAGCGCGACTCCCGATCGCGGGTACTCCTTGGCGACATCGGTGAGGCGGATCATCGTTACTGCTGAAGGGCCTGCTCGATATCGGCGATGAGATCTTCCACGTTCTCGATCCCGACGCTCATTCGGAGGAAGCCGTCGGGAATCCCGATCTTCGCGCGTTCGTCCGGGCTCATGTGCGCGTGCGAGCTGTAGCGTGGCTCTATCACCAGCGAATCGACGCCGCCGAGGCTCGCCGCGTAGGTGAACAGCTTGAGCCCCTTCACGAATCGGATCACAGCCGGGCCAGCGCCCTTGAGCTCGATTGCCATCATACCGCCGAATCCATCGAGCAGCGTCTTGGCGATCTCGTGGTCGGGATGGCTCGGAAGCCCGGGGTAATGCACCTTCGCGATATCGGGCCGTTTGGAGCACCACTCCGCGATTCGCATCGCGTTTTCGTTCTGGCGCTTCACTCGGACATCGAGCGTCTTGAGCCCGCGCTCCAGAAGCCAGCATGCGAACGGATCCGGCGCCTGGCCCCAGACGATCATCTTCCGCCTGACCTCGTCGATGAAAGGCTCGTTGCCGCATACGACGCCGGCGAGGATGTCGTGGTGCCCGTTCAGATACTTGGTGGCCGAATGGATGACGACGTCTACGCCATGCTCGATCGGGCGGAAATTGATCGGGCTCGCGAACGTCGAGTCAACGACGAGAGCGATCCCCTCCGCGTGGGCGAGATTCTGGAGAGAGCCGAGCTCGAGCACGCGGCACGTCGGGTTCACCGGCGACTCGAGAAACACCACTCTCGTGTTCTTCTTGAGAGCTCGCCGCCACGCCCGCGGCTCGAGGGGATTCACCAGGGTCACCTCGATCCCCATTCCCGGGAGATCTTCAGTGAACAGCTTGAGCGTTCCGCCGTAGATCCATGAGCTCGAGACCAGGTGATCGCCGGAACGGAGCAGCGCCAGCATCGCACACGCGGTGGCGCCCATCCCGCTCGAGAGCACGAGCGCCGCTTCGGATCCTTCCATCAGCGCCAGGCGCTGTTGGAGCCGCTCGGCGTTTGGAGTGTTGCCGTAACGTGTATAGAGGAGACCATCACTCGTCCCCGGTTCCTGGGCGAAATTGACCGACTGAACGAGCGGGAATGAAACGCTCTCGCCCGGAGCCGCTGGTGCCGCGCCGCCGTGAATCGCCGTCGTCGACAGTCCCAGCTTGCGTGTCACTTCTGCCAAGCGCTCTCCTATCCGAGGTTGCGTGTGCTGCGTCCCGCGTCGAAATCGTGCTTGACGACGCGTACAATCTCTGCTGGGGCGATGCCCAGGACGTCGCGGGCAACGACGCTTCCCGGGCTCACCGCATCATCGACGACCAACACCGCCAGCTCGTGACGCCGAGGGCCGTAGACCCAGACGAGCTCGCCGTCCTCGAGCAGACGCCGGCGCGCATCGGTCGGGTGCAGCCGAACGAGTGGCCCGCGCTCGGAATCACCGGTGCGCGTTGAGATGTATCGCGAGACCATCAGCCACGGCTGGAACCCCTCCATCATGCGTCGAGTCTCGTCGCCTGCGAGGGAATCGTGGCGCTTCCGACGGCGACATAAGCGTTGTCGTAGCGAATCAACAGGCGGCGCCGCCACAGCGTGTCGAGCATTCGCTCGGCGTCGTCGCTCGATAGTCCGATCGCGTCGGCGACATCGGCGCCGACGCCCGCGCCCAATTGCGAGATTATCTCCCACGCCCGCCGCTCCTCGAGGCCGACAATCCCGATCAGACGCGACTCACCATCAGCGTGTTGTGTCACCAGAGCCAGTTTGTGGCGCTCCAGCACCGCTTCGATCGCCTCCATGTGCGACTCGCTGATCCCGCGGAACACGAAATACACTTCACGCCGCGGAGCATCGATGCTCACGTACTGCAACAGCAGTTTTGCCACGATCTCGTCGGCGCAGGAGAAATCGAGCAGCCCGACGTGCGAGAAGTCGATTATCGTGAGCGCGCGGTCGCCAATGCGGTCGAGCTCCTGCTCTATCTCGCATCGAACCGCCGCGCCTGTCGGACGCGTAACGAGGTTCGAATAGAGCTCGCAAACGCTCTTGCGAAGCATCGAGCTCACGTCGATGTGATTGATCACGCCACGCGCTCCGGAATCGTTATTTGCACCTGCGCCCCCGGAAAGTATGAGAGGTCCTCTACCAGCGGCTCGTCCTCGTCCCAATCGCCCTTGGGAAGCACGGCAATGCGGGCGGTGCCACTTCTGATGGAAAGTTTACCATCCCAGTTTCCAACAAAACGCCTCACTCCGGCAAGGCCTTGACCTCGGCCGGGATCTCTGAACCGGGATGCCCCGCGCATGACGGTCTCCTCCAACGCCTGCCCATCGTCCCAGCGGTCCTTCCTCTGAAATCCCGGCGCCGACTCCAGCGACTGCCTGAATCCGATTCCCGGATCGGCGACCGCTATGACGACGACCTTGCGTCCGCCAAGGCGAACGCGCCAGGTGTAGGTCTGCACGGCAACCCAGCCGCCGCGGCCGGCGTGCTCGACGATGTTCTGGCAGACTTCCGACAGCGCCATCGTGAACCGCATGGTGATCTTCGCATCGAGGTTCAGGTTCTTCACCAACGCGTCCTGTGCTCGCTGCTGGATCTTGTCGACGACGCTGTGGACGTCGTCGCTCTTGGAGATGGACGTCACCTCGAGAAGCACGCTCGTCTCCGCCGCCTTGGTGCTCTTCACCCGCCCCTGCAGCTCGTACAGCTCGGCTGCGTGCTTGAAGAAATCCATCCTCGACCAGTACGTGCTGACGTTCTCCGCCTCAGGGACATACAATATCGGCCTCTCCGCGCGGGACTGCGCCAGCGCCAGCAGCGCCGTCAGGCCGTACGGAGACGCCCACCGCGCGTGCCTCGTGTCGACGATGATTTTCTCGTCCAGCGGCAGCGGCGCGACCTGATCCAGCACCTGCTCGAAGGACTTGTCCTCGAGCGAGTGTGGAACGTTGATGATTGTCGTCACTTGATGCTGAGCTCTCCGCGCAGGTAGTCGGCGAGACCGGTAGCGCCGCGATGGTCCACGTTCAGGGATGCCGCGTCGAGAGCGCGGTCGATAGCTGCGTCTAAGTTATCACCCGCCAGGAGGCGGGAGAAATAGGTTGCGCCCCAGACATCTCCGCATCCTATCGGATCTCCCGGCCCCGGATGGCGTCGAGGTTTTGCCGGAACTAGCGCGGTGCGGATCGCGCCCCCGGGAACGCCGAGAATCGGGCGCTGCACGTCGGCGATTCGATCGAAACCCGAAGCGGCGAAATAGACGACGCCTCGGCTGCCGAGCGTAATGGCTATCGAGGAAACGCCCTCTGCAAAGGCGATAGCAGCCAAGGCCAACGGGTCGCTAGCCATCATGCTCATCTCGTCTTCGTTTACCTGGATCAAATCGAAGCACCGGCACCACGCGGCGGGATTCGGGAGCGGTTGCAGCGCCCTCATTCCATCAGGTTGGACCGCCAGCAGCAGCGAGTGCAGATCGCAATAGATCGGACCGCGGAAATGTTGCCTGATGAGCTGCGTGGTCTCGAGATCGAGCTCAAAGCCGCTGATCAAATTGATGTAGAGCGCGTCGAGGTCGGTAAGGAGAGGTTTCAGGCCCAACCAGCTCCATCTGGGGACGCCGCCGCTCAGCCGCTCGCAGCGGCGCTCGTCGCTCATGTAGTGAAGCGCGACACGATTGTTCGGGTGGGGCACCTCGATCGGAGCTGCGTCCGGCGCGGCCCGGTCGAGATCGGCGACGAATTCCCGGGCAGACTGCGCGAGATCGCTGCCGACCTTGAGGATCGGAACAAACTCCCAATCCGCCGGAAGCGCGGCCTCGAGCGCGCCGAGCGCATAGGTGATCCCCCCCCATTCTTCGACGGGCGCGTCCCGCGGATCGCGTCCGTGAATCACGTCCCAGACGAAACTGCCCATTATCCCGACGCGCTTCTTTCGCGGCTTCGAGTTTCCGTGGGCCATCACCTACAGCTCGCCCAGCTTCTGCATCTTGAAGGTCGCGATCGCACCGACAACGCCGGCGGAGAGGGGAAGCGCGCCCGGAACGATGCGGCACGCTTCGACCGCGGGCTTGAATGCGCGGCGCTTCACCTCTGCGCGCAACGGTCGGAAGAGGGCGTCTCCCGCCTGAGTCACGCCGCCCGCGAGCACTACGGTATCCGGATTGAAGATGTTGAGGAGATTCGACACGCCCGCCCCGAGAAAGCGAGCCGTCTCGCGCACGACCTCTCTGGCGGTCGAGTCGCCGCGTTTCGCGGCCTCGTAGACGGTCTGCGCAGTGATCTTGCGCAGATCGCCGTCGACCATGCTCACAATTATGGATTCGCTCTCGTCCCCGCGCAGCGCTTCCCGCGCGCGCTCGGCGATTGCCGGGCCGGAAGCGTAAGCCTCGAGGCATCCGTAGTTCCCGCATTTGCAGCGGCGTCCAGTGGAGTCGATCGTCGTGTGGCCGATCTCTCCCGCCACATCAGATGCGCCGTGATACAGTTTGCCCTCGAGGATTATTCCCCCGCCGATTCCGGTACCGAGAGTCATCCCGATCACGTTTCGACCACCTACCGCGGCACCGCACCAGAACTCGCCGAGAGTCGCGCAATTGGCATCGTTGTCGAGGGTGGCCTCGAGATGCACCCTGCTCGAGATCTCGTCGCGCAGAGGAAAATTCTTCCACCCAAGGTTGGGTGTCACGATGACGACACCTTTCTCGCGATCGAGCGGCCCCGGCGATCCAATGCCGACACCCAGAAAATCGGACCGCTCCGCGCCCGTCTCCGACATCGTCTGCGCGATTACCTGCTCGATCATTCCAGCGATTCGATCGACGACCGAGGCAGCCCCACCGTCAGCGAGTGTCTGCGTGGTGTGCATGGCGATCTCGCGGCTGCCATCGAGCGGCATCGCGCCCGCGACGATGTTGGTGCCACCCAAATCCACTCCGACGATGTAACGCTCCTTCACGCTCATACGGGCACCGATGGGTTGAGGACTTCCGTCAGCAAGCTCGAGATGTAGTCAGGCGTCAGCTCGCGCATGCAGCGCCAATGTCCGAGCGGACACCGCTGTGGTCCGTGTCGATCGCACGGACGACAGGACAGCCTGTCATTTCCGGCGACCGAGCTTCTCTCGGCGAGAGGACCAAACCCGAACTCCGGCACCGTCGGGCCGAAGATCGTGACTGTGGGCGTTCCCATCGCCGATGCAAGATGCTGCGGCGCCGAATCATTCGTCACTATCGCTTGCGCGCGGCCAATCAGCTCCGCCGACGCCAGCAGCGGCAGAATCCCGACCGCATTGATCACCGTGTCCGCCGGCAGCGCCGCGGTTATCTCCGCCGCAGTCGCGGAATCGGCCTTCGACCCGATGACGGCGATCCTGTAGTCGTCGGCAAGCCGCTTCGCCAGCTCGACATAGTACGGCCACCGCTTCGTTCCCCAGGCGCTGCCCGGCGCGAGGGCAACGAACGGCTCGTCGGTGCTCCGGCTCTGGCGCAGCAACGAGTCGACCATGCGTCGGTCCTCGTCCGACGGGTACAGGCGCGGCCGGACCTGGTCTCGCGTAGGAGGATCCGCGCAATCCGACATCGATAGCGACCAAAGTCGCTCGGCGTGATGCCGGTCGGGCCGGTAAGGAACCTGAATCGTGTAGAGCACTCGTCCAGTGGAGCTTCTAAATCCGATTCGCTCCTTTGCGCCAGTCATCATGGCGATGAGCCCGCTGCGGAACGAGCCCTGCGCGAGGTATGCGGCTTTGTACGGTCGCCGGCCGCGAATCTCCTGAATCGTTTGCCACATTCCGACCGCCGCTCCGTAGGTCCCACGCTTGTCGTAGCGGATGACGGTGCGAATATCCGGATTGTTGGCGAGAGCGGCCGCACCACCGGGAGTGACGAGGACGTCAACCGTCCCGCGCCGGGCCAACTCGGCGATGAGCGGCGTCGTGAGAATGACGTCGCCGAGAAAGCTCGTCTGGATAACGAGCGATCCGCCCACTCAGTCTACCTGCAGCACGGCGAGAAAAGCCTCCTGCGGAATCTCCACGGAGCCGACCTGCTTCATTCTTTTCTTTCCGGCCTTCTGCTTCTCGAGCAGCTTGCGCTTGCGCGAGATGTCGCCGCCGTAGCACTTGGCCAGCACGTCCTTGCGGAGAGGCTTGACGCTCGTTCGCGCGATGACCTTCGATCCGACCGCCGCCTGAATGGCGACCTCGAACAGCTGCCGCGGAATCAGATCCTTCAGCTTGTCGGCGATCTTGCGTCCCCACTCGTACGACTTGTCCTCGTGGATGATCACGCTGAACGCATCGACCGGGTCCCCGTTGATCAGCATGTCGAGCCTGACGAGATCGCTGCGCCGGTACTCCAGCATGTCGTAGTCGAGCGAAGCATAGCCCCGGCTCACGGTCTTAAGCTTGTCGAAGAAATCGAGGATGATTTCGCCGAGCGGGAATTCCCAATCGAGCTCGACGCGCTGGGTGTCGAGGTACGTCATGTTCTTGTAGACGCCGCGCCGCTCCGTGCCGAGCGTCATGATCGGGCCGATATACTCGGCGGGCACCATAATCCGTGCCTTCACGTACGGCTCCTCGACGTATGCGACGGTCTGGCCGGACGGCATCAGCGATGGGTTCTCGATCAGCTGCATCGATCCGTCGGTCAGATAGACCTTGTATTCGACCGAAGGAACGGTGGTGACGAGCTCGAGATCGAATTCGCGGCGCAGTCGCTCCTGCACGATCTCCATGTGAAGGAGTCCGAGGAACCCGGCGCGGAATCCGAATCCGAGAGCGGTCGACGTCTCCGGCTCGTAGTTGAGTGACGCGTCGTTCAACTTGAGCTTCTCGAGCGCATCGCGCAGC
>DHJM01000051.1:10760-13855 GCA_002404335.1 Gemmatimonadales bacterium UBA4720
GGTAGTGCTTCACTGGCATGGTTCTCGGCGTCGAAGATCGTGTCGCCCGCGCGGGTCTCGCTCACCGATCGCACGCTCGCAACCACGTATCCGACTTCGCCCGGACCCAGCTGATCAGCGGGAACCTGACGCAGCTGGTTGTATCCGACTTCATCGACCTCGTATACCGACTCGCTCGCGCCGAACGTGATGTGCGTTCCCTTTCTGATCACTCCGTCGACTACGCGCACGCTTGGGATCGCGCCGCGATACTTGTCGTAGTACGAGTCGTAGATCAGCGCGCGAAGGGGAGCGTTCTCGTCGCCCCCGGGCGCCGGGACCTTGCGCACGACCTCCTCGAGGAGGTCGCTGATTCCGATGCCTTCCTTCGCGCTGACGAGAAGGATTTCGCTCCCGTCGATGCCGAGGAGGTCGGCTACTTCCTTACGACGCTTCTCCGGCTCGGCTCCGGGGAGATCGATCTTGTTGAGAATGGGAATGATCTCCAGGCCCGCGTCCATCGCCAGGAAAAGATTGGAGAGAGTCTGGGCCTCGATTCCCTGGGACGCATCGACGACGAGGATCGCGCCTTCACACGCGGCAAGTGATCGCGAGACCTCGTAGGTGAAGTCGACGTGTCCGGGAGTGTCGATGAGATTGAGCTCGTAGTCCTGTCCGTCGCGCGCCGCATACGTCATCCGCACGGCGTTGAGCTTGATGGTGATCCCGCGCTCCCGCTCGAGGTCCAGAGTATCGAGCACCTGGGCCTTCATCTCGCGCTTCTGCAGCATGCCGGTGGCCTCGATGAGCCTGTCGGCGAGGGTCGACTTGCCGTGATCGATGTGTGCGACGATGCAGAAGTTGCGGATGTGCTCGAGCTTCAACGGGGTGTCTCTGGGTTGTGCGGGATGCGACGGAAGGGACGTCGTAATATAACCGTCAAGACCTCTTTTCCCGGCGCTCACAAAAGAAAGAGGGCTGCTTTCGCCGCCCTCTTTTCTCGAACCAGTTGTGTCTACGCTTAGTGCCGGTCGGGCGGAGGAGCGCGAAGCGGCTCCGACTTGGTAATCGGTGTCAGCACTCGTGGTGGCGGAGGCGGCGGTGTGGAAGTCGGCTCATGCACCACCGGTGGTGGAGGTGGAGATTGTCTTGGCGGGTCAGCAACGTGGACTGGGGGCGGCGCCGCAGAGCGCGGCTCGGGCCGGTACTCGCGGAGAGGTTGCGACCCGGTCGCTGCTGTTGGTTCCCCGCGCGGGGCTGTGACGCGCTCGATCGGGACTCGACCCTGAGGGGGCGACATCGTTCCCGGCTGTGGCCGGTAGCCCTGAAGAATCTGGCCCGGCTCGGTACGGCGCCTTCCTGGAGCCGTGATCGTCACGTCGCCCATCTGAGGAAGACCGGAGCGTTGCGGCAGGGGAAAGACTCCCTCCGGAGCTGTTCTGCGATCGGACTCCGGGGGATGCCGTGGCGTAGGATGCCGAGGGAACCGGTTCCTGGGAAATGCGGTCGTGTCGCCCGGAGGGCGCGATGTCGGCGGACGCCGCCCGGCTACCGTCAACGGAGCGATCGCGATTATCGGAGAGCCACAAATGTCGTAGCCGAGGATTCTGACCTGCTGGCCGTGCGACCTCAGCTGCCCTATGCGGTTGAAGGCCTGAAAGCGATTGAATGCCAGAGTCGGAGCGAACGCGTAACCGTAGTACAAATCGCATGAAGAGTACGAGCCGAGCGCGTAGCCGGCGTACCGGTTGCCGGAGAAGCGCATGTAGTCCCGTCCGATCGGCTCGCCTTTGGCGCCCAGATAACTAGCCAGCGCCTGCTCGGCAGACTCCGGACTCCTGCCCTCGATCAGCCCTCTGATCGCCGAGATGTTCCAGTCGCCGTCGCGCTCGATCAGGTCGAGGTTGAACGGTGCCCGCGACGCCAGCGCTATCACCGTGCCCCGCGAATCCATATAACCGTTGTCGTAATTGCCGTAGCCGGAGTAGGAGGCCGAGGAGTAGTACCCGCCACCATCATTCGGCTGCGCAAAGCCGGCGAAGAAATTTGGAAGATTGAGCTGCTTGTGGGCCAGAATCCGCACCGAAATGCCGGGGAAATCGGGGTGCAGGACCTGGATGCGTCCATCGACATCCATCGAGACCGCGAATATGTAGGCGTTCTCCGAGACGTCTATGACGGGAGTCACATAGCTCGTGGTCTGGAGGGCGTAGGAGCCGTTCGAGGAATAGACCCGGATTATTGGGGCTCGCTGCCGGGCTCTCTCCTGCGCTCCCGCGGCTGAAGCGAGCGCGCACAGCAGTAACGAGGAAGTACCCACCGCCGCCGCCAATCTTGTCGCTCGCATATCGACCTCCACGGGTTTGTATACAATTTCGCGATACGAATTTGTAAAGTCAATGCTGAACTGAGGCGGAAGCGGGCGGGCCAGATTGTCGTCAGGGGCGCCTGGCAGGGTCTACCATGCGCCGGGCCGCTACCTGTAGCTCCGGGGCGCACTTACTTTGCGCCATGCCGCTCCCACAACTGCTCTCGATCCTCGAGTCTCTGGCCGAATTCCGGGAGCTGCTGAGCGATCTGCCGGGTCCGGCCTCGCGCCGCGCGCTGGGCGGCCTTCACGGATCGAGCGACGCCGTGGTGCTCGCTTCTCTCTCCAAGAATCTTACGCGCCGCTTCTTCGTCGTGTTGAACGACGACGTCGCCGGCGCCGAGCGCTGGCTCGCGGATTTGGGCACCCTCGTAGAGCCCGAAGAAGTTGCCTTCTACCCTCCGCGGGAGAGCTTCGGGGAAGCGGAGGCCCACGCGGAAGTCGCCGGCGAACGTGTAGAGACATTGGAAAGAATCGGCCGCGGGCACCTTCGAATCGTCGTCACTACCAGCCGAGCGCTGCTTGAGCGCACCCAGCTGCCGCGCGCACTCGCTTCCGCGCGGCTCGAGCTGAGAAAGGGAGATACCAGGCGTCCCGAGGAGCTGGCCGCGCATCTCGAGGCCATTGGCTTCGAGCGCGTTCCCATGGTGGAGGACGTTGCGCAGTTCAGCGTGCGCGGCGGGATCTTCGACATCTACAGCTTTGGCATGGCGGAGCCGGTGCGCCTCGAGTTCTGGGGCGACGACAT
>DHJM01000051.1:13953-16767 GCA_002404335.1 Gemmatimonadales bacterium UBA4720
GTGGACGGCCAGATCAGCACGGGGGATGTCGAGCCGGAGCGCTCTTCCATTCGGGCGCTGTTTCCGCCCGACACGCTGTTCGTGGTGCCGCGAGGAACCCACGTGAAGCCCGAGCTGGAGCGAACCTGGGCGGAAGCGCAGCACCACATCGACCTGGCCCGGCGTCGAGGGGAAGACACCCCCAGCCGCGACGAGCTGTTCGAATCTCCGGACACCACGCTCCGGGCGCTCAGCGAATACGGAACGATCGATCTCTCCGGTGAAGATGCGCGGATAGTCTTCCCAATCAGGGAGCCGGAAGAGATTCAACGCGACATGAGGCGGCTGAAACAGGTCGTCGCCGACGGAATCCCAACGGTGATCCTCTGCGACAACGCCGGTCAGGCCGAGCGTCTCGACGAGCTCCTGAACGATGATCGCGTCTCGCCAGCGAGCCTCGCCATAGGAGTTCTGGACGGCGGCTTCGTGATTCCGCCGCGCGGAGCGTCCTTCGCGGGCTATCGAGTACTCACCGACCACGAAATCTTCCGCCGTGAGCGGCGCTTTCGCCGAGCGCGGCGCTACGTTACCGGCGCCGCTCTCGAGAGCCTGACGGCGCTTAAACCGGGCGACTACGTCGTGCACCTCGAGCACGGAGTGGGGATCTACCGCGGCATGGAGAAGATCTTCGTGCGCGAGAGCACGGTCGAAGTCGCGGTGATCGAGTACGAGGGAGGCGACNNGCCGCGATTCAGGAGATGACGGTCGAGCTCCTCGACCTGTACGCACGTCGCAAAGTCGCGACCCGACCGCCGCACCTGCCGGATACCGTGTGGCAGCGCCAGCTCGAATCGTCATTTCTATTCGAGGATACGCCCGACCAGCGCACCGCCACTACCGACGTGAAGGGCGACATGGAGCGTCCTCGGCCCATGGATCGGCTCCTTGTCGGCGACGTTGGCTACGGCAAGACCGAGATCGCGGTGCGCGCCGCCTTCAAAGCGGTACAATCGGGCCGGCAGGTGGTCGTGCTGGTGCCGACGACGATCCTTGCCGACCAGCACGCGCGAACATTCGGTGAGCGGCTGGCCGATTTCCCGGTAAGGGTGGAAACACTCAGTCGCTTTCAGACGCCGAAGGAACAGGCGGTCGTGCTCGCCGGTCTCAAAGCGGGGAAGGTCGATGTCGTCATCGGCACGCATCGCCTTCTGAGCCCGGACGTCGCGTTCTCCGAGCTCGGACTGATCGTCGTTGACGAAGAGCACCGCTTCGGTGTCAAACACAAGGAACGCCTCAAGAGGCTCAGACTCGATACTGATGTGCTCACGCTGACCGCCACGCCCATTCCGCGAACTCTTCACCTCTCGCTGGCTGGCCTGCGCGACATGACACTGATGCAAACCCCGCCTCGTGACCGGTCGCCCGTGCTCACCTTCGTCGAGCCTTGGGACGATGGCTTGATCGACGAAGGCATTTCGCGCGAGCTCGATCGTGGCGGCCAGGTTTTCTTCGTCCACAACCGCATCGAGACGATCGATGGAATGGCGGAGCACATCCGCCATGTCGTGCCGCGCGCTCGCATCGGCGTCGGACACGGGCAGATGCGCGAGCGAGAGCTCGAGCAGGTGATGCGGAAGTTCGTCGACGGCGAGATCGACGTCCTCGTCTCGACGATGATCGTGGAGTCGGGGCTCGACGTTCCGAACGCCAACACGATGTTCGTGAACCGCGCCGACACCTTCGGCCTGGCGCAGCTGTATCAGCTGCGCGGCCGGGTCGGCCGCTCGCACCGCAGGGCGAGCTGCTATCTGCTGGTGCCGGATTCGATCGACGAAGATGCCAATCGGCGCCTCACGATTCTGGAACACCATACGCAGCTCGGGGCCGGCTATCAGATCGCACTCAAGGATCTCGAGCTGCGTGGCGCCGGCAATCTTCTCGGTCCCGAGCAGTCGGGGTTCGTGCACGCCGTCGGGTTCGACATGTATCTCCGCATGCTCGATGAGACCGTCAAACGCCTAATGCGCGGCGACGACGCTCCCCGGCTGCAGCCGTCCGAGATCTCGCTCGACATGCCGTCGTATCTGCCCGACGAGTACATCAATTCGCAGGACGCCAAGCTCGACATCTACCGGCGTCTCACGCACATGACGGACGCCGCGGAGATAGAAGCCTTGAAGGAGGAAGTGCGGGATCGCTTCGGAGTGCTCCCCGAGCCGGCCCGCGTTTTTTTCGCCACCGCTCTGCTTCGCCTGCTGGGCGGGGCTTCCGATATCGAGTCGGTGCTGGTGCGCGGAAACGAGGCCCGTATTACCTTTCGCGAGCACGCGGTGCCCCGTATGAAGGGGATTTCGGCGGCGTTCCACGAGGTACAGTTCCAGGCGGAAGTGCGTCGCGCGCATCCGCTGTCGCTCAAGCTCACCCGTCTTGGAGGAGCTGAGATGCTCGATGGACTTGTCCGTGCCCTGACGACACTGCGCCCCACCTGACAGCTAACCCGTACGACGCAACCATGAAACGCAATATCGCTCTCGCCGCTGTAGCGGCTTTTACGCTTTCGGCCTGCTCCGGCCTCAAGGACGCTCTCAACGCGCACACCGACTGGGTGGCCCGCGCCGGAAGCGCTGAGCTCACGGTCGCCAAGCTGGGGAACCTGCTCGGCAAATCGCGCGCGCCGATCCGCAAGGACATCGCCAAATCGATCGCGAACGTGTGGGTCGATTACCAGCTGCTCAGCGTCGCCGCGGCGCACAATGACTCGCTCAGCGATCCCAAGATGATCGACGAAGCGATGTGGCCGGCGATCGCCAATCTGAAGGCGCGCAAATGGTATGA
>DHJM01000051.1:16894-17571 GCA_002404335.1 Gemmatimonadales bacterium UBA4720
AAAAACAGCCAGGACCAGCAATCGGCGCGTAACGGAGGATCGCTCGGAATCTTTCCGAAGGGCTCGATGGTTCCCGAGTTCGAGAAGGCGGTCGTCGCGCTCAAGCCCGGCCAGATCTCCCCCGTGGTTCAGACCCAGTATGGATTTCACATCATTCACCGGCCGACCTACGATCAGATCAAGGGCCAGCTGCTGATCGCCTCGAAGGGACGAAGCGTCGCCGTCGCGGAGAGCACGTACCTCGCCAAGCTCGAGGCGAACGGCAAGATCGAGGTGAAGAAGGACGCTGTCACGACCGTGAAAGCGCTGGGCAATGATCCGGACGCGTACCGGCGCGACAACACCGTGCTTGCGACATCGACCGCGGGGAAATTTACGACTGCGCGTCTCGTCGGCTGGCTGGAGACGCTGCCGCCACAAGCCCGGGTGCTCGATCAGATCAAGCAGTCGCCCGATTCGCTCCTCCTGCAGCTGGTTCGCAACTTCGTCAAGAATGAGCTGGTACTGAAGCAGGCCGACAGCGCCAAGGTGCAGATCGATCCGGCCGAGCTGGCGCAGCTCCGCGTGAGCTTCACCAACGCCGTTCGCTCGGCATGGGCGCAGCTCGGGGTGACGCCGTCGTCGCTGGCGGACAGCGCCAAGAGCGAAGGCGACCGCGAGAAGCTCGCCGCCAAACG
>DHJM01000051.1:17707-19481 GCA_002404335.1 Gemmatimonadales bacterium UBA4720
GACTCGGCGCGCTCGGCGGCCCAGCCGTCGACGGCAGTGCCTCTGGGACCCCAACCGGTCCCGGCTCCGCCGACCGCTTCCTCGACTTCTCCGGGCGGCAAGAAGTGATCGAACCACGATTCACTCGCGGGGTAGGATCCCGGATGATCAGGCGACTACTCATTGCAGCGGCGCTCGCGCCGATAGGGATCGGCGCGCAAACACCAGCCGCTGCCCCACAGGCGGTGCCGCCGGGCCTGCCGATCGATCGCGTCGTCGCGATCGTTGGCGACCAGCCGGTTCTCTGGAGCGATGTGCTCACCTCCATCAATCAGCGTAGAGCGCAGGGCTTGCAGCTTCCCACGGATTCCGTCGGACAGGCCACTCTCGCGCATACGGTGCTGGGCGAGCTCGTGGACGAGGAGATGCTCGTTCAGAAAGCGAAGGAGATGAAGCTCGAGGTTACTGATGCCGACATCACCGCCGGCGCCGACCGTCAGATCAAGTCGGTCCGCGCGCAATTCAGCTCAGACGACGACTACCGCGCCGAGCTGAAGAAGGCAGGACTGGGGTCGCCTGAGGAGTATCGCAAGTCACTCATCGAGCAGTACCGGCGCCAGAACCTCCAGCAGAAGGCGTTCGCCGAGCTGCGGAAGAAGGCCAAGCCCGTCAACGTCACCGAGGAAGAGGTGACGGCGGCGTTCGAGCGCAGCCGCGCCGATCTTCAGAAACGCCCCGCGACGGTAACGTTCAGGCAGATTGTCGTGGCGCCGAAGGCATCACCGGCGGCAAAGGCGAAGGCGAAAGCCCACATCGATTCGCTGCTCGTCGAAATCAGAAAGGGCGGCGACTTCGAGCAGATCGCCAAGCGCGAGTCAATGGACCCGGGGACCAAGCAGCTTGGCGGCGACCTGGGCTGGAATCGCCGCGGCAGCGGTCTCGTTCCCGAGTTTGAAGCGATGATGTTCGCGCTGCGCCCGGGGGATGTGAGCCCGGTCATCGAGACGCCGTTCGGTTATCACATCATCAAGGTCGATCGCGTGCAGTCCGCCGAAGTGAAAGCGCGCCACATCCTGATCGCTCCGGTGATAGACTCCGCCGACGTTGCCGCCGCCAAAGTCGAGGCGGACACGGTGGCGGCACAGTGGCGTCGCGGCGTGCCGTACGATTCGCTCGTCGCGAAGCACCACGATGCGACGGAAGAGAAGGGTGTGCTGCAGCCGTTCCCACGCGATTCGCTGCCGGCGTCCTACACCGCGGTCATAGCCGGCGCCAAGGCAGGCGACATCACCGCCCCGTTCCAGCTGGCGAATCCGCGCGGACAGCCCAAGTACGCCGTTCTCCAGATCGTGACGGCGACGGACGCCGGCGAGTACAAGGAGAGCGAGATCCGCGATCAGATCCGCGCCCAGCTCTCGGACGAGAGATCGATCAGGCAGCTGCTCGACGACATGCGAAAGCAGACTTACGTCTCGCTCAGGATGTAGACAGTGAAAGCGCGTCTTGCCATGACCGTCGGGGATCCCCGCGGAATTGGACCGGAGATCGTCGCCAAAGCGCTCGCTGACTCACGGGTCGGCGAGCGCTGTGACATTGTGGTGGTGGGTCCGGAGGAATCCGGGGTCGACGTCGGAGAATCAGTGGGACGATGGCGCGCCGAGGGCGGACCCGCGCTCGCCGGAAAACTGAGCGGGCTCGCGATCGAAAGAGCAATTCAGCTGGCGATGAAAGGAGATGTAAGTGGCATCGTGACCGCTCCGATCGACAAATCAGCGCTGCACGCCGGCGGCTACGA
>DHJM01000154.1:0-3605 GCA_002404335.1 Gemmatimonadales bacterium UBA4720
AGATGTGTATAAGAGACAGAATCACGCTCAGTCAGCGTGGCTAGAAGTACGGTGTTGAAGTAGATGGACCAGACTCCATCGTCGGTTTCATCGAGACCGATGCGTTGATCGACGAGTGAGTTGGCGATGTAAAGAAGCTTGTGCTGGAAGCGGAACGTGCCACCGGTGGTGACCTTCTTGACGAGGAAGTGGCCTGGGTATTCGAGCGGGAGCATGCGCGACGGATATTCTCGCGGTGACTCTGTGTAATGTGACGCCGGAGTTTCCTGATTCAGCCGCTCGTGAGGACGCACGGTGTTGTACTCGATCCGAAATGAATCGAAGACTTTCTGCTGAGCAGCACAGGTCGCTTTCACCGGCCGGATAGCCTGACGTTTGAGCGTACGGTGCATTCGCTCGTGGGCACCATTCTGATCCGGTCGTCCGGGGAGGATGCGCTGGTGCTGAATTCCGAGCCGCATCCACCAGACGTTGAGATACGACAGCCCGTGGATGGCCTGGGTCGCAAAGGGGACGCCATTGTCGGTCCGGATCGCACGCGGCAGCCCGTATTCGCGGAAAGTTCTCTCGAAGACGGGGCGAGCGGTCACTGTCTGGGTAGAGAGGAGCCCGTGACAGGTGAGCAAAAATCGCGTGTGCTGGTCCGCGATCGTGAGCGGGTAGCAGTAGCTCCCGTTTCCGGTCTTGAACTCTCCCTTGAAGTCGGCGGTCCAGAGATCATTGGGAGCTTCGGTTGTGGGTGCAATGACTCCAGGATGTTGATGCGGACGACGGCGCCGCCGCTTCATCACCAGCCCGCGGCGCGCTAAGAGATCTGCGGCCGTACTCGGAGCTGGCCATTCCCTCACGTCGGGATTCCGCGTGGCGAGAACTCGGAGAAGCTTTCGTGCTCCCCAGAACGGATGCTGACGCCGAAAGTCGCATATGAGCTCCGCGAGCTCGCTATTAATGCGATGCGGACAATGGTGCGGGGCTCGGCTCCGATCCCTGAGGCCACGTCGGCCTTCCTCCTCGTAACGCGCGAGCCACTTGTAACCGACCCGCCGACTCACTCCATAGCGCGCGCACAGCTCCGACATCGTGAATCGATCACTCAGTGCGTCGCCAACAAATCGAATTCGCTCTTCCACAGGTATCGTCTCCAACCAAGGCATCGCCATCCTCGCAGAACAAGGCTTGGCCATGCAGTTTAGAAGGAGTGTTACCTATGTTCCTGGACTATTCTGTTACCTATGTACCCGGACTGTACCCTGGACTATTCTGTTACCTATGTACCCGGACTGTACCCCCGCATTCTGCCTAACAAACGTTGCAGCAGACGAGCGCCCGTGCTAATGAAGAGTGATGATCGCCCGTCAGGTCCAGAAAAGAGCGGGCTTCTCGTCCGCCCGTTCAGTCGGTCGCTCGCAGCCGAACTAAGGCGTTAGATAGCACTCAATGGTCTTGCCTATGAGCAACTCGTCGTCATGGCCGTGACTTCTCCTCGACTTGGTTCGCTTTCTCTCAGCCCGACCGGTGCACAACTCTGGGCGAATCATGATCGTAAGGCGCTGTCTCCGCTCTTTAGTGAAGTGCGCGAAAGTCGGACTACTCCGCCAACTTGCGACGTGCTCCTCATTTACGGCGAAATTGACGAAAAAGGCCGCTTCCAAAATGCGAAGTCGGGACTTCGCGAGATCATTAGGGATTCTGGTGCCAAGATCGTAGTCGTTGCTTCAGAGAACCCTGCCAAGCACTGTATCGCGGCAGGCAAAAGGACGGGGTACGGTCTAGCGAACCTAGTTATGACTCTTGACCGGAAAGGCGACGCCCTACCCGCGTTTCTTGTACGGCTGTTCACAATCATGCAGCGCGGCGTTCCGATGCCGAAGGCGTGGTCAACCCTGGCGCCTCAGTCCAAAGGGACACCCCACGCTGGACTGCCCGACACGATCTTTGCTTGCGAACTTGGGGATATTCTTTTCGCCGCCGCTCCCCGTGCTATCTCGGCGCCACCTCCACCGCGCCGATCACCTCGGCGTCCCTGACGCCATCGAAGATCGGCCACCAGGTGGCTCCGGCGTCCGTTGTCTTCCACACACCGCCGGCGGGCAGACCGATGTAGAACGTTCCCGGCTCGCCGATCACGCCGGAGACGGCGGAGATGCGGCCGCCGCGGAACGGACCGACGTTGCGCCAGACAAGCCCGGAAAGCAGATCAGGTTTGATGGGCGTCGCCGCGACGGAGATGGCGGCAACGGTGATGGCGGCGACGGTGAGGGAGATACGGTGTTTCGTGTTCATCGCGGTGCTGGATGGAAGGAAGTTGGTGCACTAATATGGCCGGTGCGCAGTACGAGGCCAACTTCCACCCGCTCCCGGGAGACCAGTGAAGCCCAACACACTGTCCATCGCATCGTTGCTCTCGATCATACTCCTGCCATTTCACATCGGCGGCGACGTCGCCTTCGGGTTCGACCGGGGAGGGTCTGGGCTCGTCTTCGTCGTGGTGCCCATCCTGCTCCTCGTGTCGTGCGGAACATTGCTGCTCGCCGAGCGGAGATTGGGGCACGTCATCATGTTCCTCGNNNNGGCCTCTTTTTCATCTGGACCCTCATGGCGCTCGGCGTCACCGGTGGGCTCGCCATCATACTCTCGGCACGCGGACTGTGGAAGCTGCGTTCGCGGAAAACCTGATGCGCAGTCGCATGGGATGTCACGCTTGAGCGACATTGCTTCGCTTGACACGCACTTTCGCGACACCGTCGGTGGCGCGGTGGATGGATTCTTCCAGCGAACAACGCGCTCGTGAACGGGAACTTCGCCGCGGCCGACCATCTCATCAAACGCGGAGCGAAGGTCACGCTGGCGGCAGCTTTATGTTTGGGGCGGGACGAAGTCGATCGCCTCCTGACGACAGCGAGCGAACCTCAGAAGCAGTTCTCCTTCGTGCTGTCGGCACTCAACGGAAAGGCAGACGCGCTGCGCCGAATGATACGCGCCGGCGTCGACGTGAATGCGCCGAGCGCGGACCTGTACTCGCACGGCACGCCGCTGCACCACGCTGTGTGTTCTGGTTCTCTCGAAGCGGTCGAAGTGCTCGGAAGATCATTTACCGGAGAAGCCTCGTAATGAGAAAGCTGAAAATCATCGAACACATCTCGCTGGACGGCGTGATCCAGCATTCCGCCGACGACGACGGTTTTCCCTACAGCGACTGGAGCGCGCCCTATCGGACCCCCGCTGGCCGGGACGCAGTCATGGCCGCACATGGCGAGCGCTTCGATCTGCTGCTTGGCCGTCGCACCTACGATATCTGGTCGGGCTTCTGGCCAAAGGCGCCGAGCAGTCTGATAGGGGACCGCCTCAATGCGGCAACGAAGTATGTCGTTACTCACCGTCCGGAAAGTCTTGAATGGGGCCCGTTCGAGGGCCTTGGACCGGACATCGTCGACGGCATTCGCCGCATCAAGTCGCAGGACGGCCCGGACCTTATCCTCTCGGGTAGCTCCACGCTGACATCGACGGTGCTCGAACATGGCCTTGCGGATGAAGTTGTGCTGATCGTCTCTCCGGTCCTGTTGGGCACGGGGAAGCGCTTCTTTGCGGAGGGAACCCCGGCACGC
>DHJM01000154.1:3728-4156 GCA_002404335.1 Gemmatimonadales bacterium UBA4720
GTCGCCGGGCCTTTGAAGACCGTATAGTTTGACGAGGCGACATCGTCGCCGAAGCTGACCTCTCACCATGTAGCGTGACCCATGCCTTCCATCATCCATTCGCAGACAGCGGACATTCCGTACAACATGACAACGACCGGCTTCGACGTGCCCGGATTCCGAATCGTGGACAATCTGGGCGTGGTACGTGGAGTTGTCGTGCGGTCCCGATCGGTTTTCGGGACCTTCGGCGCCAAGTTGCAGACGCTGGTTGGCGGAAATATCTCGCTCTTTACGGAGCTCGCTGAACGAACCCGCAAGCAGGCTTTCGACACGATGCTGGTCCAGGCGCACAAGGCGGGGGCCGACGCAGTGATCGGCATCCGCTATGACGCGAATGAGTTGATGAAAGGCGTGACGGAGGTATTGTGCTACGGGACGGCCGTCCG
>DHJM01000010.1:0-2539 GCA_002404335.1 Gemmatimonadales bacterium UBA4720
ACGGTGATACCCGTCGAAGGCGCTGATGAGGTGATCAACCGCTCGAGGGAGTTTACCCGGTCCCAGATCCTGCTCGCGGGTGAGCAGAAGATGTACCCAATAGCCGGTTTCGATATCGGGAACTCTCCGCAGGCGTTCACGCCGGCAGTGGTAGAGGGCAAAACGATCCTCATAACCACAACCAATGGCACCAAGACGCTGTTGGGGGTACAGAACGCCCGTGACATAGTTATAGCTTCATACGTCAACTTCACGGCAGTGCTGGCCATGATGAGGGTGGCGGCCAGCTCTAACACGGACATCGCGATCATCTGCGCGGGAGAGGAGGGCAGCTTCACGCTCGAAGACGCCGCCTGCGCTGGTCGCTACGTCCGGGCGATTCCAAAACGCTCAGACTCGATTCAGACCAACGACGCAGCGGCCGCCTCGGTGGTGATCGAAAAAAAATATGGCGACAACATCGCGAAAGTCTTCAAAGAATCGTCCCACGGACAAGCGCTCGCCTCGGCAGGATTTGGTGACGACCTCGCCGCCGCCGCGCAAGTGGACTCCTATCCTGTGGTCCCGATCTACCAGGACCGGCAAATCACGAAGCTCGGGCCGGAACGGGCACGATAGGCCGTCGGACTCCTCGCTCGCGCGCGAGATCCGCGGCATCGTCCTCCTCCTGTTCGGGATCTTCCTCGCCGGCGCACTCGCCGCCGAGGGCTACACTCAGCTCCACGGCAACGGCAACGTAAAGGGAAACTTCGGCTGGATCGGAGCCCTGCTCGCCAGCCCGATCGCTCTTTTCCTCGGCTGGCCCGCCGCCGCGCTCCTTCCCGTTGCCCCGGCCGCGCACGCGCTGCGACTCTTCGGTCGCCTTGGCGAGCGCAAAGACAGATCGTGGATGGTTTTCCTCCTCGGAATGGTCTTCCTGCTGCCGATCGTTTTCGGACTGGCCCAGGGAGGGGTGCGTGAAGCGACCGCGCTGGCTGGAATCTGGGGCGCCTTTGCCGCGTTCTACGTGCTGCAGTTCGCGGGGGCCGCGGGCGCCTGGATCCTCATGGCGATCAGCCTCAGCGTGCTCATGGCCGCGACGCTGTCCTGGAATCCGATCCGCGTCGTCGTCGCGAAGCGGGTGACGACTCTCGATGATTTCGTGGCGCCCACGCCCGCGGAGCGGGCCGGGCTCGATCCCAAGAAGGAGATCGTGGTNNGAGCCGGAGGAGATGCCGCAGGTCGATCACTCGCTCATGAGCACAATCGCCGAGCAGCCGCTGATCCCGATCGAGAAGAAGCGCGAGCGCAAATCGAAATCTTCTGTGGCGGCCCAGGCCGCACTCCACGCTGAAAAGATTGGCGCCGCAATCGACGCCTTCGAAGGCGACACACTCTCCTTCACCGATGAAGATCTTCCGTCACCGGAGCTCCTGACGCCGCCCCCACCGCGCAACGCCGACCTCGGCAAGCGCGAGCTGGACGCGATGGGCATCAAGCTGATGGACGCGCTGCGAACATTCCGCGTCGAGGGCGATCTGGTGGGACGCACGACCGGGCCCGTCGTGACGCAGTTCGAGGTCGCGCCGGCCTCGGGAGTGAAAGTCCGTCAGATCGCGAATCTCTCCAACGATCTCGCGCTGGCGATGCGCGCGCAGAGCATCCGCATCGTCGCGCCGATTCCGGGCCGGGGCGCCGTCGGCGTCGAAGTCCCAAATCCGACCGCCGAGATGGTGGCGTTCCGTGAGCTGATCGAGTCGCGCGAATTCCAGACCATTCGCGCGGCCCTGCCGATCGCGCTCGGGAAGGATCTCGAGGGCAGGCCGGTCATCGCCGATCTGGCGAAAATGCCCCACCTGCTGATCGCCGGAGCGACGGGATCGGGAAAATCTGTCTGCATCAACACGCTGATCACGAGCCTCGTTTATCGCCACACGCCGACGACGCTGCGCTTCCTGATGATCGATCCGAAAATGGTCGAGCTCTCGGTTTACAATGTTCTTCCGCACCTGCGGCACAAGGTCGTCACCGACAATCGTGACGCCGCCGCCGTGCTCAAGTGGGCGGTGCTCGAGATGCAGGATCGCTACGAGCTGCTGGCCGCGAATGGCGCGCGCAACATCCAGGATTTCAACCGCAAGGTCCACGAAGGACAGAAGCTCAAGAACGCGAAGAGAAACGAAGTGGCGTTCGAGGAGCTCGAGTACAAGGGAGGAATCGTTCCCTACGTCGTCGTCATCATCGACGAGCTCGCCGATCTCATGATGACGGTGCAGGCCGAGATCGAGACGCCGCTGGCGATGCTGGCGCAGAAGGCGCGCGCGATCGGAATCCATCTCATACTGGCGACGCAGCGCCCGAGCGTGAACGTCATCACTGGCTTGATCAAGGCGAACTTTCCGAGCCGCATCGGATTCCGCGTCGCGTCGCAGGTGGATAGCCGGACGATTCTCGATGGCATCGGCGCCGAATCACTACTCGGCAATGGCGACATGCTATTCATTCCGCCGCAGAAGTCGGAGCCGTCGCGGCTTCAGGGCGCGTACATCTCGAGCGAGGA
>DHJM01000010.1:2754-3352 GCA_002404335.1 Gemmatimonadales bacterium UBA4720
GCCGCGCGCATCATCGACCAGCTCCATGCTGCTGGCATCCTTGGGCCGCCCGACGGCTCCAAGCCGCGCGATGTTCTCGCTGGCCTGGACGACCTAGACCGCATTGCGGGGCCCAGAGGCTAAGGGCCGGTATCGGCGGGCTTCGCCCGCCAGAATTCTCCGAGAATAAGGGACAGCGGCCCGGTGGTTCTCAACCCGAGCTTGCGGATGAGCCACTATGAGTCAATAATTGGTCCGCCCGGGGCGGCATGGGCGATGGCCATTCCTTGGAGGCGCGAATCGCCGGAGGACTATTGCGGGACAATGTTCTCGGTTCTCGAGCGGCACTTGCCTCGGAAATCGCTGATGCGGTTCGTGGCCAGCTGCGTGCGAAACACTCCGCGGACCAACTCAGCGCTACCATCGAAAAAAATCTGCTCGACGAGGCTCGGCGCGCTGAGCTGAAGCTCGCCTATTTGCGAGTGGCAGCCGCGGGCGCATTCTCGGTGTTCGTGATTGGCCGGCTCGTGCTCAGCAAGGTGACTGCGATATCAGCGCCCACGATCGGTAGTCTGGCTGCGTCTTTGGTCTGGATGACATTTGCGGCGGCCGTTCTCGT
>DHJM01000010.1:3466-3730 GCA_002404335.1 Gemmatimonadales bacterium UBA4720
GCCGTTCTCGTGGTGCTGCGGCGGGACTGGTACAAATCGTGGTTGCGTAGAGCCTTCCCGATTGCCGACGCAACACTCCTCGTCGCCGGACTGGGGCTGAGCCGGATCGGAGTGGATCCATTCTCCGCGCCACCTGGTCTGGCTACCACGTTCGCGGGTCTTTGCGTCGTGCTCGCGTTCACGGGCGCGTTCCGCCTCACTCGCTCCGCCGTCGAGCTCACTACCGGCCTTGGAGCACTGGCGCTCCTGGTCGCGGCAGCGTTC
>DHJM01000157.1:0-177 GCA_002404335.1 Gemmatimonadales bacterium UBA4720
ACCGAGAGCTCGGTCATTCAGGTTGGGTCGGGGACACAGAGATCCACCTGAGGGCGGCGGCACCATTCTCGCGAAGCCCACTTGTTCAGAGTGACACTTGCCCACCTCTGTCGTGACGGTTTGGTTGTTGCTCCGGCACTGTTCCTCTGCGCCGGTAGCGCGCACGCACAGCGTGCG
>DHJM01000157.1:323-5138 GCA_002404335.1 Gemmatimonadales bacterium UBA4720
ATTCATTTCGCGCGCAGCACGGGCGGTGTTTTCGTTGGCGGAGGAGGCGGCACCACGTGGGACGGCAGCGGCTGGCGCCGAGTACTCCTGGGCGAGATCGGAGCCTGGGCCGATTTTCCGGTGGCAACGACTCTATTGAGGGTTAGCCCCGCATCAGTGGACGACTCGGCAAAATATGTGGACGGTCAGCTCTCGTTGACTCGGACGCGCGAACGCCTTGACGTGTCTGCGTTGGCGGCCACCCGATGGGGTTCGAGATTGCCGTTTGATCCTACCGGCACTCGAACGTGGGCCAGCATCGCCATCACCGCGTGGGCGACCCCCGTACTGGGAATCGTTGGGGCTGGGGGAACGTACCCCGTGGATCCCACACAGGGCTTTCCCGGCGGTCGCTTCGTATCGCTGGGGATCCGCCTTGCGTCTGGACGCCGGAATGCCGCGACGAGCGTCGAAAGCGAAAGCCGTCCCACTGAAGTTCCTGGCAATCCTTTCCCTGCAGCAGATGCCTTTGTCGCGGAAGCCCGGCCCCAAGGCGCCGTGTTGCTGAGGGTACACGCCCCATCGGCGACGCGAGTAGAGATCAATGGCGACTTTACAGGCTGGACGCCGGTTGATCTCGGGCAAGCGGGCGGAGGCTGGTGGACGCAAACCGTGTCGATCGCACCTGGGAAGTACGAGATGAATCTCCGCATCAACGGAGGCAGCTGGATCGTTCCACCTGGACTGCTGGAACTGAGGGACGAGTTCGGCGGATCGGCCGGACTGCTCGTCGTCGAATGACAATGGGCAAATGTGACGCGAAGGGGCGCGCCAGTAGTCTAATTAGCACGGGACATCACGCATCGATTCCTGCAACATTCCACTGTGTTGGTGGGCCGCGTAAGTAACTCCCGAGAGGAGGATTCAATGACGAGAATTCGAAGCGTTGCGCTGCTCTTCCTGACGGCCTTGATGGCCGCGCAGGGATCGAGCGCGCAAACGCCTGCCAAAGATCCTTCGGCGCGCCTGAGAGAGGTACTTCCAGCCGACGTCGCCCAGCGGGTGCTCGCGCGCATTGCTGATGCACGCGCCCGCCAGCTACCGGCGGCCGCGCTGGAGAATCGCGCACTCAAATTCGCGGCGAAGGGCGTTGCTCCAGCCAACATAGAGCGCTCAGTGAATGAGCAAGCGGACCGTATGGACAAAGCGCGCGCTGCGCTCGCGAGCGGCCGCGGCTCGAGCCCAAGCGGTGACGAGATCGAAGCTGGCGCGGAAGCGATGCGCAAAGGCGTCGATGACGCAGCAGTGAGCTTGCTCGCGAAGAGTTCCCCCGTGGGGCGTTCGCTGGCGGTACCGCTGTTCGTCATTGGCAGCCTCACGGATCGCGGACTTCCGATCAACGAAGCGCTCCAGCGCGTGCTGACGAAGCTCAAGGCGAGAGCGTCGGATTCCGATCTGGAGAGCATGCCGGGTGAGCTGCCTTCGCAGGCCGACGCCGGACAAGCTCGCGCCACGACCAACAACGGCCGGATTGGCACGCAGGGACGCCCAGCCAGTGCCGGGCCGCCAGTAAAGGCTGGACCTCCGGCTGGAGTGCCAGCGAATGGGGGTAGCAAGTCGAATCCCGGGCAGAGCCACCGTCCGCCACCGAACAAATAGCCAGCCGAGAATCGACTGTACGAGTTACGAAATGGGGAAGAGCCGGGAAGGCTCTTCCCCATTTCGGTTTTCGCGACCCGTGTAAGCTTGCCGACAGCTCAGCCGGAAATCGATGTGACGCAGAGGCGTGACACGCGAGTCAAGCAAATGTGTGGCTGGAACAGCGCGCTCGCGCCTCCCATTGCCAGCCAATTCAAAAGACATCGAATTCTGGAGATCAGCAAGATGTACAAAACCATTCGACTTTTTGCGGCACTTTCGCTGGGCGCGCTCGGCGTCGCCGCGTGCAGTGATTCCTCGGGCACCGGCACGGGACTTCTCACCGTGCGCATGACGGACGCCCCCTTCCCTTTCTCTGATGTCGCCCGCGTGGACATTTTCGTCGTGCGCGTCGACGCCAGAACGGCCGAACCCACTGATGCGGAAGCGTCAGACGAATCCAATCAGAACGGATGGACCACCATCGCCACGCCGAACGCGTCTTTCAACCTGATCGACCTGGCTGATGGGGTTACGAGCAATCTCGGCGCGACGACGCTCGCGACCGGTACGTACAACGGATTCCGCCTCATCATCGATCCGAGCAAATCATCGATGACTCTAAACGATGGCACGCAGCCGGCGATTATGTTCCCGAGCGCGGGTCATTCAGGCATCAAGATCAACCTTGACCAGCCAATCTCGCTGACGGAAAACGGATCAGTAATGACTCTCGATTTCGACCTCGGCCGCAGCTTCGTGATGCGCGGCATCAACGCCAGAAACGGCTTCATCTTCAAGCCGGTCATCCGTGCCGTTGCGGAAGACATCACCGGCAGCGCGACGGGATCGGTCCACGCCAATAGCGCGACCGGGGCAGCTGTTCCGGACGCCACGGTCGAGGTTCTGACCGCGGGCTCGCTTATCACCGACGCGGATCCCACGCACATCGTCGCCAGCACGAGCAGCGACGCGAGCGGAAACTTCCGATTCGGCTTTCTCCTCCCCGGAAGCTACGTGGTGCGCGCAACTCCACCGACGGCCAGCGGGTTCATGCCCGCACTCCTGACTGGCGGATTGACCATCACCACAGGAACCGAAACTCAGAATCAGATTATCGTCGTAGCGCCGTAACGGCAGCGACGCATTCGCAACTCGAAGTATCAGAGCCCGGGGAATTATCCCCGGGCTCTTTGCGTCGCGCTGGAGGCTTACCGTGCCGCGAGCTGGTCTGGCGCTGGAAGGGGGTGAGTTGGTCGCCTCGCAAGGGCTATCCTCTGGTACGCTCCGTGCCTAACATCAGGTACATAATCCAACCGACGGACGGCTAGATGCCCCTTCGAAATCTGTTTCCTGAATCGATCTTCGGCCGCAAGCTGAATCCGAACGCGGAGCGGCGCCTGCGCCTGTCACAGGCCCGGGCCGAAGAGACGATTATTCGTGGTCACGTCGACAACGCGCTAATGTTCGTCGACACTCTGGCGGAAGATCTCTCGTTCGACCGGGCGATCGACACCTACATTCGCGTGATGGGGATCCCCGAGCCGTTGGCGAGCACGGTGGCGACCCGGGCGCTGGTGCATCTCGGGCGGGATCTTGTGCCCTTCCGGCGTCGTATGCAACGCGAGGGCGAGGATGTCGCGGCTGAGAAGCCACGGCTCAGGCTCGATGAAGCTTCTCGCTCCCAGGATATCAAGAGAGGAGCCTAGGGCATTAACTGCTCGACACAAGAAAAAGAACGGGATCCGAGATCTCAGAGGGCGTAGATACCGGTTGTTAGTCACCGCGCTCTGACCATCTCCGTGGTGTCCACCAGCGCTCGACTTTGGCTGGAGCGGTGCACAGTGAGGTCGGAGCGTTTTGACTATCACCTGAGATCTCTGCTTCTCAGATCTCGGATCCCGTTCAGTTCATTTTCGGGGCCTACACCGTAGCGTCGGTTTCGGCGCCTGCCCCTCGCGCCTCCCTCAAATCGGCGATGCTGGCGACAAGTATCAGCGTCACGATGCAGGCCGACGTGACGCACCAGATGCAGATGGCGTGGATGACGCCGAGCTCCAGGTAGGTCAGCCACGCCGAGAACAGCACGCCAATGGCTGCTTCGGCTACGAGCACGACTGAGATGGCGGGCTCGCCTTCAAAGCGAGGGAATGTCCCGGCCAGCGCGATCAGGAAGACGTCGAGGTAGAAGAGCAGCCCCCAGGCGGCGACCGGCAGCCCCAGAAATCTCGACCACTTGCTCGTGTTTACGGTTTCGCATGAGCCGATCGTGCAGCTCAGCTCGCCGATGACGCCAAGCTTGTAGAGAGTTAGGTAGAGGCTGATGAAGATCCCGGCCAGCGCGAGCGCGGCCACGATCATCCGCTTCGTCACTTCTTCGTCGCTGGTGCCGCCGGGCCGCCCGTCGCGACCGGAGTGGTCGTGGTTTTTCCGATCGAATCGACGAGCTTTTTCATATCATCGTAGGAGCGCATCCCGGGATACATCTTGTTCCCTATGATGAACGTCGGGGTGGAGTACACGCCCCGTCTCAGGCCCTCGGCTAGATTGGCGCTGATGCGCTTCTGGTATTTGCGGGCATCGTAGCAGCTCTCCCATTTTGCGACGTCCAGGCCCACCTCGCCGGCGTAGCGCTTGAAGAATGGCTTCGGAGCGTCGGTCGCCTCGCCATTCCACTCGTCCTGCCCTTGAAAGATCCGGTCATGCATCGGCCAGAACTTTCCCTGCTCATCGGCGCACGCTGCGGCGTTTGACGCCGGCAGCGTGTTGCGGTGCTGGGTGATCGGAAAATCGTAATAAGTAAGGTTAGCGAGCCCTGGCTCGATAATCCTGGTCCGCACGTCGGGCTCCGTTATCGTCGCGAAGCCACCACACGATGGGCACTCGAAATCGGCGAATTCGACAATCTTTACCGGGGCATCGACCTTGCCTATCAGGTAACCTTGAGCGGGTCCGGCGTTGGTCGTGTCGGCTACATCCTTTGCGGCCGAGCTGGACTTGGGCTTGCTCGCAACGTATCCGAGCGCGGCGACGCCGACGAGAGCGATGAGGCCGAGCACCCAGAGGAAGGGTTTTGGCCGACTTGATGCACGGGCCTCCCTGACGATCTTTTTCGGGGGTACGTTCCTGTCTCTGGGTGATTCGTTGTTTGGAGGCATCTTCCGTGGTCGATTTCGTGCGTTGAGTGCGTTGAGTGCG
>DHJM01000157.1:5186-9284 GCA_002404335.1 Gemmatimonadales bacterium UBA4720
CGTTGAGTGCGTTGAGTGCGTTGTGACGCGAAAGCTAAGAGAGGGGGATATAGATGCAAGCTGATGTCCTGAGGGCTCCAGTAGGTCCAGGAGCGATGCACGTCGAGCGGTACGGGCATGGCGGCACCGCCGTCATTCTCCTGCACGGATTCGGGACGTGCAACTTTCTGTGGCGCGCCATCGCTCCCGCCATCACCGCCGCGGGGCACACGGCGTACTCGGTGGATCTGCTCGGGCACGGACAGTCCGACCGGCCCCTGGACGCCGACTTCGGGATAGCGGCGCAGGCGGAGTATCTCGACGCCGCGATGACGGTGCTGCGCGTCTCCCGCGCGGTTATCGTCGGCGTCGACCTGGGCGGTGACGTGGCGATGAAACTGGCCGCGAACCGTCCCGACCGCGTCGAAAAGCTGGTCCTGATAAACACGCCCGCGTTCGAGGAACTGCCCGCGAAGGAGATCACCCAGATGCAGCGGCGAACGGCGCGCTTCGCGTTCAGTCTTACTCGCGGCGTGATGGGCGCTGCCCCGCTCCTCGAAGGAGTGCTCAAGGGCAGTGTTGCCGATCAGGAGCACATGCCGATGAAGCTCATCGCCCGATATCTCGCTCCTTTCGTCGGAAAGGATGGCGCAAAGCACCTGCTGACCTTGGCGAGCGCGGTGAACAAGGCTGATCTGGACGAGGACGAGTACGGAGAGATCAAGGCGCCGACGCTCATCATCTGGGGCGACGAGGACAAGTGGGTCGAGCCCAAGCTGGCGGACAGGCTGGTCAACGCGATCCCGGAAGCCAGGCTGGTGAGGCTCGCGGGAGTCGCGCGGCTCGTTCCCGAGGAAAACCCCGAGCATCTCTCGGAATTGTTGCTCGATTTCATCAAAAGAAGGGTTGCCGCTTGAACCTTTCTTCTATGAAATGGTGTCTAACACAAGTAGATTGAAGATTACGATTTCATAGACGTTTTTACTCCAACCGAATTGATGAACACTCAGAAAAACAGATTCCGGAAGGAGCCCGTCCGAGCGGCAACTCCGTTTGCGGAGGCCCGGGACGAGCTGTTCCAGCAGATCATGCGCTGTGGCGTAGTCGGCTCGGCGCCCGAGGATCAGAAGGATTGGTTCGACAACACGATGGATTACCTGGCGGAGCGGTACCATGAGCTGACGCCAGAGGAAGTAGGGGAACTTCGGGTGCTGGGAGAGCGATTCGCTCAGCCTCCGAAGGTTAGACAGGCCGTTTGATCGAAGGGCGCCCGCTGGGCGCCCTTTCTTTTTTGCGGCAGACTCAACTGCACTGGTAGTCGGCTCACCTTCGAGCGGTGATCCCCCGTCGCAGTACTACAGCTAACCGCACCCCGCCGCCAAGCCCGACCTCGAACGCCGGGACGATGCCTGACGTGTGGCCGAATGGGAGCGGGCCCTCAACCCCCAGGACGACCAGCAGGTAGGCACGCGAGCCTCCGTCGAGCCTTGAGCGGTACCGCCCCGATACGCCGGCTCCGCCGTACGGAGCCCACCGACTCTGACGGAACGGGTCGAGGCTGAATCTCGTGATCAGATCGGTCCGGCCTTCGACCCCGTGGCGGCCCACGCCGATTCCAGCGACGAAGCCGGACCGTACGTAGATCCCGGAGGGAACGCTCACCCCGAGTCCAGCCTCAACGCCGGTGGTGCGGGCGATAATGGCGTCGAGCCTTCCTTCGATCTGGACCGGCTGCTGGGGGGTCTGCGAGCGTGCTGCCGCAGACACCAGGAACGTCAGGCCGAGCGTCATGTGAAGGAGCGACCGCGGGGTTCGCATCGATCGGCGTTAGGCGGCGCTCGAGCGGGTGCGTCCCCGCCAGAGCGCGATGGTGTAGTCGACGATCGATGCAGCAGAGACGCCCCCGATCGCCAGGATCAGGACCCGGGTCAGCTCCGGCACGAGGATGATCGCCACCAGCGTGATCATTTGCAGGACGGTGACAATCTTGCCTAGCATTCTCGCCCTGAACACGGCAGGCCGCAGTGCTGGAATAATTTTGGCGACCAGGAACCCAACAGCCGTGGCCAGGTCGCGCGTGAGGAAGATGAAATACTGCGCGGTGGAAAGTTGGCCTTCAACGAGGTAGGTCGAAATCGCGACGAACACGAAGATCCGATCGGCGATTGGATCGAGGAGCGCACCCGCGGTGCTCTCCGATTTTTTTTGCCGGGCGAGCCAGCCGTCCATGAAATCCGTCAATCCCGCGACCGCGATGAGGGCGATGCGATCCCACGGTTCCGACACGAGGACGAATGCGAGCGCCAGGACAACCCGCGACAGCGACATCGTATTTGGAAGATTGAACAGAGCGCGACGACCCATGCGAGCGAAAAGTACGACCGCGTCCGAGTGCTTGCCAGCGCGCGCAAGCGTGTCTAGCTTCGCTCGATGACCTCGCACAGGCTGCTCGGGGCGATCTACCTCGCCCTCTCGGTCGCGATGATCGCGTGGGACATCCTGATGGCGGGCAGAATCGCGAAGCTGCGGCGCATCCCGCGCGGCTTTCAGACGATTACGGGCATTGCCGGCCTGCTGATCGTTCCCGCGCTCGTCGTCGCTTACACGTCGGAATCGCTTCTGTACGGCCGCGCGATCATTCTCGTGTCATGGTTGTGGCCGTTCACCGCGCTGCTGTTCGTGGTGCAGGCGGTATACGCGCTGGGCCGGCGGCTGGTGACTCCGCTGCTCGGATTCCCCCTCCTCGTTTACAACATCATCATCGCCACTGTGGCGGTGACGAAGTTCGCCATCATGCGTGGTCATTCGCCCACGGAATTCGGTCTCGCTCTCAACGCGGCGCAGGCGAGCATGCTCGGAACGTTCTTCGGGACACCCGCGCTCTGGAATCCCATCTACATCCAGGTTCCGATATTCGCGCCCTCGCTTCCCGCGCGGTGGGGCTTCACGCGTCTCGCCCGCGTCGCGCTGGCGGGAGCGGCGATCGCGATGACGGCACTCGTGGTCGTGGAGCTGCCCGGCGCGTATGCAGGCATCAGAAGCTACGCGTCACACGCGAACGACCAGCTGCAGGAGCATCCCGACGGAGATTTCCGGATCGGTCTCAAGATCTTTCCCGACTTGAGGAGCGGGCCGCCGCCGCTTGCGATCAAGTACGATCTCGCCCTCGCCGACACGCTGGGCGTCGATGCGATCAGCGTCGTCGTCGATCCGGAAGCAGCGCGCGGTGTCGCGCTGGATTCCCTGGCGCGCTCAATCGAGCAGGTGCGATCCGACAGTACGCTCCTCATCGTCGCGCTCGGCTATCCGAAGAAGGGAGAGGAGGAATTCAAGCAGTCGCGCGAGGCCTACACGGTCGCGCGCCTCAAGGACGTCGATCGAATCGCGAGACGGCTCAAGCCGGACTATCTGATCCCCGCCGTCGATCCACTGGAGGAGGGCACGCGCATTCTCGGCGAAGAGTCTCCACAGTACTGGATCGATTACTTCACGCGAGCGTCGCGCATCGCTCACTACATATATCCGCGCATCAAGGTCAGCGTCCCGATTAGCAGCTACGGGACTCGCGACAGCACGCTGTACGCGTGGGCGGCGCGACCGGGCTCGCCGATCGACGCGGTAGGGTTCTCGCTGCTCGCGGGATTCGACGGCGCCACGTCTCTCGACACGCATCTTCGGGTCGCGCAGCGCTGGATGCAGCAGTTCCCCAAGCCAAAGGAACATTGGGTCTTTGCCGCCGGCGGATATCCGCTCGTCCACGGTGAGGAGAATCAGCTGCGTACGATTTGGGGAGTGCTGGCGTGGGCGACCGCCCAGCTGCCGATCAAGGGGCTCGTCGTGTACGAGGGCGGGGATTACAACTCGGTTCGTGGGCTGCGGGCGGCGGGCGGGCGACTTCGGCCCGCGACCGATGCGATTCTCCGGGCCGAGAAGGGGTTGAGGCCTGGCACTCAGTAGAACCGGCGTCGGCGCAACAAGAAAGCACTGAACGGGATGCGAGATGTCAGAAGCGTAGATGCCCGTCGTGAGTCACTGCGCGCTGACCTTTCTCATTGGCGTCACCAGCGTTGGAGATTGTGGCCGGATCGGTGGTCGGTTAGGTCAGAGCGTTCTTACCAT
>DHJM01000157.1:9290-18055 GCA_002404335.1 Gemmatimonadales bacterium UBA4720
CCATCGCCTCAGATCTCTGCTTCTCAGATCTCGGATCCCATTCAGTTTCTTTTTCCCAACTACACCGTCCGCCCCACCCCGCGGACTATCCCTTCGACCCGCCGCTCCGGATCGAAGTACTCGCGCGCTACATCGCGCATCTGGTCCGCGGTCACTGCGCGCATTCGCGCGTCGTACTCCAGCAGCTCATGCAATCCCTCGCCGAACATCCAGGCATCCAGCATCTCGCCGAGTTGAGCGCCGCCGCTCTCCTGGCTGATCGCGTGCGATCCCACCACGTACTCCTTCGCGCGGCTCATCTCTTCCTCCGATACCAGCTCGTCGCGCAGCTTCGCGAATTCGGCGAGGAGGCCCGCGCGCGCGACACCCTCCTTTTCGGGTGAGGTCGCAATGTACGACAGAAACATCCCGGCCAACCTTCTCTCGCTCACCGACGCCTGCACCGTGTATGCGAGCGACTGCTTGTCGCGCAGCTCTTCGAAAAATCGGCCGCCGAGTCCGCTCGCGACGGTCGCGATGAGATGGGCGGCGAAACGGGCATCGTCGTCACGCGCGGGGGCCGGAAATGCCAGCGCAATCGCAGTCTGCGCCTTGTCGCGCGATTCGGCCGCAATTTTCACGCTCTTGGGCCAACGCGGCTTGCCAATCTTTGGAGCTTTTTCCAGGTGGAGGGCGCCCAGCTCCCGGGCCACCATGTCGGCGACTTCCTTCGCATCCACGTCCGCGACGATTCCGATCACTGCCGCGGATTCGAGGACGCGTGACTTGTGCCACTCTCTCGCCTGCTCTGCCGAGATCGCGCGCAGCGACTCCTCGGTTCCCATCGCGGGAGTCCCATAGGGATGGTTGGCAAACGCCACCGAACTCGCGAGCCTCATCGGGTAGCGGTACATGTCGTCGCGCAGCATCGCGACATTTGAAAGCGCGACCGTTCGTTCTGTCTCGAATGCATCGTCGGGAATCGTCGGACGCAGTATCACGTCTCCGAGCAGTTCCAGCGCCTCGGCCAGACGAGTCGCGGGCACTAATAATGACCACCCGAAGCTGTCGGCCCCGGCGCTCGCCGAAATCGATCCGCCGAGCATCTCGGCGTCCTCCGCGATCTGCGCGGCGCTGCGCGTGGTGGTTCCCTTGAGCATCGCGCGGGCGGTGAGGAGGGTGAGCCCAGCTTGCCCGGTCTCTTCCTCGACTGCTCCGCCGACGATGTAGACGCCGATGCTGGCCATCGGCGTGCCGGGCTTTCTCCGCACGAGCACTGGAACTTTCTCCGCCGTTCGAAAAACGGAAACGCTGGCTTCCTCCTTCTCCAGCTCCGGGCTCTTCGTCTCCGGTGACGTGGTCACGGCGCGACGCGGAATCGACGGGAGGCGGTCCGACCCGCCCTCACCGAGAATCCGCTTCATGTCCGCCGCGTCCTGCGCGACGACGGGCGCGCTCCCGGGACGATAGACGAGAGCGGCGGCTCGCTCCTCTGACAGATACCTTCGCACGACGCGCTGGATGTCGTTGGCCGAAGCAGACAAGTAGCGCTTGAAGTATTCGTCGCCCAGCTGCCAGCCCCCCAACGCTTCCCATTCGGCGAGGTAATTGGCGCGACCTTCAGCCGTCTCAAGGCGCCGAACCCAGCTCGCCTCGAAGATGCGATGCACCCGAGTGAGCTCGCCGTCATCGATTGCGCCGACGCGCAGCTGGTGCAGCTGATCCCAGATCACCCGCGCCGCCTCGGCGGTGTGCTCGGGCTCCGTCTCGGCGTGAACCACGAACACACCCAGCTCGGTCGGCGTGTAATTGTAGGCGGTGATGGACGACGCGAGCTTCTTCTCGCGAACGGCACGGTACAACCGAGATGCGCGTCCCGTCGCCAGCACAGACGCCGCGAGGTCGAGGACCGCGGTGTCCGGGTCCAGAGTGCCGGGAGTCCGCCATCCAATGACGAGCTGGCTCTGCGCGATGTCGCCTGAAATCTCGCGATAGCGGAAGTCATCGTGCTTCGGCTCCGGCGGCCCCGGATGACGCACCTGATCCCCGGACTCCAAGCCGCCGTACAGCTCCTTTGCGCGGCCGAGTGCGTCGGCGTGATTGACGTCGCCAGAGATGCTAAGGATCGTGTTGCCGGGCCGGTAGAAGTTGCGATAGAAGCCGTTCATCATGTCACGCGTGAACGCGCGAAGGCCCGCCTCCCTCCCGATACGCCAGCGTCTCATGCGATGCGCATCATGAAGCAGCTCGAACAGCGTCTCGGTGGCGACGGCGGATGGATTGTCGGACTTCCGCTTCGCCTCCTGGATGATGACTTCCATCTCCTTCGCGAGCTCGCCGGCGTTGATGACCGAATTCGCGTACGCGTCAGCCTGAATCTCGAGCCCCTTCGCGAATCCGGACGACGGAAGCACCGTGTAGTATGCCGTGGTGTCGTAGATGGTCTGGGCATTCAGATATCCGCCGCTCGCCTTGGTCTCCTTGGCGATATCGCCTACGCCGCGCTTCCCGGTGCCCTTGAAGTACATGTGCTCGAGGGCGTGGGAGAGGCCGTTCTCCTCGTCGGTCTCGTCGAAGTACCCGGCTTTGACGTGGGTCACGATCGCGACGACGGGCGCGGACCGGTCCTCTTGAACAAGGACGGTCAGGCCATTGGGGAGGACGGTGCGGTGAATGCTGGTTGGATCCATTACAAAGACTGAGTACGGGGTAAAAAAGAACAACGAACTGAACAGGCGGGAGGCGTCAGTAGCATAGCTGCCAGGCGACTAGTTCATGACGCCGGGACTTATCTCTGTGGCGTAATGGGGGGAAAGCACGCGCTTTTCCTCTCAGTCCGCTGGGATAAGTCCCGGCGGAGTGAACCAAACAACTCGCAACTTACCTACTGGCGCCTCTCGCCTGTTCTGTTGCATTTCGAAGCCGGCAGCGATTGAGTAATCAGTCTGCGAGGGATCCCCACCGTAGAAGGACAAGCCCCAGCACGAAAAAGAGTGCGCCATAGCCGAGTAGCCAGAGAACATCGGTCGCGTGCGCCGTTCCAGTGCCGATTAATGAGTTTGCCACTTCATCGAGTTTATGCACGGGCGGCAGCAGCTCTACCGCTTTGCTGCGCCAGTCGCCCTTGGGGCCGTAGAGGCTGCGCAGAATTCGCGAGCCCAGCCACACCACCGCGAGCGATACCCAATCGAAGCGCGTCGCGGCCGAGACGAAAAATCCGATTCCGCCCATCGCGATATAGATGAGCGCCGTGTAGAGAAGAAAATTGACGATGCTGAAGATCGGCAGGATCGTGTGCATCAGGCTGGAGAGCACGAGCATCGACAGGACGACGCCAATCAAGCCGACGAAGAAAGCCTGCGCGTAGTAGAGAACCGGATTCACGGGCTTGGAGAATAGAAACCGGTAGTAGCCCAGCTTGCGGTCGCTGGAGATGATGCCGTTGAGCGCGATGAGAACCGACAGCGACACGAGCGTGCTTGCACCCTGAAGCATGAGAGGCCAAATGGGCGAGGCCCGACCCATTTGCGATCCCATTGCGCCCCGAAGCGGCGCGATCAACGCGTAGCCCCACAGAAAGCTGATAATGAGAATCGCAACTCCGCGCTCGAACACGAAATCGCGGAACTGCCAGAGCGCGTATCTCGCCAGGCCGCTAACGCGGCTCACTGCGACTCTCCCACGGCTTCCCTGAATTGCTGCTCCAGCACCGACCTCTCGGGGACGACGCTCGCGACGAGCGCCCCCCTGCCGATCAGATCAGCGAGCGCCGCGTTGAGGTCCTCGATGCTGCGCACCGTCACGTCGTATTCGCCGCGGCCGGCATCTTCCGCCTGGGGAAATACGGCGCGAACGAGATGGTGCCCGCTGGCGAGAGTTACTCTGTATCGCGTCCCCGCCGCTGGCGCTGTGTTCTCGTACCCCGTGCTGACAACACGCTGAAGCCGCCCACGATCTATGATTGCGACGCGGTCCGCCAGCCGCTGAAGCTCGTCGAGATTGTGCGAGGCGATGAGTATCGTGCGGTCGGGGCGCCGCAGCTCCTCGACGATGTCCCTGAAGCGCTGCGTCCACACCGGGTCCAGGCCATGTGTCGGCTCGTCGAGAACGAGGATCTGCTCGTCGCGGAGAAGCGCCTGCGCCAGGCCCAGGCGCTGGAGGTTCCCCTTCGATAGTGCCTTCACCTTCTTGTCGCGGTGCTCATCGAGACCGAGCAGGTCGATGACGTAGCCAACCCGTTGCCGAATCTCCGAGCGGGAGATTCCCGCCAGCGTCGCGAAGCGCACCAGCGCGGTCTCGGCGCGCCATTTCGGGTTGATGGCGATCAGCTCCGACAGGTATCCGATTCCGTTTCGCTCGACGTACTGTCGCGCGGGCAATCCGTTGATCTCGACGGCCCCGGCCGTTGGACGCAGGTAGCCGAGCATCATCGCGATGAGCGTGGTCTTGCCCGCGCCATTCGGCCCAGCGATGCCGAGTATCTCGCCATCGACGACCGTCAACGAAAACTCCTCGACAGCTTTAACTGAGTTGCCGAGGAGTGATTTGTAAATCTTCCCGACGTTCCTGAATTCGATCACAGGGGCGGCGGTGCGGTAGTAGGCGTCGTCGGTTGCAGGCAAGCCTGCCATGGGCCGGTGCCGGCACCGCTGATCCACTTTGTTCCTTCCGGTACGCGATTGAGCCGCATCATCGCGCAGCCGAGGTATCCCTGTGAAGCGCGATCCTGCGGATTGGCCTGCACCGCGCGCACGAAGAATCGACGGGCGAGATCGTACTGACGGCTCGCGAAGAGCACGAGTCCCATCTCGCGCAACGCGACCGCGTTCTTCGGATCCAGGCGTAGAGCGGTGTCGAGCTGCGCCCGGGCAGTGGCGAGGTCGCCCTCCCCACGCGCGAGTCTGGCGAGGAAGATGTGGGGCGTCGGCGCCGCGGGGTCGTCGTTCACCGCCTTGGCAAATATGCCGCGCGCTACTTCACGCTGGCCATTCTGCATAGCGTCGATGCCGGCGGTCAATCCGCCGCCGCTCGTGCCGCGGCCGAAAAAGAAATATCCCCCGCCCGCGAGGAGCACGATGACCACAATCCCGATCCACACCGGCATCGGGAGCCATGGAAACCCTCGGCCGCCCGAGTCCGCCGCAGCTAGCGCCTGCTGGACCATGGTGCGCCCAATTCCGCCGCTTGCGCCACCGCTGGTACTACCGCCCCTGCCAGTACTACCGCCTTTGCCAGTACTCCCGCCTCCACCTGTCGATGCCTCTGAGGAGGAGGAGAAGGGGCCCGGCATTTCTATCGTGGGAGGCCCGGCCATGCTGCGGGCCGCGTAGGCTGGTGGCTGTCGGTAGCCGCCACCCGCGGACGGTGGTGCGTATGGTGACGCCGGCTGGGGTGGCGGCGGCGGTTTTGATGGCTGCGCCGGACGCGAATGACGCGGAGTGTAAGCAACCGGAGATGGACTCGCCGGCGCCGCGGCTTTCACCGGCGCAGAGCCCGTGAGCCCCGACTCGAGCGCCTTGAATCCATCGACCGCGGCGTCCCCGTCGGCCTGCGTCGGTTTGTAGCTGGTGCGATTGGCGCGGTCGCGTGCGGCGAGAAACTCCAGCAGCGAGTGCGCCTGGTCGATCGTGATCACCTCGGCCTGACGCGCCGCGCGAACAAGCTGTTGTCCGGCGAGCGAGGAATTGCCGACGAGCGTCTGGAGCGCGCTTTCGGCGCCCGCCCAGAGATCGATGATATCGGCGGCAAGATCTTCCGCCGTGCGTGGTTTTTCGAAGTGACTGAGAACGGGGCGAACCCCATTCAATGCTGCAAGCGCCGCCTGCGAGTTCTGTGGACTCATCTCAGGATGCGCAGAAGCCCTGCATCCGCGCTACGTCGAATGAAGCTCTCTGCATCCTGCTCCGGTTTTGGCGTCTCCTTGAGGCACTTGGCATCGCGCATCTTTTCCACGATCTCCTCCCATGTGCCTTCGAACGTGTTGCCATTTTCGAGGGTGATGCTGTGGGATTCGGGCGTCGACTTGACGTCCGCGAAGCTGGAAAGGAGCGCGCCGAACAGCTCGAGCTGTCCCTTCGCCTCGGTCTGAGCCGCGTCGATGAACTTCGCCTCGATCTCCGCCAGCATCTCGTCGATGTCGTCGAGGTCGCCCGCCAGATCGCGCAGCCTGTCCTCCCACGGACGCAGCTCCGGATCGTTGTCGCGCAGGCGATAGATCATCTTCTTCAGCTCGATCAGTCTCCAGATGCCCAGCTCGTCCCAGTGGTCCTCGGGTGTCGAGCGGTCGAGATGATAGAGCGCAGCCTCGTAGTCGCCGCGATCGTAAAAAATGTTGCCGAGGTAGATCCGCGCTTCGGTGTGATCGGGATCCATCTGCAGGGCGCGACGGAGCGTCGAAATCGCCGTCTCGTCATTGCCCAGCCTGTGCTCGGCGTAGCCGATGCAGGACACGGCCTCCGCCGCATCGGGCGTCTGCTGCGCCGCGATCTCGAAGAACTGCTTGGATTCATCGATCAGACCCTCGCGGAAAAGCGCGCGGCCGATCTGGAGCATCAGCTCGACATCATCCTGGTATCCTAATTCCAAGGTATGGCGGAAGCTCTTGAGCGCAAAATCCTGCTGGCCGAACTTCAGGAGGGTCTCGCCTAGCCCGGCGAGCGCGTCCTCATGATCCGGATCGAGAACGAGCGCTTCCTCGAAGCTGCGTCGCGCCCACGCATAGTCCTCGCGGGCGTGGTGGGCATAGCCAACCCCAATGTGGAGCTCCACAGAGTTCGGATAGAGACCGAGTCCCTCTTTAAGTACGTCCAGAGCTTCGTCATACTGTCCTTCGTTGTACAGCTGATGCGCTCTCTCGTCGTACTCTTCAGAACTCAAAAAAGGTGTTGGCATTACTACGCACCCTCCGAGGAGTCGAGTATAGGTCTATTGTACTCTTTAGACACTGCATTGTTCAAGGTAGTAACATCCAAGGCAGAACGGCTCAGGTGACGACCGCGATTTTTTCCGAGAAGCGTTGCCAGCTCCCGCTTTCAAGAGCCTTGTCGATCTCCGAAACGGCTTCGTCCAGCTCGTTCTCCCTGGTAAAGAAGTGAGGGGCAATCCTGATACCAGCACCTACGCGGTAGTCTACCAGAACGTTTTGCGACAGCAGGTGCTGCGTGACCTCGTACCCGTGGGGAACATCGATCGCCACGGTTCCGCCGCGACGCGCGGGGTCGCGAGGCGCATTCACGGTATAGCCGCGGGCGTCGGCGAGCTCGATCAACCGTGAGGTGAGGCGAACGCTCTTCTCCCTGATGGCCGCGACTCCGGCGCGACGCAGAATCTTCGGCCCCTCCGCCGCGGCGTAGAGCGCCGGAATCACCGGCGTCCCGTTCAGCCAGCGGAAGGCGCCGGTCGTGTACTCCATGGAATCTTCGAAGGCGAACGGACGCGAGTGCGCCTGCCAGCCGGTCAATGCCGGCTTGAGTTGATCGCGGACAGTCGGGCTCACGTAAAGGAAGCAGGCGCCCGGTCCGCCGCAGAGCCACTTGAGCACGCCACCCGTAAGAAAATCGGGCTTGCTCCGTTTCACGTCAACCGGCACGATCCCGACGGCGTGAAAGGAATCGAGCGAGACAAGCGCGCCCATCTCGTGCGCGCGAGCGCAAATCGCGTCCGCATCCATGAGGTACGCGCTCCGAAACAGCACGTGCGAGACCGCCACGAGGCGAGTGCGTCCGTCGATCGCGGCCAACAACCTGTCGCGATCGATCGTCAGTCCGTCGTCAGACCTCACGACCACGACGCGGGCGCCTAGCCGCTGCGCCATTTCGGAGTACGCGTAGCGGACGGATGGGAAGTCGAGCTCGGTCATCACGACCGTATCGCGCTCTTTCGAGAAGTCGATGGACGACAGCACGGCGGTTTGCGCGATGGTGGCGTTGGGCATCATCACGATCTCGCCGTCATCGGCGTTAATGAGGGGCGCGATCTCGTTTCCGACTTCGACGGGAAGCTCCCACCAGCCGCGGTTCCACGCCTTTACCCCGAGGTCGCCCCAGTCACGCGCGTACTCGGCCAGTTTCTCGGGGACCGTGCGGGGCATCGGCCCGAGAGAATTGGAGACGAGGTACGTCGTCTTCTCGAGGATCGGAAACTCCTCACGGAAGGCGAGCAAAGGGTCCGGCCGCTGACCCTGGGTCGATTTCATTTTCAAACTCGGTTGTCCCGGCTCACTGACCCTTTCGAGAAGCGTCGCGCATCGCGCGGAATTCCGCGTCGGCGTTCCAGGTGGGAATAGTGCGCGTGTTGCCGAGGGCGACCCCAAACCGATAGACGATGTCGGCCAGCTGCGTTGCGCCGCTCAGATCAAAATTGGGGCGATACTCGTCGGACGGCTGATGGTAGCGGTGGGCGGTGTAGTCGTCCGATTGCGCGAGACCCCATTCCGCCGGATGGCCTACGATGTCGTCGCCTCCTCCGATGGAGACCGAAGGAATTCCGGCCTTGGCGAAGGAAAAGTGGTCGGAACGATAGAAGTGTCCCTGCTCCGGATGGGCGTCGGGCGAGATGCGAATGCCTTCGGACTTCACCAGCTGTGCGAGTGTCGGTCCGAGCGAGCTCTTATTGTCACCCGCGACGGTGAGATTCCGTACGCGACCAAAGAGCGGGACTATGTCCATGTTGAGAGCCGCGATGATCTTCGAAGCGGGCACGGTTGGATGCTCGCCGAAGTAGGCAGAGCCAAGGAGGCCGGATTCCTCAGCGGTGACGAAGATGAATAGCTGGGAGCGCCGCGTCTT
>DHJM01000157.1:18237-21399 GCA_002404335.1 Gemmatimonadales bacterium UBA4720
TGGGCGCTGTAGGCGACGTACTCGTCACGGACCACTGGGTCTATTCCACGCACCAGTCCGACGACGTTGTTCGACGACATGTGCTGGACGCTGTTGCGCATCGAGGCATCGATGATGATTCCGGTTGGAACCGGGCGGAAATCGCGGGACTCGGCGCGTTTGCGCAGATCGGCCATGTTGAGACCGGCCTGCGAAAGAATTACCGTCGCGGCGCTGTCGGTGATCCAGCCGCACACCGCGATCGGAGGCGGCGCCGCCGCGGCGCGCGGGAGGAGGCGGTGCTCGACTGAATTGGAGCCGACGACCACTTGCCACGGATAGCCGGCACGCTCGGTGGTGTGCACGATCAGCATTCCCGCCGCGCCCCGGCGCTCGGCTTCCTCGAACTTGTATGTCCAGCGTCCGTAGTAGGTCATCGCCTTCGCGCCGAAGAGATTCGGCTCGGCCGCGGTCGCGGGCGGATCGTTCACCAGGACGAGAAGAATCTTTCCGCGGACGTCGGTGCCCTTGAAGTCGTCCCACTTGTACTCGGGCGCGGTGGCGCCGTAGCCGACGAACACGAGCTCTCCGTGCGCGCTGCTGGCATCGGTAGCTGAGCCTGGCCAGACGACAACGTCATCGGTGAAACGGAGATTGGCGTTGGCCTTGCCAGATGCTGTGACTTTGATGGTGCTCGGATCCGCTTTTACGACATCGATCGGAACGCGTTGGAAGTACGAGCTGTCTCCAACGCCGGGCTTTACGCCGAACGCCTGGAGCTGGGTCGCGATGTATTCTTCGGCGATTCGTCCGCCGCGCGTCGCCGGTGCCCGGCCCTCGAGAAGGTCGGACGAGAGAAAGCGGAGGTGTGCGTCAATTTCCTGGGCAGTGATGCGGCTGGGTTCGCGGTCCGTTTGCGCACTCGCCATCGAGGCCGAGACAATGGTGAGGAGGGTGGCCGTGAGCAGAACAGTGGAACGAATCATCGATTTACTCAGTGTGTGTGATGGACGTCACTACATTATAGCTTCCCACACTCAACCTTAGCATCCCAGCCAGACAACGTTCCGCAGCCAACCTTAGCATACCCCGAAATCGCGTCCCGCACCCAACGTTAGCATGGCCCGCCAGACACCTCGAAGCGTGAAACGAGCAACTCCCTCCAAGCCGCGACGCAAGGCGCGCAAGATAGCCCTTGTCCTCGGCGGCGGCGGGCTCAAGGGATTCGCGCACATCGGTGTCTTTCGCGCGCTCGAGGAACTGGGGATCGAGCCGACCGTGGTCGCGGGCACGAGCATCGGCGCGCTGATCGGAGCGGCGTATGCCCGTGGGATGCCGGTGTCGGAGATGGCTGATCGCGCCCGCGCACTCAAACGACGCGATCTGTTCCGTCTCAACCGGATGGGGATGATCCTGGAGCGGCAGCACTCGCCCGCGATCTACCTCGAGGAGCCACTCAGAAACATCGCGAAATTGATTGCGACCGAGAAGAGGTTCGATCAGCTGAAAAGGACGCTCCTCGTCAACACCGTCGACATCCAGCGCGGCTCACAGATCGTGTGGGGATTGCCGGGCTTGCGCGACGCGAGCGTCGCGGATGCTGTCTATGCGTCGTGCGCGCTGCCGGGGTTTTATCCTCCCGGCGCGATCGGTGGGAGGATGTGCGTCGATGGCGGTGTGCTCGACAACCTTCCCGTGTCGATCGCTGGCCGGGGAATGGATGCCGTGATCGCGGTAGATACAGGGTCGAGTGACCTCGAGCCGGAGAACGACATCGCGACTGCCGGGTTCGCCTCCATCTATGTCCGCGCGGCGTCGACGATGATGCACGCGCTCCAGCTGGCGCCATTCGCCACGTGGACGCGCCCGCCGATGATTCTGATCAGGCCCAAGGTCAATCACATCGGCTGGTTCAGCTTCTCGCACACCGACGAATTGCTCGAAGCGGGCTACGCGGCGACGATGGAGGCGTGCAAGCACTATGAGGAGTGCATCACCTGGGGTCTCGGCGTCTTTCCCCGCAGGCCGATGCAGATCGCGGTCGACCGCGAGAAGTGCATCGGGTGCACTCTCTGCACGGCGCTCGCGCCCGATGTGATGGCAATGGATGCGCACGGGAAAGCGTACCCGCTCACGCCGGTCGTGGAGTGGTCGCCGGCGGATGGCGACTTCGTGCACCACTGCCCCACGTACGCGATCGAAGCGACGCGCCTCGAGATGGGTGGAACCCACGAGGACAAGACGACCGTCGATCCTACCAGCGAGCCGACGACCAAAGCTGGCTAGGCGCGGGACGACTGATAACTGCAACTGAGTCAATGTTCAGTTAATTGTTCCCTTGTATTAGATTCAATTCAGCCTGCCGAGTCTCGAGAGACGAGCGGCAGTGGCTCCGCGCCTACGGCCAGCGCACTGACGCGGCCAAGTTCGGAAAAAATCAAAATGACACACCCGAATTCTTTCGGTAGCCGATCAACGCTGGACGTTGCGGGTCGGCAGTACACGATCTTTCGGCTGGATTCCCTGTCCAAGCTCGCGGACGGGAACGCAGGCAGACTCCCCGTCAGCCTCAAGATCCTCCTCGAAAACCTGCTCAGAAACGAAGACGGCAAGTTCGTCAAGCCCGACGACGTGCGCGCCCTCGCGACCTGGGACATGAAGGGGAAAGTCGAAAAAGAGATCGCCTTCCGCACCGCGCGAGTGCTGCTCCAGGATTTCACCGGAGTTCCCGCCGTCGTCGATCTCGCCGCGATGCGCGACGCGCTGGCACGCCTGGGAGGCGACGCGCGCCTGATCAATCCGCTTCAGCCGGTGGATCTCGTCATCGACCACTCGGTGCAGGTGGACGAGTATGGATCCGAGGCGGCGCTTCTTATCAATGCCGACTTCGAGTTCGCCCGCAATCCAGGAGCGCTACGCGTTCCTGCGTTGGGGACAGAAGGCACTGCACAACTTTCGCGTCGTTCCGCCCGACACCGGGATCGTCCACCAGATCAATCTCGAGTATCTGGCGCAGGGAGTTTTCACGGAGGTCGTGGGCAAGGTGACGTACGCGTACCCCGACTCGCTGGTCGGCACCGATTCCCACACCACCATGATCAACGGACTCGGTGTACTCGGCTGGGGCGTCGGCGGAATCGAAGCCGAGGCGGCAATGCTCGGACAGCCGGTATCGATGCTCAT
>DHJM01000157.1:21555-28351 GCA_002404335.1 Gemmatimonadales bacterium UBA4720
CTGGCCGACCGCGCGACAATCGGCAACATGGCGCCTGAGTACGGCGCTACGATGGGATTCTTTCCCATCGACGCCGAGACGATCAAGTATCTGAGATTCACGGGGCGGGACGAGGCGCAGGTGCAGCTCGTCGAAGCCTACACCAAGGCGCAGGGAATTTTCCGCACGGATGACACTCCCGATCCACTGTTCAGCGATACCATCGAGCTGGATCTTGCGACCGTAGAGCCGAGTCTGGCGGGCCCGAAGCGTCCGCAGGACAGGGTGCCGCTCAAGCTCTCGAAGAAGATGTTCCGCGAAGCGTTGTCCGCTGACCTCGAACGAACCGGAACCGTGGCCGCAGTCGCGGCAGCAAAGCAGGCGATGCAGGTCGCCGCCTCGCCGCAACTGTCGCCGTCCGTGGTCGCCACCGATCTGGACGAGCAGGCAGGTGAGAATTCGAGCGTGCCGGTCGAGATGAACGGCGAGAAGTTCTCGATTCGCCATGGCTCGGTCGTGATCGCCGCGATCACGAGCTGCACCAACACGTCCAATCCGAGCGTGATGCTGGCGGCTGGATTGCTCGCGAGGAACGCGGTCGAGAAAGGCCTGATGACCAAGCCGTGGGTTAAGACAAGCCTCGCCCCCGGTTCGAAGGTGGTGACAGACTATTTCCGAAAGGCGGGAGTGATGGACGCGTTGCAGCGGCTTCGCTTCAACGTCGTCGGATTCGGATGCACGACGTGCATCGGGAACTCCGGTCCCCTCCCCCAGCCGGTCGCGGACGCCATCGAGGCCAACAAGCTCGTTGTGGCCGCCGTGTTGTCGGGCAACCGAAATTTCGAAGGGCGCATAAATCCACTCACGCGATTCAACTATCTGGCGTCGCCACCGCTCGTCGTCGCGTACGCGCTCGCCGGCAGGATGGACATCGACTTCGCCACTGAGCCGATCGGTGTCGGCAAGAGCGGGCCTGTTTTCCTGCGCGACATCTGGCCCGCGCCCAAGGAAGTCGAGGAGGAGATACTGCGCTCGGTGAAGGCCGAGATGTTCAAGGCGCAGTACTCGAACGTCTTCCACGGCGATGACAACTGGAGAAGTCTGCCGGTACCGGAGGGCGATCTGTACGCGTGGGATCCTGACTCGACGTATGTGAAAAACCCTCCTTTCTTCGATGGGATGACGCTCACGCCACCAGGCATCCGGCCGATCAGCGGCGCGCGGGTGCTCGGGATGTTCGGCGATTCGATCACGACCGATCACATCTCACCCGCGGGCTCGATTCCCGCTGCGAGTCCGGCCGGCAAGTGGCTGATCGAGCACGGCGTGAAGACCGCCGACTTCAACTCGTACGGAGCCCGCAGAGGAAATCACGAGGTGATGATGCGAGGCACGTTCGCCAACATCCGCCTCCGCAACGAGCTCGCGCCCGGAACCGAGGGAGGCTGGGCCACGCGCGTCCCGGGTGAGAAGCCAGTCTCGATTTATGATGCGGCCATGGAGTACCAGAAAATCGCAACTCCGCTCGTGATTATCGCTGGCAAGGAGTATGGCACCGGATCGTCGCGCGACTGGGCGGCAAAGGGGACGCTGCTACTCGGTGTTCGCGCCGTGATCGCCGAGTCGTTCGAGCGGATCCACCGCTCGAATCTCGTGGGCATGGGAGTGCTGCCGCTCGAGTTCGTGAATGGAGAGACGCGACAGACTCATGGCCTTACGGGATTCGAGACGTACACGATCGAAGGAATGTCGGAGAATCTCAAGCCGCGCGCCGCGCTTACAGTGCGGGCGCGCGCGGCGGACGGGAGCGAGAAGAAGTTCCGGGCGGTCTCCCGGATCGATACCCCCGAGGAGATGAGCTACTACCGGCACGGGGGGATACTGCCGTACGTACTTAGACAACTTGTTGGAAAGGATCGCCCGCAGGCTTAGACATCCATCGGGACGCTGGAGGCGGCACTGCAACGCGTTCTCGTCAGATGATTGGGCGAGTAGACGTGTTCGTGCCGCTCTTCCGCTTTCTCAACTGGAGCTCGGGCATCGAAGCACTGATTTGCTCGGCCAGATCGGCCTCCATCTTCTTGGGATCGAGCGGCTCCAGCATCGCCCTCAGCTCGGGATCGTCCGCCAGCGTGAGGTTCAGACGGGAGTAGAGACCGGCGACCAGATGCAGCGTCTTGGTGATCTCCTCTTCCATCCGGAGATTCACCTGTAGCGTCAGCTCCTCCCGCAGCTCGCCGATGCGCGACTCGCGGCTCTGCGTCATCAGCACGAAGATCGAAAGGACGATCGCCTCCAGCGAGACGACCATCGTGAGCATCCCGTAGGGGTACGGATCGAACTTCCGGAGCCCAGAGAACGGCAGGTTCCAGTAGATCCACCCAATGAAGATGAACCCGTGAACGACGAGAAACGGCGTCGCGCTCGCGACTCCAATCATCCTGTCTGCCAGGACTTCCATACGCGAGCGGTTTGATGCGTGCTCCGCCTTGATCGCGCGGAACGCCGTGTTGATACCGGCGCTGCGACGGAGGCGACGCTCCTCGGTGGGCGTCGATTTCGCGGCTACGGTCGGAGGTGCGGTCTCGTCTGACTGCATATCTCCACTGGTGGGAATGCAATAAGCTAACGCAATCGCTCTGCCACTTCCTGTGCACGCGCAAGAGGTTAACGTTCCACCCATGGCCACATCGCCTTCCTTCACCGTCGGAATCATCCAGGAATCCGTCACCGCCGACGTCAGGAAAAACGTCGACCGAGCCGAGGCTTGCATCCGCGAAGCGGCGGAGAAAGGGGCGCAGATCGTCTGCCTCCAGGAGCTGTTCAACGCGCCGTACTTCTGCAAATCGCAGAAGCACGAGCGCTTCGATCTGGCCGAGCCGATCGACGGGCCGACGATCGCGCGCATGCAGAAGCTGGCGAAAGCGATGGAGCTGGTCATCATCGTTCCGATTTTCGAGCGTCAGGCAGCGGGCGTCTATCGCAACTCCGCCGCCGTGATCGACGCCGACGGCTCGGTTCTCGGCGCGTATCGCAAGATGCACATCCCGGACGATCCGCTTTTTAACGAGAAGTTTTACTTCACGCCGGGCGACTCCCACATCAGCGACGACGGCGATCACAAGGGCGCCAGCGGATTTCGCGTCTGGAAAACCCGCTACGCCGACATCGGCGTTCTGATCTGCTGGGACCAGTGGTACCCGGAGGCCGCGCGCATCACGAGCCTGCTCGGCGCCGAAATCCTTTTCTATCCGACGGCGATCGGCTGGCATCCGTCGGAGAAGGCGGAGCACGGCGAAGCGCAGGTCGAGGCCTGGCGCACGGCGCAGCGCGCGCACGCGATCGCGAATGGGGTGTACGTCGCGACGCCAAATCGTGTCGGGCACGAGGACGAGCCCGGCACCGACGGCATCGAGTTCTTCGGTCACTCATTCATCTGCGATCCGTTCGGCCGGATTCTCGCCGAGGCGGGGACGGAGCCGGCGCTGCTGGTCGCGAAGTGCGACAGGGCGCTGATCGAAAGCACGCGCCGCAACTGGCCGTTCCTGAGGGACCGTCGCATTGACGCATATGCGCCGATTCTGAACCGATACATCGGGTGATGCGCTACGGACTGGAACGGCAAACAGCAACTGAACGAGAGAAAAGCTGTAAGCTTTCAAGCTTACACCTGAAAGCATTACTACGTCGGGACCTTACGGGGCGCGAGTCGGGACACAATCAGCGCGCGGCGAGCCTCGCCGTGGTCGCCGCAAGGCGCACGAGGATGATCTCCCTGCTCGTCATCGCACCGATCATCACGGTTGGGGCGCAGGAAGCAACGCACACCCTGATGCCTACGCCAACCACCGTTGCGTGGGGCTACTACGACGCAGCGGCGCCGCCGGTCATGCACATACGGTCGGGAGATGTGGTCGTCGTCGGAACCCTGATTACATCAACGCCCGAGCGTCTCGAGGGGGCTGGCGTCGCGCCGGCCCAGGTCGAGCAGTCGCTTCGTGACATCACGACGACTGTCACCAACAAGGGGCCGGGCGGGCATATCCTCACGGGGCCGATCTACGTGGACGGCGCCGACTCGGGTGACGTGCTCGAGATTCAGATCCAGAAGATCGATCTCGCCATTCCCTATGCGTACAACGCCTTTGGCGTGAATCGCGGATTCCTGCCGGAAGATTTTGCGTATTCGAAGATGCGGATCATTCCGCTCGACGCGAAGCGCATGGTGGCGCACTTCGCTCCGGGAATCGACATCCCGCTACATCCGTTCTTCGGGAGCATCGGCGTTGCACCGCCGGCGTCGCGCGGGCGAGTGAACAGCGCGCCACCAGACATCCACGGGGGAAACCTCGACAACAAGGAGCTGGTAGCGGGCACCACGCTCTACATTCCCGTCCATACTCCTGGCGCGCTGCTCGAGATCGGAGACGGCCACGCCGGCCAAGGAAATGGCGAGGTCGACATCACCGCGCTCGAGACCTCACTGCGCGGCCGATTCAAGGTGACGGTGAGAAAGGATTTTCACCTCGCGTGGCCGCGTGCGGAAACGCCCACGCACTGGATCGCGATGGGGATGGACAAGGATCTCGTGCAGGCGACGAAGATCGCGGTCCGCCAGGCAATCGACTTTCTGATGACAGTTCAGGGATTGTCGCACGATGACGCCTACATGCTGACGAGCGTATCGTGCGATGTCGACATCACTGAGCTGGTCGACGGAAACGTCGGCGTGCACGTGATGATCCCCAAATCGATATTTCCGCGCGGCGCCGGCGAGCACATGATCCCCGTCAAGCGCTAATGGGAAGCGCGGGAAAGAGCGCCGCTTCTGCCGGAAGCGGCGCTTTGACTATGGAGCTCTCGCTCGGCCGACGCATGCCGGCGGAGTGGGAGAAGCACGACGCGACATGGATCGCGTGGCCTCATCACGAGCCGGACTGGCCCGGCAAGCTGGCGCCGATTCCGTGGGTCTACGCGGAGATCGTGCGCGCGCTCAGTGATTTTGAGACCGTCGAAATTCTCTGTCATGACGCGACGGTGGCGGAGAACGCGCGAACGCTGTTGTGCGCTCACGGAGTGAACGAGCGCCGCTATCGCCTGCACACTGTCATGAACGATCGGGTGTGGCTCCGCGATTCCGCTCCGACCGGCGTCATTCGCGGCGACGGTCGCGTCGAGCTGATCAACTGGGGATTCAACGGCTGGGCGAAGTACGACAACTACAAGAAGGACGCTGAGATCGGCGCCGAGATCGAGCGTCTGACCGGGCTTCCGCGGATCGTGCCGCGGAGACCCGACAATGGAGAACGTCTCATTCTCGAGGGTGGCGGAATCGAGGTGAATGGCGCGGGCCGCATGCTCGTCACCGAGGAGTGGCTGCTCTCGGATGTGCAGGTGCGCAATCCGCTGATGATGGCCGGCGATTACGAGAAAGCGTTTCTCGAGTATCTGGGCGTGACCGATACCATATGGCTGGGCGAGGGCGCGGTGGGCGATGACACGCACGGGCACATCGACGACATCGCGCGCTTCAGCTCGCGCGACACGGTGATCCTGGCGTACGAGCACGATCCAGCCGATGGGAACCACGCCCGGTCGGCCGACAACCTGCGCCGGCTCCAGGCCGCGGCGAAGAAGGATCCGCTCAAGATTGTAATGATCCCCTTCCCGCGCCCGGTAATCATGAACGGCCAGAGGCTCCCCGCGAGCTACGCCAATTTCTACATCGCCAACGGCGCCGTTCTGGTGCCGACATTCAATGATCCCAACGATCGCGTGGCGCTCAACGGAATCGCCGAGGCATTCCCGGGTCGTGCGGTGATCGGGATTCACGCGGTGGATCTGGTGTGGGGATTGGGCACGCTCCATTGTCTGACGCAGCAGCAGCCCGCGGGAAAGGCGGCATCGAAATGAAGATCGCGCTGAAGGATGAAGAGGCGCACGAGCCTGTCGCGTCGAAGAGTGGCGATCGCGTCCGGCGTTACACTGTGGTTTACGATGGCGACTGCAAGGTGTGTGGTCGGATGGTGAAAGTCCTCGACAGGTGGGATCGGAATCACGAGCTCGAGATAGTTTCTTCGCAGACGTCAGGAGTGCGCGCGAGGTTCCCGTGGATTCCGTCGCGCGCGTATGTGGAATCGATGCAGGTGATCCGGTCGAGTGACGGGAAGACGTGGCAGGCCGCTGCTGGGCTCGAAGAATTGTTGAAGGTGTTGCCCAAGGGCGGGCTGGTATCGTGGCTTTTCAAGATCCCGTTCGCGCGGCCGATTGCCGACAAGCTCTATGGATGGTTTGCGCGCAACCGGTACAGGATGGGTTGCGGCGAGCACTGCGCGGCTCGGCCAGCCGATCCGGATCACCGGGATGGCAACGCGGGGACAAGGTGAAGGAGCTTTCGAGCTGGTCTCCGCGTCGCGTGATCGTCGCGTGTGCGCTATGGCTGCTTGGCGCGCCCGTGCTCGCGGCGATCGGACTAGCGCTCGGCGGACTCGTGCTCGCTGCACTTTCCGGCCGTCAGAGGATTGGGTTCTCGGTGAGTTTCAGCAACTGGTCGTGGGCGTGGCTGTATCTTCCGCCGATTGCGTTGATTGGCGCGTGGATTCGGTCGCGGAGACGGGCCGATTGATGTGTTTCTGCGGCAAATGCAGCGAGGGAATGTTACGCAGCTATTCTTGCAGGCTATCACCGAGCAGTATTGTGAGGGTACCTTCCCTAAGTGCGCGCGGGGCGGGGACTTTGCTTCCGCGCTCGGTATCGTTAGAGTGGGGAAAGGCCGCGAGCTACGCGGCCTTTTAATTTCGTTTGCAACCTAATAGGC
>DHJM01000107.1:0-8736 GCA_002404335.1 Gemmatimonadales bacterium UBA4720
CCATGCGCGGGAGCGCGCCAAGCAAAGCTCGGCAGTCCCGTCGCTCCCCCACGGGGGCGACGCGGGCACACGCGGCACGAAGCGCCGCTGCAGTTACAGACTGTGGAGGGAGGTGAGGTGTCCTCGCAGGCGACGACCCACGAGCGACAAACGGTGCGGTTACGCTCTCTCCGGGCGACTAATGCTTAGTCTCGCGCCGATTCGATCGGACCACCAACGAGCGAGAGACCGGAGCCGAAGAGGACACCATCACCGACCACATACAGAGATGCAAGCCGCAGCGCGGCAAGCCTAGAGAGCCGCGGCGCCTTCGACGATCGTCCTGAACGCCGAAGCCGAGATCTTCTCGGGCTCGAACTGCTCCCCCGCGCGCTTCATGACGCCACGCACGACCTGGTCGACAGTGACGAGCGGCGCGTCGGCCTCGGCCTGGACCTCGACCTCCCATTTTCCACGGTCGACACCCTTGAGGGTGTGGCGATATCTCGCCGTGAAAACCGTGTGGCGATGCACGATGATTGCGCGATCCTCCTCCTCGATCGGGAGGAACTCGTCGCCGGCGCTCTCGCTTAGCGCTTCGGGCGGTTCGTCGGGCTCGTGCCGGTGCTGTGGCTCGGGCGGCAGCGGAATCGCGGCGACGACGGCCACTCCGGTTTCAACGCCCGACTGGCGCAATGGTGGAAACAACCTCACCTCGTCCACGGCGTCCAATCCGATGCGGTCGGCTATCTCGCGCAGAAATCTTTCCGTAGTCTCGATCACGCCTGTGCCTTCGAAGTTTGACCGGAAGCATGCACGGTCTTTCTGTCGGTGAGCTCGCGCTCCACGTACAGCTTCAGAATGTGCATGAAATCCTGCGCGTTCGTCACCACTCCGAATGCCTGGTGGGTGCCGCGGTCCTTGAGCTTGCTCACCACGAATTCGGACGAATCGACGCAGATGGTCGGAAGCTCGCGCATCGACCCATCCTTCTCGGTGACGAATGCCGGGAGCATGTTGCCGGTGGCGATCGCGTGCAGCGCCGTCGCAATTAGAATCGCCATTGTCGCGCGCGTCGTGTGGCGCTTCATCGCGTCCTGGGCGGCGAGAGTGTCGGTAATCACTTCGGGGAGTGGGCCGTCGTCGCGGATGGAGCCAGTGAGAACAAACGGAATCCCCTTCGTCACGCACGCGTGCATGATCCCGTCCTTGATCACGCCCTGATCGACGGCTTTCGCGATCGAGCCCGCGGCGCGCACCTTGTTGATCGCGCGCATGTGGAGGCCGTGACCGCCGGTCGTCGCCTCACCGGTGCGCGTCATACCGAGCGTGGTGCCGAATATCGACGCTTCGATGTCGTGCACCGCCACGGCGTTCCCAGCGAGCAGCGCCGACACGAAGCCGTTCTCGATGAACCAGACCATGTCGGCCCGCGCGCGGGAATGGACCAACGCCGGTCCCGTCACCCAGATCGGATAACCGCCGCGATCGCGCTCCTCGATGAGAATGTGCGCCATCAGCGAATAGTCGATCGGCTTCTCGCGCGACACCTCGCTCGTCATGAACTTGAACTCGCCCTCTTCTTCGCCAAGGAACGAGCCGGTGTGGACGTAGATGCCTTCGCTTCCGTCCTCGGCGCTCCCGACGGCTACCCGGTCGCCCTTCTTCAGCTTGCGCCCTTCCCTGATCCAGAGGTCGTCGCCGTCCAGCACGAGCGACGCGTCCATCCTCGGCTCACTCGGCATCCGCCACGCCCCCTTGATGCGGACGTACGTCGGAAGATTCGTCGTCGAGAAGAAGTTCTCGGGGAGCACGCCGTCGGCCGGCGCGGGGACGAACCGCGCGTCGGGGGCGCTCGCCAACGCGGGCGCATTGAAGTCGGGGTGCCTTAGAATCGTCACGCTTTAAAGATAAGCTCTAAAGCAGTGCCACCGGGTCGCGATCGAGCGTGACGCGCAGCTGCGCCGTGTTCGGCACCTCGAACCGCTCCATGAAGTACCTGCTGACACGTGTGAGCTCGCCTGGATGCGCGGACTTGAGCAGGACGTGCCAGCGCCAGCGATTCTTGATTCGCTCAATGGGACACGGGGCGGGCCCCACGACCGTCACCTCGTCTTCCGCGCGCGTTGCGATCAGCTCGCGCAGCCATTCACCGGCGTGGATGGCGAGCTTGGCAACCGAATCCTCGACGAGCCCGCTGAAGACGATGTTCGCGATCCGCACGTTGGGTGGATACGGCGGATCTACTCGACCCTCCATTTCTTCTCGGACGAAAGAGACGTAATCGTGTGCCACGGCGTACCGCACCGCGTGATGGCCGGGCAGCCTCGTTTGAATCAGCACACGACCGCCTTTCGCGCCGCGTCCCGCCCGGCCCGAGACCTGACTCAGAAGCTGAAAGCACCGCTCCGACGCCCTGAAGTCCGGGAAATTGATCCCGACATCGGCGTCCACGACTCCCACGAGCGTGACGTTGGGGAAGTCGAGTCCCTTGGCGATCATCTGGGTCCCGAGGAGAATATCAACTTCTCCCGCGGCGACGCGGTCGAGAATCCGGGTGTGCGCCCACTTCCCACTCGTCGTATCGACATCCATCCGCGCGATGCGGGCCGCTGGAAATCGCTCGGATAGGAGCCGCTCGACCTGCTGCGTGCCGAGCCCTCGCTGTCTGAGGTATCGTCCGCCGCAGCGCACGCAATCTGGCCTGGGATCTTCCTTATGCAGGCAGTAGTGGCAGATGAGTCGCTCCGGGTTCCGATGATGCGTGAGCGTGATGCTGCAGTTAGGGCAGGTCGCGACGGCGCCGCAGTCGATGCACTGGATAAATGACGAGTAACCCCGCCGGTTCAGGAGCAGAATACTTTGCTCTCGGCGACTCATGGTCTCGACAATCGCATCGTGAAGCGGCTCGCGAATCACGGCGCCGTAATCCACACCGCCCTGTGCCATTGCGTTGTAGTCCGTAGGAATCCGTCTCAGATCGATCACGTCGACGCTCGGGAGACGTCCGCCGCCAGCCCGCTCCGGGAGCGTCAACAGCTTGTACTTCCCAGAGGATGCATTCGCCCAGCTCTCCAGTGAGGGGGTGGCGCTCCCGAGAACGGTGATAGCTCCCTCGTTTTTCGCGCGCACGATCGCCACTTCGCGCGCGTGGTAGCGCGGCGTCTCACCCTGCTTGTAGCTCGACTCGTGCTCTTCGTCGACGATGATCGCCCCCAGGTTCTCCAGCGGCGCGAACACCGCCGACCGCGCTCCGACGACGATCCGCTTGTCTCCCCGCTTGAGCGCGAGCCAGGCGTCGTATCGCTCGCCCTCGCTGAGCGCCGAATGCAGAACCGCGATCCTATCCCCGAAAGCGGCGCGGAACCGATCCACCGTCTGGGGAGTGAGCGCGATCTCCGGGACCAGCACGATTGCCGTCTGTCCGCGCTCGTCCACGATCCGGCGCAGCAGCTCGATGTAGACGAGCGTCTTGCCGCTTCCGGTGATGCCGTGGAGGAGAAAGACATCCCCCTCAGTCGCGCTCGCCATGGTGTCAATCGCGTGCACCTGCGCCGGCGTCGGCTCGAGTCTGGTCGCGGAGATACCGCCGCGCGACGAGAACGGGTCGCGCTCGACCTCCTCTTCCTCGATGACGACGAGCCCGCGCTTCTCGAGTGACTTGAGCACGGAGGGAGAAAAATCGAGCTGCGCGCTCAGATTCTCGAGCGACGTATTCCCGCCGAGCGATTCGACCAGCTCGAATACCGCCCGCTGCTGTTTGGAGCGGGCGAATGACTTGTCCCGCTGCATCAGGGACGGTATGTCCACGCCGAGCTTTACCACGCGCCGGGTTTTGCGCGTCGGACGCGGATCCTCCGCCCCGGTGAGGGCGGCAGGAAGCACGGTTCGGAGCACGACCCCAAGCGGGACGATGTAGTAGTCCGCCATCCATCTGCACAGCTCGAGCAGCGATGCGCCGATCGCCGGCTCGGCGTCGGGCGATTCCAGCACGGCTTTGGGCTTTCGCTTGAGCGGACTAACGTCGCTGACTCCGATGCAGACGCCAATCTCCTTGCCGCTGCGGAGAGGAACGACCACGCGCGATCCGACCACTACCGGATTTGCGAGCCCTTCTTCGACTGCGTAGGTGAATGTCTGGAAGAGCGGCAGCGGCAGCGCGACTTCGATGAACCGCGGCGCCTTGTCACGCACTCTGAAATGCCGCGGCCAGATCTACGCTCGGCGCCGGAGTCGCGCCGAGCCCGGGTTCGTCGGACAATCGAATCACCCCACCGGCGATCGAGGCTCCGCAGAAAGGATCGCTCGACAGAAGGGCCGCGCCATCGAAATCCGCGTAGTCGAGCAGCGGCGAGATCTGCGCGATCGCGGAGATACCGAGCGAGCTCTCGATCATGCAGCCGGCCATGACCTGCATGTCCAGCGCGCGCGCGGCGTGCACCATCCGCAGCGCTTCGCGGAGGCTGCCACATTTTGCAAGCTTGATATTGATGCCATCGACGGCTCCGGCGAGCTTGGCAACATCGGTCGCCACCAGGCACGACTCGTCAGCGAAAACCGGCAGCTTGGAGCGTTTGCGGACGAAGCGGAGTCCCTCGATGTCGTTCGCGGCGACGGGCTGCTCCAGCATCTCCACGCCCTGCTCGGCAAGGAAATCACTCATGCGCACCGCGTGCTTTGCCGTCCAGGCAGCGTTCGCATCGACACGCAGGCGTTTTTCGGGGGCCGCGTTTCGGATGATGCGCACTATCTCCGTGTCGCGGTCGGTTCCGAGCTTGATCTTGAGAATCGGGTATTCGCTCGCCTCCGCCACGCGCCGTTCCAGCTCGTGATTTTCCGCGATGGCGATGGTAAAGCTGGACTGCGGAGTCGTCGCCGCATCGAGTCCCCAGAGACGGAAAACGGGAAGGCCAAGCCGTTTCCCCACTAGATCGTGGAGCGCCGAGCTGACCGCGCTCTTGGCCGAGGCATTGCCGCGCAGGATGCGGTTGAGATGCGCCTCGATGGACTCTAGGGAGAATGGATCGGCACGCTCCAGCACCGGCTTGAATTGCCCGAGGGCGGCGATGACCGTAGATACGGATTCGCCATAGTAGCGATTGGGCGCGGCCTCCCCGTAACCTTCCAGGCCATCGCCGTCGGTGAGGCGCACGATGACGTTGCGGTGGTGGGAGTAACCCCCGCGCGCGATCACGAATGGATGCGTAGGGTTGAGCTCGATTGTCTGGTGCGAGAGCTTCATCCGACTGCCACCGCGGGCACGGGGCGCGCAGTCCGAGCCATGCGAAACTCGTTGTGCGCCGACGCTGTCGACAGAAAGTTGATGAGCGCATCGGCGAGATCGTTGCCGCGCTCGAAGCGGTTGCCAGGGTTTTTCTCGAGGCAGCGCATCACGATCGCCGAGAGCTGCGCTGGAATCCTGGAATCCACGACGTCGGGCGCCACCGCGGTCTCGGTCACATGCTTGTAGCTGATCGAGTAGCTGTCGGCTCCGTCGAAGGGCGGGAAGCCGACCAGAGTCTCGTACATCACAACGCCCAGGCCGTAGAGGTCGCTGCGGCCATCCAGCAGCTTTCCGCGCGCCTGCTCCGGCGACATGTAGTGCGGAGTGCCCATAACGTTTCCGCTCCCGGTCATGCGGCTCCGGAAGTGTCCGGTGGCGATTCCGAAATCAGTGACGATCGCGTTCTCGTCCTCGTCGAAGAGGATGTTGTCCGGCTTGATGTCGCGGTGCACGAGTCCCCGACGGTGCGCGTAGTCGAGTCCGGTAGCCACCTGCGCCGCCACGGCCGCCGTGGTTTCCGGAGACAGGGACCGATGCCCACCGATGCGGTCGCTCAACGTGCCGCGAGCCAGGTAGGGCATTACGAGGAAGACGTGATCGTCGACCATTCCGAAATCGATGATCTTGCAGATGTGGGGGTGCATCAGCTGCGCCGCTGATTCCGCTTCCCGCTTGAAGCGCTCGCGCATCTCGTGCTCACGCGCGAGGTGCGGATGAAGAACCTTGATCACGACAGGGGAGTCGAGAACGACGTGGAGCGCGTAGTAGACGCTGGCCATCCCGCCCTCGCCGACGCGGTGCATGATGGTGTATCGCCCGCCCGTCACCTGGCGCAACGCCGTCACCGACGGATCGGGCGGAGACTGCCGCCGGTCCGAGTTGTCGGGCATGATGATCCCGCAGCGGACGCAGCGCGCCGCTTCTCCCCGGTTCCAGCTCCCGCAGTCAGTGCAGAACATCGTCAGCCCCCGAACTGCATGCGAACGAAGTCGTACGGGGGCCATGGCCCGGTGACCGCGAAGTCGAGGGCGTCCTGCCGCTCTGCTTCCTTGGACACAGCGTCCTTGAAGGCCTGCCAGCGCTGAGTGTCGATGAGGAACGACGCGCGGGCGACAACGTCAGCTTCCTCGTCACCGTCCGTATTCGGAAGAGTGACCGTCGCCGCGGCGTGGCCTCTCAACAGTCTGAGGCTCTCCGCAGCGAGACCAGCGAGACTCTTTTTCGCATCCTCTCTCTGCCTTCCCTTCATCGTGACGCTCACACGCGCGGCGGCGTGGCCTTCGACCACCGAGAGCGCCTCGGTGAGGGTGAAGTAGTGGAGCTCGAGCCAGCGGGTGAGCGTCGATTCCGACCGGAAAACGGTTCCGGGGGGAGCCGGCAGTATCGCGGAGTGCGCGTGGGCCTGCTCGAGGACCGCCACGTATTTCGACACATCGTTGTCCTCGAGTGTCGACACGGAGTACGGCGACGGCTCGACGACGGCCGCGAGCGCGCGATAGTGCACGAGGGTCGTGCCTTCGGCAAGCGAGATCGCCTGACCCGATTCGACGGCAGCGACGCCGTACAAACGCAGCGAACCTAGAGAAGCTTGCGCCATTTGAGACCGGCAAGGATTGTCAAACCGAGCGCGAGCTGCGCGAACACCAGGATCATGAAACCGTGCGGATTAGAGTGAAGCGGAATTTGCTCGAAGTTCATTCCCCTCATCCCGCTCACCACGACGAATGGAAGCGTGACGGTGGCGACGACGCTCAAGGCTTTGGTCGCCATACCTAGACGATTAGATACCCGTGTTAGATAGCTGTCCAGTGGGCTAACGAGTGCCGCGCTCATGAACTCTCAAGTTAGCGGTTACGTAGCGAGCGCGCCCAGGTGACGAACTGCCGCCAGGGCCAGCCTGTCGGGCGCATATCCGCCCTCCAGCGCGCTCACGATGCGACCGCCGCACCAGGAATCCGCGCGAGAGACGAGCGACCGGGTGAGGGCGTCGAAGTCATCTAGCTCGAGTGTGAATCCCCCCAGTGGGTCATGGGCGAGTGAGTCGAATCCGGCGGAAATGAGTATCAGCTCCGGCACGAAGCCCTCGGTGGCGGCATCGATTCCCCGCTCGAGCGCCTCGACGTATTCCGAGCGCGGCAGTCCGCCAGGCTTGGGAATATTCCAGACGGTTCGATGCGGGCCCCGATCATCGGCGGCTCCTGTTCCCGGATACCACGGCCACTGATGCATCGAGACGAAGTGGATGTCCGGCTCGTTCTCCACCAACGCCTGGGTGCCATTCCCATGGTGGACGTCCCAGTCGACGATCAGGATCCGCCGTAAGCCGTGTTTCTTCCGCGCGTAATGCGCGGCGATCGCGACGTTGCCGAAGAGGCAGAATCCCATGGCGCGGTTGTGGACGGCGTGGTGACCGGGTGGGCGCACCGCCGAAAAGCTGCGGGGATTGACGCCGCTCACCGAGAGATCTACGCCCAGGAGGACGCAGCCGGCGCCGGCGGTAGCCGCCGCCCAGGATCCGCTGCTCGCCACCGTGTCCGCGTCGAGCCGCCCGCCTCCCTGCTCGGCGATTACCCTGACCGACCGAACGTAGGCAGGATCATGCACAAGCTCGAGCTCATCGATCATCGCGTGCCGTCCCTCGAGATGTTCGATGGAGTGAAAGAGCTCCGGGTCATCGCGCAGAGCGCGGGTGATCGCACGCAGACGCCCGACGTGCTCCGGATGTCCCCATCCGGTGTCGTGGCGTCCGCAATCGCTGTGGGAGATGAACGCCGCCCGCATTGAGCGGGACGTCTACTCTACCGGTCGCCGGCGGCGGTCGGTGATGAGGAAAATCGACCCGTTCTTCGCCGCCGTGGACGAGATCGGGGCATCCTCGTCCAGGATCTCCCAGCCGTGCAGTTTGACCATGTACTGGTCGTCGCTCTGAATCCCGGGATAAAGCTCTTTCAATGCGAGGTGCTTGAGGCTCCTCACGGAAGCCGATGGATCCGCGTCGATTCGGATTGCGTCCCAGGCCTCGAGGACCTGTGCCCTCAGCTGAAGCACCGCTTGCCCGGATGCCGAGCCGAGCTTGAACGCCCCTCCCTGTGTTCTCAGCCCGCTGACGAAAGGTGTGGGTGTGGTCATTCGCCGCCTTCTGTGGCGACGGCCAGCGGCACCGGCGCGAGCGTGGCGAAGAAGCGGGCTACCTGCTGACCGAACAGGTACGTCGAGCCGGTAACCTTCGTCTCGCCAGAACCCGGAATGGCGGCTATCACCACTTCTTCGCCGCCCTGTCCGCGCATTGTCACGTGCGCTTTCGATTCCTGCTCCGGAAAGGCAGCGTAAATGCCGGTCTGGCGTGCGAAAAAGTCCTTCGCCGAACGCAGGACCTCAGCCGGACTGTGCGAGGTCGTTGTTTCCTGGAGAGTGCGATTGCGCTGTGACATCCGTGCAATCTAGACCCGGCCTGCAGTCGCTACAAGCTGACG
>DHJM01000072.1:0-6644 GCA_002404335.1 Gemmatimonadales bacterium UBA4720
CCGGTCTATCAGGTCCTGGCCGCCCTCGATGGGGTGCTGGGAGGAGACGTCTGGAACAGCGGGGCCGTGCGGATCGACATGACAAACGGCGTTTTCGCGATACGGAGATCCCGCCCCAACTAGGAAAAAATGTTAGCTTGCTAGCTAACATGTCTCGATCAGGGTATCTACCTATAGAATTCGCGGTCACACCGCGCTTCGATGTCTTCTACGCGCTGTACTCGCTCACGAGCAGCGTTCCAACTCAGGTCGATCCCTGGAAGTCGAAAGCTCTAGCCCGACTGCCGCGGGATTTTGAGCGCGTGGCAAAACGTGTCGCGCCGCTTCCGATTTTCTGGCCACTGTTGGCGGACGCCATCCAAAACGTGCCGGGCGAGGTGACGTTCGAGGAAGTCCTCTCGAGCATTCGCGAAATGCCAGTGGAGGTTCTACAGAGGAACATCCTTTCGGGAATCTTCCACGACCAGACCACAGTAGACTCGCTCGTCACGCGCGAAATGAGTTTGAAGCAGGTGCTGACCGACCATGGGTTACCGGGTGCCGAGTTGCTAGGTCATTTCGGGCTGCGGCCGTATAGCCAGAGCTCGCACTCGGCAAACGCGATTACAATGCTGCTCTCCAAGCCGAAGGTTTTCCGCGACGAGCTGGCGCTGGTGCTTCAGAAATTCTGGCAAAACGGATTCCGGCAAGACTGGTTAGCGCTCGAGACTGGCCTGCGCGCCGAATCGTTTCGTATGAGGGATCTTCGTGAAGAGGGCTCCGCCGGGGATCTCGGACGCGCGCTGAATCTTCCGGTCGCGTTCGATGACGACGCCAGTGAGATTCGCCCGAAGACCGGTTTGGCTATCGGCTACGACCGCGTCGATCGATGCTACGTGATTCCGTCCGCATTCAACGCCCGGCGATGGTGGGCGAAATACGAGACCAAAGCGCAGCGGGTTACCCTCTATCTCCCGATCACTACCGAGCCGACGGCTCCCAACACGGTTGTGGAGGATGATCGCAAGGCTAGCGAACTCCCAGCCAAGAATCATCGCGCAATAGCCGCCGAGCATCCCGCAATAAACGCCGAATCGGTTTTTCGAGCCCTGGGGGACACGACGCGATACGCGATAGCGTCGATACTTGCTCGCACGCCCACGACTTCCGCTGACCTCGCCCGGAGTCTCAAGGTTTCCAAGCCGACGATAACTCATCACGTGCATGCGCTCCGATCAGCCGGGCTGATTGCGGAAACGCCGAGTGGGGGATCGACCAAGCTTACCCTGAACAAGGATATAGTTGCGGCCCTGTCTGGCGCGGCGGTCGAGCAGTTATTCTCGTCTACCGGCGATCTGGCGCTGGACACAACCCGGAAGCGACGGAACAGCTAGGTCCGCGACCGCCGCACCCCCCTACCAGCTCCCTCCCCCGACCGCCAACAGCCCGGACCCCCTAAATCAGGGGTTTGACCAGGCAACCAAGTCCGAAAGAATCTTTTAAACCCTTTTGCCGTATTGTGAGTCTAAGAAGATAAGAGGCCGGACTGTTGTCTCTCCTGGCGCAGGATGAGTGCTACTGGTCGAGCTTGTAGGACGGGTGGGCCACCAGTAGCCAGCCCCGTACCCCAAAAGGGTACGGGGTTTTTTCTTGGCCTATCGTGTAACCGGCGGATCCGGATAGCCGGTGTCCATGATCGCGAGCCATCGCCCGCCGTCGCGGCGCCACATTGTGACGTACCGGCCGTGGCCGCTTTCCTTTCCGCAGATCGAACATCCCCTCACGTCCGCCACCACTTTCACCACTTTGTCACGTTGTATAGGTTTGCGGTTCGCGGCGGAACAGTCGCGCGCCTCATTCTGCTGGAGCGCAAATGGCGGACGTGTTCGGGCAGGAGCTGCTCGCGGGAAAAAATGCGATCGTCACGGGTGGCGGGAGCGGCATCAACTTCGCCATTGCTCGTCGCTTCGCTACTCACGGCGCCAAGGTCGCGCTGATAGGGCGAACGAAGGAAAAGCTCGATTCCGCCGCCGACGAGATACGCAAAGCCGGCGGCACCGCTTCGGGCCACCCCGCCGATGTGCGCGACTACGACGCTCTCGCCGCGGCGATAAAATCGGCGCGCGAGACGCACGGAGAAATCGATCTCGTCGTGTGTGGAGCGGCGGGCAATTTTCCCGCACCGGTGCTTGGGATGTCGGCGAACGGATTCAAGGCCGTCGTCGACATCGACCTGCTGGGCACGTTCAACACCTGCCGAGCGGTGTTCGAGCATCTCAGGCGGCCGGGCGCGTCGATCATCAACATCTCGGCCATGCAGGCGTTCACTCCGATGCCGATGCAGGCGCACGTCTGCGCGGCGAAGGCGGGAGTGGACATGCTCACCAAATGCCTCGCGATCGAGTGGGGCCCGGACGGCGTGCGCGTCAACTCGATCGCTCCCGGGGCGGTCGACGACACTGAAGGAATGAAGCGACTAGCGCCGACGCCCGAAATAAAGAAACAAGTCGCGCGGGGCATTCCCCTCAAGCGGTTTGCCACGAAGGACGAGATCGCGGATCTTGCCCTTTTCCTGTCCAGCGATGCAGCGAGCTTCATCACAGGCGCCGTAGTAGTCTGCGACGGCGGCCAATCGCTGGCTGGACTCGGCATCAGCATGATGGCCGCGATGCAGCCGCGCACGTGAGCGAGATCCGCCGCCTCGCCGTCTTCTGTGGATCAAATCCCGGCGCGCGCCCCGAGTATGTGCAGGCGGCGCGTTCCCTCGGCAAGCTGTTGTGTGAGCGGGGAATTGGAGTTGTCTACGGAGGATCGAGCGTCGGACTGATGGCTGCTCTTGCGGACACCATGCTCGACGATCTCGGCGACATCATCGGTGTGATTCCTCGCATGCTCGTCGAGCGCGAGGTGGCGAATCGCGCGCTCACTGATCTGCGTGTTGTGGAATCAATGCATGAGCGAAAAGCGTTGATGGCCGAGCTGGCCGACGGGTTTGTCGCGCTACCCGGCGGAATCGGAACGCTGGAGGAGTTCTTCGAGATTTGGACGTGGGCCCAGCTCGGCATGCACGACAAGCCGTGCGCGTTGCTGAATGTCGCCGGCTATTTCGATCCGCTGCTCGAGTTTCTCGATCGCGCGGTGTCCGAGAAATTTGTGCGCGAGGTGCACCGGAAGATGGTGATCGTGGAAAGCGATCCCGTGGCGCTGCTGTCGAGGTTCGAAGCCTACGAGGCTCCGCGAGTGGTGAAGTGGATCAATGCGGGGACGATCTAGCACCTCGATTCGCTTCGACTGGCATCTCTGTACGGGTCGGTGAGGGTGTCCTCTGCGGGGCAGTGTCCTCGCACGCCCGCCGTTGGGTCGCGCTGGCGCGCCCAAACGGCGGGCTCTTGCTGCGGGTGCCCCTCCGAGGACACCCTCACCTCCCAGTATAGCGTCGCAAGTGTACGGGAGCTGAGAACTCGTCGCCTCGTTGGCCCTTCGTCGTCGCGGCCACGACAGCTGGGTCAGCTCCAGGTGAGCTCGTCGATCGAGCGTGGCCAATCTTCCTTGAGGAGACGCGACAGTGCGCGATCAGCGAGGAGTTTCCCATCCGTCTGGCAGCGCGGACAATAGTTCGTTTCGTTGTCAGCGTAGCGGATTCGCTGAACCGGCGTGCCACATACCGGGCACGGCTTGCGAAATTTCCCGTGTACGGCCATGTCGTCCCGGAACGCGGTCACCTTCACTGGGAAATCCCCTGCCGATTCTTTCCGAAGCCGGTCGGTCCACTCGATGAGCGTGGTGCGCGTCGCGTCGAACAGCCGCGCGATCTCCTCGCCGCTGAGACGCCGGGTGTGCTTGACGGGTGACAGCCTGGCTCGATGGAGTATCTCGTCCGAGTAGGCGTTACCGATGCCGCTGAATAGTCTTGGGTCAGTGAGAGATCGCTTTAGCGTGTGATTCTCCTGAACCAGCCGTTCGGTAAAATGAGCGAGATCGGCATCGAGTACCTCGAGGCCGCCTCGTTCGAACTGCTCGAGCGACTGTTCCCCGCGCACTAGCCAGAGCGAGGCCCGTCGTTTCGAGCCGGCTTCGGTGAGTACTAGAGTTCCGTTCGGAAAATCGAATGCGGCGAGTCCGATCTTCCCCGGCACCTTCGCCCCGGTGGGCACCCAGCGAAGACGGCCGGCAATCATGAGATGGATGACGAGAAAGAGATCGTCTTCGAGCTCGACGACGATTCTTTTCCCCATTCTTCTCACACCAGTGACTCGCTTGCCCTCGGCCGTGCTTATCGGCGGATCGACGGAGCGGAGAAGAAAAGGTTTGGCAATGCGCGTTCGCTCGAGCGGTTGACCTTTTATGCGTGAGGCGAGCGCGTCGATGTAAACCGAGATATCCGGTAGCTCGGGCATTTGTGGAATCGCTCTCGGCTACTTCCGGCTTGTAGGCACGACCTACCGAGCACCGGATTGGCGTGCAGCCTCGGCGCGCCACCAGCGATCGAGTGCGATTTGATCCGAACCAGAAAGCCCGAGTTGCGCCGGCAACGCAGCTAGCAGAACCTTCGGATCGTTGTTCAACTGCGAGAACGCGCGAAGGCCAGCGATACCTGCCCGCCGGTACAAGGCATCGACGACGAGCGCTCCTGTCGCGTAGAAAGCCTCTGTCATTTCCTCGGCTGCGGCATCCGGAATGTCGTTGTTGAGTACCTGGCTGAGCGTGAGTGCGGACCGCGCGGCCTGAATCTGACGGAGACGCGTATACATCTCCTGAGGCGTGCGACCGCGTGCGCCACCTAGCCACGTCGCTACGCCTTCGCCAAAGAGACGATTCCGACTGGGAAACGTCGGGCCGAGGATTACATGGACCAGCTCGTGTACGTAGGTCTCGCCGAGTCCAGGATTACCAGCTAGTACTATTCCGCCCGGAAGAGCTCGTCCGCCCCGCCCGCGGTCAGCAGATGCTTCAGGAAAGAAGTCGAGTCCCGTGGCGCGCAATGCCTCTTCCATCGATCCAGTGACATACATGTCGAGGTGATTCGGCGGCGGCACGTGAAAAAGAACTGCAACCGAGTCAACGAAAGTCGACGCATAAGAGATCCTCGCCGGATTGGGATGCTGCCCCGGCGCGTACCAGAATGTCACACGTCCCTTGGTGCGCTGCTCCCACTCGCGCGTTAAACGCGGAAGTGCGCCCGCCAGTCTGAAACCAAATGGTGCGGCCGACTCGCGAACTGCATATAGCCGTTGCAGCGCCAGCGGAGAAATGTGTCCACCTGTGCTGTCCGCCCTGGCATACAACACCCTGACGACGTAGACGCTGTCACCGGGTCCATCCGATGCGATACCTATGATTGATGCCGGGAACCCTTGGTAGACTCCCGTTGTCAGGTCGCCAACGCGGCGGTCGAAATCTGTCGCCGTGCTCCATAGTCCGCGGCTTCGCGCCGATGAATCAGGATTCGTGAGATATGCGCGTACAAGTCGAACGATGCCTCCGACCTCCGCCAGAGTAGTGTCGACGCCGAAGCTGACGCTCACCGTCGAGGACGTTGCCTGAGCATGCGCCGTCATGGCGGTCACCAACGCGGCCAAGACGAGGGGAGTGACGAGCGGCCAAAATCGGAGGACGGAACGGTTCGGATTTGCGGTCATGGATGGCAAACGAGTAGGTACTCAGTCTAAGAGCCGACGAACGACAACAACAGGCCTCCGCACTAAGCCGTCATCGGCTCAAAGGTCCTTAGCTCGGAGGGCGTCCGCAAAGTACCGATACGCAGCCTCGAGATGCGGTCGGCGGAGATAGTCACCACCCAATCGGCGGCCACCCTCGAGCGCGAGCACTACCAGACGGGATGCAATTCGACGTATCTCGGGATCGGCCAATCCCAACCGGCCCGCGCGCTCGAGCAGCTTTTCACTGGGCGCTCCAATCAGCTCGGACGCTCGGCGGGCACATTCATCGTCGTATACGAGGCCAGTGACGAACACCACCGGCGCGGCCAGCGCATCGGGCTCGATCGTATCGGCCGATCTCAACTCGAAAAACTCCTTGGGACGCACCTCGGGGAAGAGCGTGGATAAATGGAAGAGCCAGTCGTCCCTGTTTATTGCGGGCTCGCGAATCCACTCACGAAACGCCCGATAGCTCGGTCCGCCGCCGCGCATGGCGATCGCGTCGAGTGCAAAGCGGAGATATCGCTCGACGTGGCTGGCTTCGTCGTAAATGATGCCAGTCCGCGAAGGATCGAGGGTCCTCCAGAGATGAGCGCGGTAGCTCGCCCATCCGGTTGGCTTGCGCGCGTATTGCCGCGAGTTCGCGAACAGCGCAACCACGATTGGCGCGAGACTATTGAGCAGCCGCCACCTGGATTTGGGATCCTTTCCCCGCTCGAGATTAATCTGGAGCGCCGCGGTCTGTCGCATCATCTGCACGCCCGACGGTCCGATGGAATCGAAGTAGCGCGTCATATCGGCGTAGCGTTCGCGCTGAAGCTGGAGCGGTACGGCATCGATCGTGTTGAACGGGTCGACTCCGCGCGCGAGCAGCTCGATTCCGGCATTCGACATCGCATCGCGGAGCATTTTCACCAGCCTCTGCGTCGAGTCGATGCCCTCTGAGGCAGTCGGCTTGGGAGCAGTGCTGATCTCTATCTGTCCGCCAGGCTCGAACGAGATGTA
>DHJM01000072.1:6889-7122 GCA_002404335.1 Gemmatimonadales bacterium UBA4720
TCGATCGAGAGGCCCGACGCCGACAGGATATCCTCGAGGATCGGACGGTCGTACTTGTAACTCAGCTCCGTCCGGATGCTTTCACCCTTCTCGAACGAGATCTCGCCGATCTCCGGGATCGTCACGATGTGCGCTCTGCGCGCGATCAAGTGCATCTCCACCCGGTGGTGCTCGCTACTATAGAATGCGTTGTGCTCGTAGTCGCTCACCGGGAAATTCGCGTTGAGCTCGCG
>DHJM01000017.1:0-2233 GCA_002404335.1 Gemmatimonadales bacterium UBA4720
TGCCTGCTGCAAAGCTCCTATCGTAACGGGATTCAGCGCCCAGAGTCGCGTGCTCCGCGTCAAGTCATCCGCGGTTGGACCGCTCATGCGCTCGCGGGATTTTTCCCCTCGGGAGAACGGCTTTACCACTTTCTCAAACGGGCGCCATACTTTCGCTTCTGCGCGGGCATCGGATCCTACGCGGTCGATCGTGAATTCGTCCGCTCCCATCGCGCGGCACCACTCGACTAACCGCCAGGTCTCCGCCGCAGTGAAATCGGTCGGAGTCAGATACCGTTTGATTGAGGTCAAATTTCTGGAATTCGGGTGCGCCCCAGCTTCACCACGGAATTAGCGGTGACCGATAGTAATTGACGCCGAGGTAGTGCCAGCGCGGAGCCTGGGCAGCGAGCCTCGAGCGGAACCCCTGCCACTCGCGCGAGGTCTGCGGTGTCCACGCCACCTCGGCCAACGCCGCGAGACGTGGCATCGCCTGAAACTCCACGGCGGTAATGTTTCGCACTGTTTCCCCCCAAATCGGAGCTTCGATCCCGACAACGTTTTGTTCCGTGACACCCGGCATGTAGAACGCGGGATCCCAGCTGTAAGCAGTGTTCACCTCGATCAATGCCGCCCAGGTGAGCCCGAGCTCGGTCGTCGCGGTGTATTTCATGTCGAGGTACGCTTTGTCCGACGGCGAAAGGATTATTTTTGAGCCGTACTGGAGCGCGGCGGTTACCGAATCGCTCTTCCATTGCTGCACTATGGTCGTCGGACTGATATGCGCCTTCGCGATCTCCTCCCACCCGATCATCAGCTTCCCGTACTTGTTGACGATCGTCTGCGCGCGCTCGACGAAGCGCGCGTACTGTTCGGGAGTGAGACCCTCCACTTCGTCGCCGCCGATATGAATGTATGTGCCGGGTGTCAGCGCACTGATCTCGCGCACCACGTCGTCCAGGAGGGCGTAGGTGTCTTCCTTGTCGACGCAAAAAGTGCTGGTGCACGCAACCTCGGGGTACGCCGTCGTGGCCGCGCGGCTGTGCCCGGGCATTTCTATCTCCGGAACGATCGTGATATAGCGCGCCTGCGCGTATCGAACTATGTCCTGGTAATCCTGCTGGGTGTAGAACCCACCTGGTCCGCCTCCAACCTGTGAAAGCGACCCAACAGCAGTCAGCTTCGGACGTGAGTTGATCTGGATTCTCCAGCCCTGATCGTCGGAGAGATGCAGGTGAAGAACATTGAGCTTGTAGAGGGCCATCAAGTCGATGTACTGCTCGACTTCCTTGACGGTGAGGAAGTGGCGTGCGGGATCGAGCATCGAGCCGCGCCAGGCAAAGCGGGGCCGGTCCACTATGGTAAGCGCCGGCATAGCCCAGTCGCCGCGCTCCACCCCGATCTCTGATTCGATGTCGGCGGGCAGAAGTTGTCTGATCGTCTGTATGCCGCGAAACAGCCCAGCCGGCGTGCCGGCCACGAGCCGCACCGAGTCGGAGGTCACCGTCAACCTGTAACCATCTTCGCCGAGCGAAGCGGGGTCGCTGCCAAGACGCAGCTCGACGCTTCCGGAGCCGCTCCCGTCCGAAGACGCTGACACCGGGATCGGGAAGTCGGTAGCGCGGCGAAGCAGGGCAGCGAGTGCTTCTCCGATCGCGGCCACCTCCGGATTGGCTCCGACGAGCGCGACCCGCGTCTCTTTGGTGAGCTTGAACGGAGCGCCACCCGCGAGTGAGAGTGACGCTGGCAAAGGAATGATTCGCGGCGGGAGAGCGCCGGACTGAGGTCCCGGCGGCGGGGCGGGAGCCGGGGGGTTGCAACCCAATACGAGAAGGGCGCCGACGATCGCTATCGCGAGCTTCGGGTGTGACCACAGTTCGCGTGCTGACATGAGACGGCTCCTCTCGTTAGGTATGCGCTTCAGTCACATCGAATAATGTTCTCTGCAATTCGCCGCCAACTCCTCGGCGTGCGCGTTGAATCACGCCGCCAAAACAGGTAGTGCGGAACGCAGACTACGCGAGGCCTCGATGAATCCGCCGCCAAGAACGCGCTCACCGTCGTAGAACACAGCGGACTGTCCCGGTGTTATGGCTGACACAGGCTCGTCGAGTGCGAGCTCGATTTCTTGTCCATTGAGACGAACGATCTCCGCGCGCGCGAGGGGTGCGCGGTGCCGGATGCGAACGCTCACCTGGTCGCCGATACTGGGCGCATCGGTGAGCCAATTCACTTCGCTGGCTATGATGCCACT
>DHJM01000017.1:2349-11394 GCA_002404335.1 Gemmatimonadales bacterium UBA4720
TTGTGCTCGCCAACGATCGCGCCACTCGAGTTGACAATCGGACCGCGCGAGAGCGCGGGCGCGTCCACCGGCAGCCGCTGCTCCAGAATCCGGGTGTAGTCGCCGTCCGGCACGAAGCAGATCTCCTGGCTCTCCGGCTTTTCGGCGATCACCTCGAGACCCATCGCGTGCGCGCGGGCGCGCGTCTGCGCCTTGTCGAGACCCCCGACGGGCAGGATCATGCGCGACAGCACGGCGCGGTCGATTCCCCAGAGGAAATAAGTCTGGTCCTTGTTCTCATCGATTCCCCGGCGAAGCTCGCCATCGACCACGCGGGCGTAGTGTCCCGTCGCAATCCATTGGGCGTCGATTGCATTTGCCTTCTTCAGGAAGTCGCGGAACTTCGTGAACGTGTTGCAGCGGACGCAGGGAATCGGAGTGCGGCCGCGGGCGTACTCTTCGACGAAGTTGTCGACCACGTCGTGTCCGAAGCGGGTCTCGAGATTGAGCACGTAGTGCGGAATCCCCAGCTGCTCGCATACTCGCCTCGCATCGTTCACGGAATCGAGCGAGCAACACGGGCGGTCAGGGACATCTTCGCCATGACAGAACAGTTTCATCGTCGCGCCAACGACGTCGTAGCCCTGCTCGACGAGCAGCGCCGCGGCGACCGACGAGTCCACGCCGCCGGACATAGCGACCAGCACCCGCTCGCGCGACATCGTTATTCCGCGACCGCGAGCTGTCTCGCCTTGGCGACGAGCGCGGGGAAGACTTCGATGACGCGGTCGATGCTTTGATCCGTCGTCAGAACGCCGAGGCTCATACGGATTGCCGCACTGGCGAGATCTGGACGGACGGCGAGCGCCGTTAGGACGTGCGACGGATCGATGCTTCCGCTCTGGCAGGCCGAGCCACCTGATGCGGCGATGCCGCGGAGGTCGAGCGCCATGAGGAGCGATTCGCTATCAGTACCCGGGACTGAGATGTTCATGATGTGCGGCGCACGCTCCGCTCCCCGGCCGTGGATGACCGCGTCGGGGATTTTCGCCAGGATTCCGGCCTCGAGCTTGTCACGCAGCTTCCGAATCCGCGCGCAATGCGCCTCGCACTCCGCGAGCGTGAGCTCGGCGGCGCGCGCCAAACCCACGGCTGCGGCGACATTCTCGGTGCCAGGTCTTCGTCCGCGATCCTGCGTTCCGCCGTGCATCAGCGGCTCGATGTGCGTCCCCCGGCGAATGAAGAGCGCGCCAATTCCCTTGGGCGCGCCGAACTTGTGGCCCGAGATCGTGAGAAAGTCGAACTGCTGCGTCTGGGCGTCGATCGTGACCTTCCCGAAGGCCTGGACAGCGTCGGTGTGAACCATGACGCCGCGGTCTTTCGCCTTTGCGGAGAGCTCTGGCACCGCCTGAATCGAGCCGATCTCGTTGTTCACCCACATCATCGAGCAGACCGCGACCTTCTCGTCCACCAGCTCATCGAATGACGCCGGATCTATCACGCCGTCGGGCGTCATGCCCAGGAAACGCTCCTCGGCCCCTTCGTGCGCCGCCTGATGCACCGCTCCCAGAATCGCCTTGTGCTCGATTGGCGTCGTAACCACGGCGGTACGGCCCTTTGCTTTGAGAGCGCGCCACGCGCCCAGAATGGCGAGGTTGTCGGCCTCAGTACCGCCCGAGGTGAAGCAGATCTCGTCCGCGCGCGCGCCTAGACATCGGCCCACTCGCTCCCGAGCCTCGTCCAGCGCCGCGCGCGCTTCGCGCCCCCATCGGTGCGTGCTGGAAGGGTTCCCGAAACGTGGGCCGAAAAACGGCTTCATCGCCTCGAAGACCTCTTCTCGCACCGGCGTCGTCGCGGCGTGGTCGAGATAAATCGGGTCAATCGGCATGGTGAAATTTAGCTCAACCCTTGAAGAATTTGCTCCTCACTTCCCACAGTTTCGGGAAAAAGCGCTGATTGATCGTCTGCTGAAGATATTTCGAGCCGAGCGTGCCACCGGTGCCGGAGGTCAACGGGCCGATGATCCGCTCGACCAGCTGAACGTGCAGGAATCGCCACATCGCGAAGCCCTGCTCGTATTCCAGGAGCCCCTCCGCCAGCATTTGCAGCGGCTTCTGGTTTTGCTCGGAGTAGACCTGCTCGAGCGTCACGCCCTCTGCACCGAGCAGGTCGTCGTATAGCTGCTGGAACGTGGGCCTGGCGAGCGCTCTTTTGACCAGAGGCGCGATCTCACCGTGCTGCTTGAGGACCTGCAGAAAATGTGCGTCGCGCATTCCGGACATCGCTTCGATCGCCCGGAACTGCACGCTCTGCGAGCCGCTGGACGTGCCGAGGTAGCCGCGGAACTGCGCGAACCGCTGCGGCGGGAGCGTCTCGAGCGCTGAGAGCTGACCGGTAACGATACGCACGAGCGCATTCACTCGCCGCACCGAAGTGAGTGCGCCAAGGGTGTCCCTGGCTTCGATCAGCGCAATGAGCGCGTTGAGCTCGTGGAGAATCAGCTTGAACCAGAGCTCGCTCGCCTGGTGGACGATGATGAAAAGCAGCTCGTCGGGGTGCTCGGGCGCGGAGCGGGGACGCTGTAGCTGTAAAAGCTCGTCGAGCGCGAGATAGGACGGATAAGTGACCTCGTCCTCGGATTTCTTCGGGACCGGAGACGAAGGGCGCTTGCCTCCCTTGCCGGTCAAAACGTCGCGACCTCGAGCGACGCCACGTCCTCCACCCGCATCGTCTCAGTCGTGTAGAACGGCTCGCCGTAGCGGCACCGAATCAGCGACCCGTAGTGCGCGGCGTGGTGGCGAATCAGGTCGTGCAGTGGCTCCCCGTTCGGGTAAACCTCTCCCGCCTGAACCGCTTCACCGAACTGCGACTCGTAGCATCCGATTGCCTCGAGCTTCTTCTCGAACGCCTCACTGATGTCGACGACGAAGGTCGGCTTCTGGTTGTCTTCGCGGAACGAGAGCGCGTGAAGAACCTTGAGCGGGCGGTGGGGCGCGACTTTGGGCTCGACCTTTTTCAGGCCGGCGACGAAGCACGCGTCTCGCACGAGCTGGGCGACGATCGGATGATCCGGATGTCGTCCGTGCTGGGAGTGGGTGATCACGATCTTTGGCTTGAGCCGGCGGATCGCAACAGCCAGCTTCGCTCTCGTTTCCGGGGTGTTCTGGATTCCGCCATCAGGAAGCCCAAGATTCTCGCGCACGCTGACGCCCATCACCTTCGCTGCTTTCGCCGCCTCTTTCGCGCGAAGCTCCGGCGTTCCTCTGCTGGCCATCTCGCCCGCCGCGAGATCGAGGATTCCGGTAGATCTCCCGAGCATGTGGGCCCGAATGAGCGTGCCTCCGCAAATCAGCTCGACATCGTCGGGGTGGGCGGCGATGGCGAGAACGTCTACTGGTTTCATGCGAAGAATCTACTCGTACCGCAAAGCGTCGATCGGATCCAGCTTCGCCGCTCGCTGCGCCGGAAGCATGCCGAACACGATGCCGATGGTCACTGAGACCATTACGGCGATCACTGTAAGTCCGAGCGGAACGCTCGCGTCGATGTTCATCGCCAGTGTGGCCAATCGCCCGAAGGTCAGTCCGATGAGAATGCCGAGTATGCCACCAAACCCCGTGAGCGTCGCAGCCTCGACCAGGAACTGAAACAGTATCTCCCGCCTCGTCGCTCCGAGCGCCTTTCGGATGCCGATCTCGCGCGTTCTGCTGGTGACCGACACCATCATGATCGCCATCACTCCGATGCCACCGACGAGCAGTCCGACGCTCGACAACACGATCATCACCAGGAAGAACACGGCTGTGATCTTGTTGAAGGAGTCGAGAATCTGGTCCTGCGTGATCAGGTCGAAATTGTTTTTGTCGGCGGGGCGCAGCCGCCGCATCTCGCGCAGCGCGATCGTCACCGCTTCCTCTGCCTGCGCCGTCGTCACTCCTTGCTTCGGCTTGACGGGGATGTAGAGCGCGTTCGTCTTGTCGAGTGTGAACTGGTGGTCGAGCATCGCATACGGCACGATGACACCGATGTCCTGTCCCGGGGGCGAGAAAATGTTTCCCGGCTGGGCGTATACGCCGATCACGCGCGCCGGCCTGCCGCTGATGTGAATTTGCTTGTCCAGAATCGACTCGCGGCCGAACAGTCGCTTCGCGGCGTTCTCGTCGATCACGGCGACGCTCCCTCCCGAGGACATCTCTGCCGGTGTGAACCAACGTCCGTCCAGCAGCTCTCCGCCCTGAATCTCCTGATACCGGTCGTCGGCTCCCATGATGACGACGTTCTGGGTGCGCTGCGCTTCGTAGGAGAGACGGCCATTCGACTGGCCCCAGATTGCGGCGTAGCCGATCTCCGGCAGCTGCCTGAGGCGCTCGGCCTCCTCCTCCACGAGATTCGGACGGACTCTGATCCATTTCGGCAGTCGGTCCGGATTCACCGGCGTCTGCGAGAAAACCTTGACGACATAAAACGTGGTCGGCCCCGCGATCTCGATCGTGCGGACGATCTGATCCTTAATTCCCTGGACGATCGCCGCCATCGTCATCACGGTGGAGACGCCGATCACGACGCCGAGAATCGTAAGAGCCGACCTGAGCTTGTTCGCGCGCAGCGTGTCCAGCGCGATCTGAACGTTGCTCTGGATCCGATCGGCGATGATCATTCGGCGCGAAGTGCGTCAATCGGATCGAGCTGGGCCGCGCGCGACGCTGGGTAGACGCCGAACAGCACGCCAACGCCGGCCCCCAGAGAGAGCGCAAGCATTACGGACCAGAGGCTTACCCTGGCGGGTAGGGGCGACGCGAGGCTCACCAGACCCGCGAGTCCCCAGCCGGCGGCAACACCGCAAAGACCGCCGATGCTCGCCAGCACGACCGCCTCCACCAGAAACTGCCGGCGAATGTCGCCCGGCTTCGCGCCGAGCGCCTTTCTGACGCCGATCTCACGCGTCCGCTCGGTGACCGACATCAGCATGATGTTCATGATGACGATTCCGCCGACGACCACGCCGATCGCGACGATGGCCGGGATGACGGAGAAGAGGATCTTCGTCAGGTTCTTCCAGAACTCCACCAGCGCGTCGGCGGTCTCGACCGAATAATCCGGCTCATCCGCGGGGCGCAAGCGATGCGCGATGCGCATCGCTTCATCAGCGCGCTGCATTCCGCTCGCGACGAGCAGCGCGGTTGGCATCTTGACCGACACCGTGTTCGTCTTACGCCGCCCGTAGATCATCTCGAAATTGGGGAGCGGCAGCAGCACGAACCCATCGAAGGATTGCCCGAGCACGCGACCTTTCTTTGCGATCGTGCCGACGACGGTAAATCTCTGGCCGACGATCCGGATGTCCTGCCCGACGGGATCCACGTGCTCGAACAGCTTCTCGGCCACGTCGGCGCCAATGACCGCGACGGATCTGTGATCCCGCACGTCGATGTCGCTGATGGGCCGTCCGTTGTCGAACACGTAGTCCTGGACGACCTGGTACGGCGCGGTCACGCCGAGTATGGCGACGTCGGCCTGCGTCTTGTCGCGCCACACGATGTCGGCAATCGGAGTGGGCCATCCGGATTGCATGCTGATCGCCACTGCCTCCGGGACCGCGGCAATCACCGCGTCCGCGTCTGCCTCAGTGATGCGTGGACGCCTCTGGAGTCTTTTCCACTCCTCATCGTCGAAGAGTCCGATGCGGATCGGAGTCCTTCTCACCTGGAAAGTGTTCGCGCCAATGAGCGCGCTGGCGAGGTTCTCCTTCACGTACGCGTTCATGCCGGAGATGATGGCGACGACGGCGACGAGGAACGCCACGGACACGATGATCCCGAGCAGCGTGAAAAAGGAGCGCAGCTTGTTGACGCGGATCTGCTCGAGCGCAGTGGTGATTACATCGATGGAGCGCATAACCTAATTTCGGCGAAGGGCGCCCTGGCCGCTACACAGACCTTGCTTAACTGCGACTGAACGGGCGGGAGGCGGCAGTAGTTCAACTGAAAAAACTGCCATCTATGCCTCTGACGCCTCCCACCCCGTTCTTTTGCAGTTGCGCCCTTACCGCGAACCGGCGCCTATCACTCGTACCGCAGCGCTTCCACGGGGTCCAGCCTCGCCGCTCGCGCGGCGGGGAGCAGCCCAAAGAGAATTCCGGTGAACGCGCTCGTCGCCAGCGCCGCCACGACTGCCGAGATGGGGGTCGAGGCAGGGACAGCGGGGAAGGCGGTCTTGATTCCGAGCGCCACCAGAATGCCCAGCACGAGCCCGATCGCGGCGCCAATGCTGGTTAGCGTCGCGGCCTCTACCAGGAACTGCCAGAGGATCGCGCTCCTGGTCGCGCCCAGCGCCTTTCGCACGCCGATCTCACGCGTGCGCTCGGTGACGCTGATCATCATGATCGCCACCACGCCCACTCCGCCGACCAGTAGTCCGACCGAGGAGAGCGCCAGCCCGACGACGAAGAAAGTACCGAACAGCTGGTTGTAGATCCCCATCAACCGGTCCTGTGTCACGATCTCGAATGTGTTCTTGGCGGTCGATCTGAGCCCGCGCCGCGCCCGCAACAGCGCCGTCACGTCGTCCGTTGCTTCCTCCGTCGTCACGCCGGGCTCCGGCTTGACGATGAAATCCACGCCCCGCATCCACGGGTTGAGACTGCGACGCGCCGACTCGAACGGCACGATCGCCTTCGCCTGATCACCACCGCCAGCCGACGTCGGCGTTCCCATCGGACTCGCCGTATAGTGGTAGACTCCGATCACCTGGAATCCAACGCCATCGACGTTGATCATCTTGTCCAGTGGGTCCGACGTTCCGAAGAGTCGTTCGGCCAGTTTCTGGTTGACGATGATGACTCGCGCCGCAGTGGTATTCTCGGCGTAAGTGAAGCTGCGGCCGGGATAGATATCGCCGCCATCTACATCGACCCAGTTCGGCGTGTAGATCTCCATCCCCGTGCTCACCTGCTTGTCCTTGTAGGTGAACTTGGCGCCACTGCCGAGGTGCGCGGTGACCGCCTTGATTGTAGGCAGCCGCTCGATCGCCGTCGCGTCGTCGATCGTGAGCGCCGGATTGCGGCGCTCTGGGCACGTCTCGTCCGAGCCATCGCACGCCTGGAAACCACTGATCGGACGTCGATAGATGAAGAACGAAGTCGGACCGGCCGCCTCCAGATCCTTGGCGAAGCTCTCGTTGATCCCGCGCACCACCGATGACATCGCGACGACGACGAACACGCCGATCGCGACCCCCATGATAGTGAGCGCGGCTCGCACCTTGTTCGAGCGGATCGAGTCAACGGCCATGCCGACGCCCTCGAGCGCGTTGAAAATGCGCTGCCCGATCCGCATCGCTATTCCTTCCTCAGGGCTTCGATCGGATCGAGCGCTGCCGCCTTGCGAGCCGGATATACGCCCGAGATGATTCCTACGACCGTCCCGAGCAGCGTCGCCATCACTATTGACCAGGGTGCAACCGCCGCGGGGAGCGGCGTCTTCCACTCGATGACCTTGGCAGCGGCGATTCCGAGAATGATTCCGACCACCGCGCCGAGCGTGCTCAGAGTCGCGGCCTCAACGAGGAACTGTCGCATAATGTCACGCCGTCTGGCACCGAGCGACTTCCTTATCCCGATCTCGTGCGTACGCTCTGCCACGGCGACGAGCATGATGTTCATGATCACGAGTCCGCCGACGATCAGTCCGATCGCGGGGAACGCGGTGCCGGCCATGGTCATCACCTTCTTCAGCTTGTCCATGAAGGCCAGCGCGGTCGCGGAGGTTTCCATGAAGAAGTTGTCGGACTCGCTCGGCCGGAGCTTGCGCCGCCCGCGCATTACCTCGCGCACAGACTCCATCGCGTCGGTCATCGTGAGCGACGTCGGAGTCTGAACCATGATTCCGTCCACGTCGCCGCGTGGATTGGTAAAATGGTGCAGCGGCGAGTTGTAGGGCGCGATGGCGACTCGATCGAGCGAGAGCCCGAATACGGAACCCTGCTTCTCGAGCACTCCGATCACCGTATAAGGCATTCCCTTGATGCGGAGCTGGCGCCCGAGCGGGTCGAGGTCCCTGAAGAAATAGGTCGCGACCTCGTCACCGATGACGACAACCGGCGCGCCGAGGGTCGACTCCTGTTGCGTGAAGAGGCGTCCGAGGCGGACGTCGTACTTCTTGATCGTGAAGTAGTCGCCGTCCACGGCGTGGGCCTCGACCTGCTTGGGGCGCGCGTACTGCGACTGCGCCTGGAGGTATTCCTGACTCTCGACCGCGTACCTCGATCCGGGCGGCAGCACGCTGGCGACGAGCGCCAGATCCGAGTGATAGATGCGAGGCCGCCGGAGCCAGGTGCGCCACTCCTCTTCAGAGCTGGCGCCGTCGCCGAACCATGGGAAACGGCGCAGCGTGAAGGTGTTCACGCCTAACAGTTTGGCCGCGAAGTCGTTCTCCATGTAGCTGCTCATGCCCTGCACGATGGAGATGACCGCGATCAGGAACATGACACCGATGCAAACACCGAGGAGAGTGAAGAAGCTTTTCAGCTTCTGCACGCGTATCTGCGCCAGAGCCAGCCAGATTGCCTCGACGAACGGCACGGTCAGGTTTTCCTGTTGAGGTCTGGCGGGGCGATTCCGGCTGCCTTGATGAAGGTTGCGCGCTTTTCGTCGCTGGCGACCGATCCGTCGCGCAGGACGATCACGCGTCGCGCGTGGGCCGCAATGTCGGGCTCGTGGGTCACCATGATCACAGTCTGTCCCTGTTCGGCCAGGCCCTCGAAGACGCGCATGATCTCTTCCGATGTGGTCGAGTCGAGGTTTCCCGTCGGCTCGTCCGCGAGAAGAATCGATGGCTGGTTAACCAGCGCGCGCGCGATCGCGACGCGCTGGCGCTGACCGCCGGAAAGCTCGTTCGGCCGGTGCTGGATTCGATCTCCAAGCTGCACGCGCTCGAGTGCTTCAGTGGCTCGCTTTCTCCGCTCGTCCGATCCGACGCCGGCGTACACCAGCGGTAGCTCGACGTTGTGCAACGCGGTCGCGCGCGGCAGCAGGTTGAAGGTCTGGAACACGAAGCCGATCTCGCGATT
>DHJM01000017.1:11644-15598 GCA_002404335.1 Gemmatimonadales bacterium UBA4720
GCGTTCGGCGTGTCGAGGCAGCCGATCAGGTTCATCAGCGTCGACTTTCCCGAGCCCGACGGGCCCATGATCGCGACGTACTCGTTGCGGCGGATGGCAATGTCAACTCCGCGCAAAGCGTGTACTATCTCGCCGCCCATGTCGTAGTCGCGCTTCAGCCCGCGCGTGACNNTTCTTCGGTTGGTCCTTCTGTGCGCGCACCGTTGTGCCGTCCTTGAGCTCGCGGATGGCCTGGTAGGTGCCGCCGACGATGTTCTCGCCTTCCTTGAGGCCGGAGAGAACCTCGAAATACTTCTCACCCGCAATACCAACCTTTACGGGACGGAAGGTGACTTTGTTGTTCGTTCCGATCACGAACACTCCCTCGACGTCACGCTTACCGACTTCTTTCGACGGCGCCTTCTTCGCGAGCGTGAGCGAAGTGTCGGGCTTGACGCTGTCCTCGCGGACCGTGAGCGCGATGATTGGAATCGCGATGACGTTGTTCCGGGTCGACGTGATGATCTTCGCGGTAGACGAGAAATCGGGCCGTGTGTCGGGCGGAACGTTGAGCAGCTGGATCGTCACTTCATAGTCGATCGCCTGGTCGGTCGCGCCGCCGGTACCGCCGGTGCCCGCACCCTTTACCGAGCTATTCGAAATCTCGGAAACCCGGCCGATGAATGTCGTATCGGGGAATGCATCGAGCTGGACCACCGTCGAGTCGCCGATCTTGATTCGCGAGACATCGGTCTCATCGACCTTGACCTTCGTCTCGAGGACGCTCATGTCGCTGATCGTGAGCATCGTCGCCGCGTCCTTGTTGAACGTTCCCTGGATCGCGGTCTCGCCCTGCTCGACGCTGAGTCGTGTGATGCGACCGCTCATGGGAGCGGAGATGGTCGCCTTGCTCAGGAGCGACTGCGCGTCCCGATACGACGCCGTCGCCTGATCGATGGCGTGGTTCGCCGCCTCCAGCGTTGCCTGATTGACTTCGACCTGCGTTCTCAGCTGCTCGATTTGTTCATCGGACACCAGCGTCGGATTTGCTTTCTTGAGCGCCATCAAACGGTCGAAGTTGCGCTGAGCCTGGGCCATAGCCGGCTTCGCCTGCGCCGCCTGTGACCTGGCCGATGCGACGGCCGCGGTCGCTCTCTCGACGCTCGCCCGATATTGCGACGGGTCGATCTCGAGGAGGAACTGGCCCATTGTCACCATCTGGCCTTCCTTCACGGCCAGGCGGACGATTCGTCCGCTGATGTCGGCGCTGATGTCTACCTTCGTGTGCGGCTGTACCTGGCCGCTCGCCGTCACCGAGGCGACCAGATCACGCTTCTGAACCTTCTCCATGCGGACTTCGGTCGCCTTGTTGCGGCCCTTCATCGCGCTGGTGACGCCGATGATCACGATCGCGAGAGTGATCGCGCCGACGATGGTCCACTTGGTGCGTTTCTTCATATATGTCGATCCGATTAGCGAAGGGGATGACCGACGGCGCTCTCCAGAGCGGCGAAGGCTTTATGATAGTCGTACACGGCGGTGATGCGGTCGCTCTCGGAGCGCTCGTATGTCGCGCGCGCTTCTGTGAGGTCGACGTACGTCGTCGCCCCGATTCTGTACCGGTCCTGCACCAGCTTCAGCTCCTGCTTGGCTTTGGCGGCGTTCTGCTCCTGGAGCGCTACGGTTTTTTCCGCCGTCACCAGAATCAGGTACGCCGCGGTCACGTCAGCCGTGAGCGCCAGCTCCTTCGATCTCACGCTGTAGCGCGCGTCGGACCGGCTCGCCATCGCTTCCTGCAACCTCTGCTCACGCGAGAATCCATCGAACAACGGAAGCGAGAGCGTCGCGCTGAACGAGCGCGGAGACTTTGTAAAGTTGAATGGGAACCTCGAGTTCCCGTCGCGGATCGCCTGCGCTTGCGCGTCCGTGAATGCCATCGCGTTGCACTCGGCCAGCTGGTTTGAAAGGTTCAGCGCCGCGCGGACCTCCTCGGTTCTGACGCAGCTCGTGCGCGCCGCATCGAGCTGCGCCGACGCCTGCTGCACGGGGAAGTTGGAATTCGTGTAGCCGTACGTATAGCCGCCGATGCCCGTGGACAAGGACAGGGTTGGTGAGTATTCGCCCTTTTCCCGCCTCACATTGAGATCAGACACGTGCTCCCTCGACCGCAGCGCGAGAACGCCGGGGTTCTGGCGGCGCGCGGACTCGATGAGCTCCTGGAGATTGAGCGCTGTCGGCGTGACCGGGAACTGGCTTACGAGCTTCACGTTAGGCGGCTGGGGGGTTCCCATCTGCTGGAACAGCCGCAGCTTCTCGATCTCGACCTGGCTTCTCGCCTTGAGCGCCGCCACCTGCTGCAGTCCGAGCGATACCTCAGCGCGCTGGACATCCAGCTGCGTGCCGGAACCGACGATCTCTCTGGCCTGCGCGAGAATCAGCTCCTGCTGCGACGCCACGACGAGGGTGTCCTGAAGATCCGCGTTCGCCTCGGCCTGGAGCGACGACAGATACTGCTGCCGCACGTTGCTGCGGAGCGTCTCGGCGGCGCCCGTGATGTCAGCCTCTACAGCATCGCGATTGGCGCGCTGCAGGCTCGGCGTGATCAGCGTTGCGCTGTTGATTCTATAGTTCAGTCCGATCTGATAGCTGGACTGATTGACGTCGGAGCTGGCGCCGAGACTTGCGCCGCTGAAGATCTGCTGGCCGCCCTGCTGTCTTTGCGCGAAGAGCGAGGCGTCAGCGGTCGGCAGCAGAGCGCCATACGCGCTCCGCACGGCGGCGCGGGCGCCGATGCGGTTGTTCTCAATCTGTTGGAGCTCTGGATTGTTGCGCCGGGCCAGCTCGATCGCCTGATCGATGGTCAGCGTGGCTTGGCCAGCCGAATCGCGGGGAGTAACCTGGGCGGATGCCTGAACGGCGCCTGCCACAAGACCTAAGAAAAGCAGTGATCGTATCATTTGTAGGGGAGGTGGACTTTTCGAACACTTACGGCCAACTATACAATAGAGTTTCAGACCCGAAAACACCGAGTTTCCTTAAGATTGAATTAAGTCCGACTTGACTGTAGCGCGCGACCTTATTCGGTCGACGCGGGCGCCAGAAAAATCCGGTCGCTGATCTTGGCGTAGATGCGCTCGTAGATGCGCTTCCCCTTTTCCGCCGTTGCGAGAGACGGCCTCCCGATGGAGCCCGCGCTCCCGCTCGGAACAGTGAGCCAGCCACGCCTGTACCGCCTGAGCTGCTCGCGCGACATCATATAGTCCTGTGCCTGATCGAGGCTGACCATATGCGGCGCCAGAAACAGCATTATCGATGTGTCGACCTCGTCTCCGTGCATGGCCTCCCTCTGGCCTTCGAGCAGGTCGGAGAGATTCACGCCGAACATGTCAACAACTCTTACCCGCGCCGCAGTGGTGATGACGGTAGCAAGCGCCTCTTGATGTGGATCGTGCCCGTGCGCCGTGAGCAGAATGAACTCCCGCACGCCAGTGGCCTCCCACGAATCGAGCAGGTCATTGAGCATCCGGTGCAGCGTCTTCTTTCTCAGCGAGGCATTACCGGTGAACCCGCGCTCCGTGTCGACGTTCACTCCGTACTCCACCGTAGGAGCCCGCAACACGCCATATTCCGCTGAGAGATCGTCCGCCATGTGCTCGACGATTATGGTGTCGCAGCCGAGCGGAAGGTGAGGACCGTGCTGCTCGCACGTCCCGATCGGGATGATGAGCCGCGGATCGTTGCCGAGTATCGCGCTGATCTGCGCCGGATTGAGCTCCTTGACCCGCAGCGGCCCGGAAACTGGAATGGAGGAGGGAAGAGTCATCGCATCAGATAGTAGTCTTATTGTAAGAAGCGGTCACCTGCCGCGAGGCGCAATCCTCGCGGCTGCCGCGGTACCGCTTTTCCTGATTGCGATGTGGGTCAGAACCCCGGCGCTTCCACGCACGTCCGGGCCGGATTCGCCAAACGGAAGCG
>DHJM01000017.1:15631-21545 GCA_002404335.1 Gemmatimonadales bacterium UBA4720
GACCGCCTCGACGAAAGGGCGACTCGCGCGCTCGATGCTCCCGTCGACCCCGAAGGGGCCTTTGCGTTTCTCTCCGCGCGGTCTCCCCAGAGAGATGGAGAATCGGTCGTCCTCTTCGACCACGATCGTCCCTTCGCCTGGTCGGGCAAAGTGAGGATCGATCCCGATACACTTCGCGGCCATGTCAGCGTGACGTTCAGCCCGTTCTACTCGACTCTCAACGTTGTCGAGACGCGCGGCGACCGTCGTGCCGTCGCGTCGGCGGTGCTGCACGCCGCGCCGCCGGCGAACAGGCTCACTGAATCTGTGGACGAACAGCTAGCCCTCGCCCAAGGCGTCGCTTCCTACGAGTTTTCCCCGCCCCCGAGTGCGCGCGGAGGGTCAGTGGTGCTCTCGGCCGATGGCAAGCCGATTCTGCGGGCGGTGGCGCGACTGGCAACGGCGGACGAGGCCAGCTTCCGCCGCGCATCGATGTTTCGCGCGCGTGGAGCAGTAGCCCTCGTCATTCTCGCTCTCGTGTTTCTCGTCTTCGCCTGGCGCGAGAGACGCGCGCTGGCCGAGCGGCTCTTCGCGGTGGCGGTGGCGCTCACGATCACGGCGCTCATTCCATGGAACTCGTTCTCCAACGCGTCCCGCCTTTTTGATCCGGCGTACTACTTCTCGAAGCTCGGAGGCCCGCTCACGGCGAACGCGGGCGCGCTTTGGATCAGCGCGGCCCTGATTCTCCTGGCAGTGTACGCGGTCATTCGCGCGCACCCTGAGGCCCGCTGGCCACGCGCGTACGCCGCGGTCGGCGCAATCGTGACGCTCGGCGTCGGCATTCCGTTCGCATCGAACATTGTTCGAGGAATCGGGCAGCCACCGTGGGGGTCTACCCCCGGCCTCTGGCTCTCCTGGGAGATCCCCCTCTTCCTCTTCCTTTTCGCCGTGCTGCTCGCCGTTTACTGGATGCTGCTCATGGCGTTCGGCAAGCTGGGAGACGTCACCTTTCGCGCGGCGCTCATCATCGCTTCCGTTTCCGCCATCGTTGCGCTCGGCGGCCTCTGGTCGACGACATCCAGGGAGCGCATGCAGCTCGCCGAACAGGATGTTGCCGCACTCGGGCACGTTGACGACTACGCGGTCCAGCTCACGCGTCGATTCGTCGCCACGCTCTCGCAGTCTCCGCAGCCGCTCAGCCGCGCCGACCTGCTGAAAGCATATGCGGCCTCTGATCTGGCATCGGCGGAATATCCGGCGACTATCACATCCTGGACTCAAGCCGCGACGCAGATCTCCGAATTTGCGGTCGCGCCAGCGGAGCCGGATTCCGACGCTGTAACGAACGCGGTCAAGGAGGCGATCGCCACACGTCAGACAGTGGCGCGAAGCACGCTCGGTCCCACCGGCGTTCAGATTCTTGCCGCCGTAGCCCATCCGTCGGGTGGCGCGACATCGGTGCTGGTGCTGCCGCGCACCAGACTTCTAAATGCCAATCCATACGCAGCACTCCTGGGAATGGCTCCGCCATCCGGCGGCGATCCCCCCTATGCGCTGCTGCTGACCGACGTCTCGCCCTCGGGCCACGCCGACACGATTCGGGTGCACTGGCATCGGGTGGGGGACGAGCTCCACGGCAACCGGCTGATCTCGACGAGCGCGGGAACGATGCGCGCGCACGTGGAGATCGACCTGCGCTCGGTTTGGGTGCGGGCCGAGCGCGGAAGCCTCGTCCTGCTGCTCGACCTGATGCTCGCCGGATTGTTCTGGCTTCTCGGCACGATGATGGAAAAGGGTTTCGTGGGTTGGCTCCGCGTGCGCGCGGCGAGGTGGATTTACACCTACCACGCGAGGCTCACTCTCGCTCTCTTCGCGTTCTTCGTGATTCCGGCGATCGCATTCGCGGTCTGGTCGTATCAACGATTGCGCAGCGACGACGTTCAGACCCGCGAGGTGCTCGTGCGCGAGACACTCAACGCGGTTGCCGCGGGCAACGAGTACGAGCAGCTGCCGGGAGCGGCGCGGCGCTTCGACACTCCGCTCTTCCTCTATTCCAACGGCTTTCTCGATCGCACGAGCGACAGCCTGCTCGATGCCCTCGCTCCGACCGGGCGGCAGTTGCCTCCATCGGTCGAGCTCAGCCTCTCGACTGGGGGTGAGCTCTCAGCTGTGTGGGAAGCAAAGCTCGGCGCTACCAAAATGCTCTTCGGCTACAGTACCGGCGTGGTGGGACAGGAACGCTACGTGCTCGCCGCGCCCGCTCGGAGCGACGATATCGTGCTGGACAGGCGTCGCCGCGATCTCGGGATGCTGGTGCTGTTCGCAACGGCCATCGGCGCGCTCGCGGCTCTGGGGCTCAGTGGGATCGCGGCGAAGGGGCTGGCGAGGGATCTCGAGCTCAGCCGCATCGAAGTGGCGCGCGCCGAGCGCGTGCTGGCGTGGGGCGAGATGGCCCGCCAGATCGCCCATGAGATCAAGAATCCGCTCACACCGATTAGACTGGGGGTTCAGCATTTGCGGCGGGCGCGCAGTGATCCGCGCGTTGACTACGACCAGGTGCTCAACGACAACGTGAAACGAATCCTGGCCGAGATTGACAGGCTTGACGAGATCGCGCGCTCGTTCAGTCGCTACGGCAGCGCGCCTGCGGATCTGCCGCCGGCGGTCGTTGTCGACGTTGCCGCGGTGGTCAAGGACGTCGTTGCCCTCGAGCAGATGGGCGACCGAAAGGTGAAGTGGCAATTGCGGGGCGCGGACAGGCCGGTGTGGGCGATGGCGCGGAAGGACGAAATGCGGGACGTGTTGCTCAACGTATTCGAGAACGCGCGCCTCGCGCTGGCGCGTCACGTGGATATCTCACTGCGCGAGGAAGACGGAAGAGTGACCATAGAGACGGTCGACGATGGGTCGGGCATCGCCCCGGCAGTGTTGCCGAGGATCTTCGAGCCGCATTTTTCAACGCGCACAACCGGAAGCGGACTCGGGCTCGCCGTAAGCCGCAGACTGATCGAAGTGTGGGGAGGAGAGATCGCGATCACCAGCGAAGAAGGAAAAGGAACCAGAGTGCTCATAGTACTTGAGCGGAGCGAGGCATGAACGGAGTGAATCGCGGAGTAGAGACGCCGCGCGCAACCAAGGTTCTGCCGCCGCACCTGTTCGATTGGCAGCTGCCTCCCGAGTGGTCCTGGGGCCCGGGCGGGATGGTCGGCGACTATCGCCACTACCAGGAAGTGGTCGACGCATTGGGTCGGTCGCTGTCGCTGGTGACCGCGCCCGATCCCGCTCACACACCGTGGCTCTTCGAGGAAGCGAAGCAGCTGGCGCAGCGCAGTCATCCTTCGATTCCGACGACCTATCATTACTGGACAGCGTATCGTGACGCCCGGCGCGGGCCCGGCTATTTGCGCCGCTGGGTGACCGGCGAGACTGTGCGCGCGCGCCTGGCGCGGCTCGGGCTCGCGGACATTCCGTACGTCTTTCAGATGCTTCGCGGTGCGTGCTCCACTCTCTCGTACCTTCACGAAACCGGCATCGCGCACGGCGGGCTGAACGGCGACGCGCTGTGGACGACGCCGACCGGGCGGCTCTGGATGCTGGAGTGGCAGTGGGCGGTCCCGCGCGAGGCGATTCCCCCTGGCGTGAGGCCCGGCAATGGTCCGCTCGAGATTCGCTCGCTCGAGGCCTCGCGTCCGATGCGCGCGGAGCTCCTCCCGATGCCGCCCGAGTGGGAGTCGGGCGAATGGATCCCCACGCCCGCGAGCGACCAATGGCAGCTCGCCGCGATGTGTTTCACCGCGCTCACGGGTGAAGCGCCGCCATCGCGCGGTGCGCCGCCGATCAAGCTGGTGCGGCCCGAGACACCCGAGTCGATGGCGACCGCGCTCGACCGCGCGCTGTCACCGAATGCGGCCGACCGTTTTCCTTCGCTTGCGGTTCTTCTGCGGGCGGTGGATCGCGGTGATCCGGCGCGGACGGTAGTGATGGTTCGCGGCGAGCCCGACAGCACAGCGCAGGAGTCCGCCGAGGCGCGCGTGCGCTGGGCGGTGGGCGATGACTATGAGATTCTCTCGAAGCTGGGCAGCGGCGCGTTCGGAACGGTGTGGCGCGCGCGCGATCTCTCCCTCGAGCGCGAAGTCGCATTGAAGGCGCTGCACCCCGCAATCGCGCGCGATGACAAGGCGGTGAGAGCGTTCTGGCGCGAAGCAAAGCTTGCCGCGCAGCTCGCGCATCCGGCGATCGTGCCGATCTACGACTGGGACTCGAGCGGAGATCTTTCCTGGTACACGATGGAGCTGGCCGAGGAAGGGAGCGTGGCGAGTCTCGTGGCGCGATCAGGTCCGCGCCAGGCGGCCGAGATCGCGTCGCAGGTCGAACAGGTTCTGGACGGCCTCAACGTCGCGCACGCGAACGGAATACTGCACCGCGATCTCAAGCCCGAGAACATTCTCATTGATCGTTATCAGCGCTGGCGCATCACGGACTTCGGCATCGCGAACGTCACCGGTGAGGATGTAGCTGGTACGACGGGTACGCCCGCATTCGCGGCGCCGGAGCAGCTCCTTGGCGAGCAGCAGGGGCCGGCGGCGGATTGTTTCGCGCTCGCCGCGATCGTGTATTTTACGATGACGGGCGAGCCACCGTTTGGCGACGATGATGCGCGTAGCATATTGGCGCGCCAGTTGAGCGAGCGTGCGGATCTGGTGCCGTTTCCGACAGTGATCGCCAATTGGTTCCGCACCGCATTTGCGGCGAAGCCGGAAGATCGTTTCGCGGATGGTTTGGAGATGAAGAAAGCGTGGGGAAAGGCGACCGAGAAAGTTCTGGCTCGGCAGCGCGGGCCGTGGTGGCGGCGAGTTGTTTCGTAGTAACGGACGGACGTGTCTCGCGGAAGCACCTCGCGGCAGTGCCTGCGCGCCCCTTAGCTGGTTGTGCTGCGCGGACTTACAAAATGGGCTGCGAGCACTGCGCGACCCCAAAAGGGGCGAATTGCCCGTCGGATTACCGGTATTTCGTTCTAAAGCCCTCCATTTGCCCTTCAATGGTGTTGGCTGGCGTGGCACTTGCAATCCGATTGTCGACGACGAGAACGGCTACCGCTGCCGCATATCGGCGGAGCGTGACGAATGTTTGTCGCGTTGTTTTTTTAACGGCGTGCATCACTAGCGCCCCTGAAAAGATTTGCTAGTTTGTCCGGTTGTGAGACGGTCGGTCTGGAGAGCGCTCGCGCGCTCACTGGGCATGCATCCTGCCTCACAACGCAACGTGCAACCGCGGTAACCGCTGTAAGTATCTCCACCCTTTGAGAGGAATCAATCATGTTGAGAAGAAGTTGGACCGTCTGCGCGATGACGGCCTTACTCCTCGGCGGAACGGCGGCAGCACAGTCGCCCGGTACGTTGCTGGTAGGCGGGTTCGGCACGTGGACGCACTTCGATAGCAAGTGGAACCTGGACTCCGGTTTCGGAAAATCCTGGGGCTACGGCGGACGAGTTGGCGCTTTCATCGCGCCGAACTGGAACCTCGAGGCTGACGGCGTCTATACCCCTGCGAAATCGCAGGCTGGCTTTCGCTTCCTGGGATCGCCGAGCAACGCGATTGCCGGCGACGTGAAGGCGAGCGCGTTCACGGCGCGCCTTATGTACAGCTTCCCGCTGGGGAATCTGCCGTCGATCCATATCGGCGCCGGTGGCGTTCTCGAGAACCTTCGCGGAGGGACCGATGCCGGCGCCGGGACTTATCAGTTTGGCGCGAACGGAATGGTCGGGTTCAACCTCGGCTTCGGTGGCGTTGCACTTCGCGTCGACGGACTAGTGAACTATCTGCCGTCCAACGGCAGCAAGTTCGATTTCGGCGCTCAGGCTGGTCTACAGCTTTCGCCGGATATCAACAACCTTTTCGGCGGCGGCGCAACGGGCAACCCGGTGATGTGGGCTCC
>DHJM01000017.1:21619-22141 GCA_002404335.1 Gemmatimonadales bacterium UBA4720
TGGCCCGATGCCGAAGAACGGTCTTGGCTACGGTGGACGCGTTGGCGTGTTCCTCTCCGATCCCCGGTGGGAACTCGAAGGCGATGGCTACTATTCGCCGCAGGACAACATCGGCCCGCCTTGCTGCGGGATTAATCCGGTGACGAAAGTCAACGCGCATGCTTTCGCAACGCGGCTGAACTACAATTTCCCGATCCGCCTGATGGGTCGGCAGAGCCAATTCATCCTCGGTGCTGGTGGCACTCGCACGAGCTACAAGTTCAAGAGCGCCACGGGGCCCGACGCCTACAGCTATAATTTCGGCGGCAGCGGTCTCGCTGGTCTCCGCCTCGCGGTCGCGAACCGCACGGCGCTTCGTCTCGACGGTGTGATCGACTACATGCCGAATCACAAGCCGAGTGCGAACATGAATTTGCACGCCCGCGCCGGCCTGAGCTTCCTGTTTGGTGGTGCGCGTCCGGAGGTTATGTGCACGTACGCCGGTCTCGAGAGCATTCCTGCTTCGAGCCCGAACTGCGTTGC
>DHJM01000017.1:22245-60962 GCA_002404335.1 Gemmatimonadales bacterium UBA4720
CCTGCCAGTACAATTCGAACATTCTGGCAACGGATCCGGCTTGCTTGCCTCCATTGGCTGCTGTTGACACGACCAAGATCACTGGCCCGATCTACTTCGACTTCGACAAGTCGACGATCAGACCGGATGCGGCTGCTACACTTGATGTGAAGCTCCCGTACCTGCAGGCTAACCCGGGTATGAGAATTCGTATCGAGGGTAACGCTGACGAGCGCGGTTCCGACGAGTACAACCTGGCCCTTGGCCAGCGCCGTGCGGCAAGTGCCAAGCGGTACCTCGTTGACCACGGCATTGCGGCAGATCGCTTCGACCTCGTGAGCTATGGCGAGGAGCGCCCGGTTTGCACCGAGCACAACGAAGCCTGCTGGCAGCAGAACCGTCGCGATGATTTCCGTATCGTGACGATCGGCAGCGACAGGATCGTAATACCACCGCAGGAGTAAGCACCTTCTCTGGCCGGGCCCTCGAAAGAGGGTCCGGTTCAGAGACTAAAAGGCGGAGCGTCCCAAAAAAGGGCGCTCCGCCTTTCTGCATCTCCGGACCGCGATCTGAGTCGCAGTGACCAGCAGCTCCCCGGAGTTGGGCACGACTTGAACAGCGGGCTGCGCAGTGCGGAGCGACATAAATCTTTCACCCGAGTGCCGATCAGCGGCGACGACCGCCTGATCATCGAGTTGATCAACGACTACTACAGCCGCAGGGAATTCGAATACGTCTTCCTGGGCTTCAAGAGCTTTCCAAATCCAGACGCCGTTCGCACGCTCCGTGAACTCGTCCACCAGAACGTGAAGGCAGTGATATGGCAGGCGGTCCACCGTCAGATCTCGGCTCCACCCCCTGATGCGCTCCGCTGACATCCGAAGTAGCGAGCCGTCAGTGTGACGCATTTGTGCGACACCACTGCAAACCCCCGCGCCACGCTTCAGAACTCAATTGCAATCGCGCAAGATAATTCTGACCGGGAACGCACACGGCGAAACTGTCTAAAGCTGTCGGTAGAGACTGTTAATCACCGGGTTGGGGGTCGAGTCACTCCTCGGGAGCTTTGATAAACCACAAGTCAGTGTTTGGACTTAAACGGGCGGGATCCCCCATCTCTCGAACGACGCAGCTACTCCGGCGGACGCCTCAGGCCCGACCTTTGCATTGATGAGCTAGACTAAGCACCGCTTATTTCTGGCGGCCAACCTCAGTCGGGCGATGTACGACCATCAACAAGCGCGGTCTTGAGAACGAGACGACGGGCAAGATGAAGGAAACCGAGGGCAAGTTTCGCGGTGATCTCGGTAAGGCGACTGGCGACACGAGCGAACATGTGAAGGGTCGGGCCGAGGAAGCCAAGGGCAAGATCCAGAAGGATTTCGGTCAGACCGAGCGCAAGGTGTAAGGCAAATGAAGGAGTTGAAGCAAGTGAAGGTGGACTTCTCCGTTACCGAGCCCATGGCAAACTGGTGGTCGAAGGTCACGCGGAAGCCGTGGACGCGGCAAATCGGCGCGGGCAATTCCGGCTCCTGATCGCCGATCCATATCTCGCGGCGCTGAAAAAGAAAAAGATGGAGGATTCGCCTGATGCGGGAAACCGCGCTCGGCCTTTCGAAAATTAGCTGACTGAAAACCACCAGAGCCTTAAGGAGGCCAATATGTACACGCACAATCTTCTGCATCGGGTACGGACGCTTGCTCGACCCGGACTTGCCGCAGGAGTCCTCGTCACTTTGGCGCTGCTCTCCGCGGCGTGCAGCAACGACTCCGCGTCCCGAATCAACGCGCCCCCGCTCCTCTCATCCAGCTCGGTCAACAGCCAATCAGCCGCGGCGTCGAATTTCGCGGTGCTCGCCAACCAAGCGGTGACCTGCACGGACGGCACCATCATCGGCGACGTGGGGACGTTTCAGGCCAAGCCCACCGGCTCGGTCACCCTGACAAGTTGTCCTGTTACGGGGACGATTCACGTGGGCGACGGAGTCGCCAAGCAGGCTTACAATGCCTTCCTCGCGGAGTACGCTGCACTCGCGCCCCAGGTAGGGCAATGCGATCAAGCCCATACTTTGACGGGTACGCTAGCTGCCCAAACGCTCCCGCCTGGTACCTACTGCATCAGCTCGGTGGAGAAGACCGGCACGTTGACGCTCAATGGCGGCGGGTCGTACATCTTTCTGGTCTCTGGCGCTTTGACGGGCACCAACTTCAATGTGGTCTTGGCCAACGGCGCGCAGGCTTGCGACGTCACGTGGCTGAGCACCGCGGCCGCGACCTTGACCACTTCGAACTTCGTCGGAACGATCCTCTCCGGGGCGGCCATCACCCTGACCGGCGGCACGTTCCACGGGAACGCCTATGCGAAGGCCGACGTGACGATCACGGGCACCGCGGTCACCGGCTGCGAGGGCAGCAAGCGCAATGGCAATGACAAGGACAAGTGCAACCAGGGCGTGGGCAACGGACCCGAGGGCTGCGATCCGGGCAACTCGAACCACCGCCATGGGTCGAATGACGAGGACGGCGGGACCCCCGGCAACCCGGGCCGCAAAGGCGATCGCTAAAAGGATACTGCGGGACCGATAACGGTCTCCTTCGACGGCGGTTGAGCATTACGGTGACTGATGCTCGCCGCCGTTCGCTCAGCCGCGCTCGTTGGAATCGATGCCTATGATGTAATCGTCGAGGTGGACGCCGCCGCTGGTCTTCCCCAGTGGACGATCGTCGGGCTCGCCGCAGGCGCGGTGGGCAACGGGCGCGAGGCCTGCGATCCTGGCGACTCGGATCACCATAACGGGTCGAATGACAAGGGCGACGGAAACCGGGGCCACCACGGCCGGGACGGCGGTCAGTAAGCCGGTTCGAGAACCGTGAGGTTGGTGGGGGCGGCGACGTCTCGCTCGCCCCCCTTCCTCACTCTCGAGCGGCAGGTCGAGCGGGACCGGCGCGAACTTCACGCTGAGTTCGCAGCAGTCGGTAGGATCGGAGCCGCCCGCGACAACGGGCGGTAGCGAAGAGCCTCTCCTACGTGAGCCGACGCAATCTCCTTGACATCATCGAGGTCGGCAATCGTGCGCGCGACTTTCAGGACGCGATGATAGCCGCGCGCTGACAGGCCGAGACGCTCGGCCGCTGTGTGAAGGAGCGTCCTCGCTTCGGGATGTACTGGTGTATTGGCATCGAGCCAACGGCCGATCGCGTAAGCATTGCAGGATATGCCCGGCTTTCGTGCGAATCTCCTTCGCTGGATTGCGCGAGCGCGCTCGACTCGTGTGCGAATCGACGGGGAAGAATCACCATCGCTCGTGCCGCTCAGATCGCGCAGCGCAACGGCGCCAACGGTGACGTGCATGTCGATTCGGTCGGCCAACGGACCGGAGATGCGCGCGTTGTAGCGCTCGATGTCAGTCGCGCTGCAGTTACAAACTCCGAGAGGATCGGCCGCTCTGCCGCACGGACACGGATTCGATGCACCGATCAGAGTGAACCGAGCGGGATACGTGACGGCTTGCGATGCGCGAGCAATTACAACCTTGGCGTCCTCCATCGGCTGTCTCAGTCCATCCAGGACGTGCCGCGGGAACTCGAGCATCTCGTCCAGAAAGAGAACTCCGTGATGAGCGAGGCTTACCTCTCCCGGACGAGGGAGTGAGCCTCCGCCGATGAGTCCGGCGCACGAGATAGAGTGATGCGGCGCCCGGAAGGGACGCGCCCCTTCGCTGACGTCGCTTCGCGAGAGTACGCCGGCGACGGAGTGAATCGCGATCACCTCCAGCGCTTCCTCTTCGGTCAATGGAGGCAGGATCGTCGGAAGCCGTCGCGCCAGCATCGTTTTCCCGGCGCCTGGCGGCCCGATGAGCAACACGTTGTGTCCGCCCGCGGCGGCAACTTCGAGGGCGCGCTTGGCTCCCTGCTGGCCGACGACGTCTGCGAAATCAGTTCCATCGCCGTTCCGCGTCGACGCGACGGACACTTCAACGGCGCGCGTCAGCGTTCCGGCGCGCAGCTCGCGCACTAGATCCGCCAGTGTGCTCGGCGCGCAAAGTGCGAGCGCGCTCACGCGACTGGCTTCCGCGACGTTGGGGGCGGGAAGAATGAGCGTTGCGACACGAGTGCGCAGCGCGTGACGGGCGATCGAAAGCGCGCCGCGCATCGTGCGCAATGCGCCGTCGAGACCGAGCTCGCCAACGAACATTCGCTCCGCGACGACAGCGGACTCGAGTTGCCCGGTGGCTACAAGAATCCCGATGGCGATCGGCAGATCGAACGCCGTGCCCTCTTTGCGGATGTCCGCCGGCGCCAGGTTCACAGTGATGCGTCTCGGTGGAACCTTGAACCCGGAATTGACGAGCGCGGCCCCAACTCGCTCGCGGCTCTCCTTTACCGCGCTCGCGGCCAGCCCGACAATCGTCCACTGCGGAAGCCCTTGCGCCGCATCGACCTCGACAATGACGTCGTACGCGTCAATGCCGACGAGAGCAGCCGAACGGACCGCGGCGAGCATGAGTCATCGTATCGCGCGCCAGGCGGGCAGCGGGAACCGTTTCGAGCCGCCCGAAATCACTGCCACGCACAAGGGCGAGCGGCGAGATATGCGGACAAAACGGTGCTCCCAGCATTCGGTCACGCAGACGCGTAATAGTGAGGTCAGCGCGAATGAAGAACTTTGGAGATTGTCGGACATGAATTTGAAGTCGCTCAGCATTGTGATTCTGCTACTCGCGCTGATTCTTCCCGCGCGGATCGTCGCACAAGTCGGATCGACCACAGACATATTGATGGGCCGGGTCTCGGGACTCGACAGTCAGGCAGTCGCGGGCGCGCGCATCGAAGCCACGTCGGCCGAGACGGGCATCACACGCACCAAGACCACCGGGGCCGACGGCCGGTACACGATCGTGTTTCCGGATGGCGGCGGAAGCTACCGCCTCACCGTGCGCGCGATTGGAATGGCCCCCGTCTCACGCGACATCCAGCGGCAAGGCGACGAGGACCGGCTCATCACGGACTTCAACATGGGCCGCAACGCCACTCAGCTTGCCACCGTGCAGGTCCGCGCGGGGCGGCGGGGCGGCGATCCAAATCAGCGGCCCCAGCCCGGCAGCACGGAACGGAGCCTCAATCCGAACCTCATCAATCGCTTGCCCATAGATGCGGGCGATCTGAACGCTCTGGCGGCGCTCGCGCCCGGAGTAATTGTGGTGCCCGGCACGGACACCACCAAGGCGTCCTTCAACGTTGCCGGCCAGCCTTCCAACCAGAACAGCATCACCCTGGACGGACTCAGCTTTGGCGCGGGGAGCGTTCCTTCGGAAGCGATTCGCAACACGCGCGTCGTGACGAACACGTACGACGTCGCGCGCGGGCAGTTCACCGGTGGACAGGTGGCATCAACTACGCGTGGTGGCACCAACAACGTGCAGGGCGCGTTCAGTTATTCCCTTCGCGATCCCAGCCTCGAGTTCGTGGACGACACGAATCCCGCCTTCGGTCAGAAGTACACGCAGAACCAGGTCAACTTTGGCGCCGGCGGACCGATCGTGAAGGACAAGCTGTTCACGTTCGGCGCGCTCACATTCTCGCGTCGCACCGATCCGCTTCTCGATCTTCTGGCGGCCGATCCGCTGACGCTCCAGCGGCTTGGCACCAATCAAGATTCGGTGAGCCGTTTTCTGAGTATCGTTCAGGGCTTCGGACTCCCGCTCACGTCGCCGCTCGCACCCGATGAGCGTCTCAACGACAATACGTCGGCGCTCGTGCGGGTCGACTACAACCTCGCGGAAGACCACTCCCTGATGCTGCGCGGAGACTGGCGAGGCAACACTCAGCTCGGCTCGCGCCTCAATGCGCTGGCGCTGCCCCACACTGGCGGTGATCTCAAGGGTTCGAGTGGCGGAGGCATGATGACGCTCACATCCCACTTCGGGATGTTCATCAACGAGCTCCGCGGCTACAAGTCGGTCGACAACCGGAATACCACCGGATATTTGTCGGCTCCCGACGGGCGCGTAGTAGTCGCGTCGGTCCTCGACGATGGGACGAGCGCCATCTCCACCCTCCAGTTCGGAGGAAATCCATCGCTGCCGCAGGAAACGAAATCGAGCCTGCTCGAAATGAGCGACGAGATCTCCCGCCTCACGACCACGGGCGGTCACCGCTTCAAGCTCGGCGGACTCATCAACGAGCAAAGGAGCTCCGTAGGATTCGTCCCCAACCGGTTCGGTACCTTTTCATTCAATTCGCTCGCCGATTTCGCGGCCGGCCTGCCCACACAGTTCACCCGCACGCTCTTCGCGCGCGATCAGGAATCCGCCACCGACAATTTCGGCTCATATCTCGGCGATTCATGGCGAGTGAGCCCGAAGGTGCAGTTTACCTACGGACTGCGCGCCGAAGGATCGCGCTATCCCGACAAGCCCGTATACAATCCTGAAGTCGATTCGACATTCGGTCGCCGCACGGACAATCTTCCTGCGGAGTTTCACGTCAGCCCGCGCGCGGGATTCACGGTGTTCGTCGGCGAATCGCAGTTCGGTCCGCCGCCGCTCACACTGCGCGGAGGCTTCGGCGAATTCCGTGGCACTGCTCCGGCCCAGCTCTTCGCCTCGGCGCTCAACGCCACTGGTCTCGCCAACGGTCAGTCGCTCCTCACGTGCGTCGGCCCCGCGGCGCCGACCCCCGACTGGGCCCTGTATCTGGCCGATCCTTCCACGATTCCCACGTCGTGCAACGGGGGCACGCCGATATTCGCCAACCAGCACCGCAACGTCACGGTCTTCGATCCTGACTTCCAGGCTCCGCGGGCGTGGCGCGCATCGTTTGGATTGAATCGCCGATTCTGGGATCGCTATTCCTTCTCGATCGACGCTGGCTACGCGCGCGGTGTGGCGCAATCGGGATCGACCGACATCAATCTGGACACGGTTCCCAAGTTCACCTTGGCGAATGAAGGCAATCGCCCCGTGTACGCCCCGGCAAACGCGATCGTGCCGAACAGCGGCGTGCTGTCGGTGCTCGGCTCGCGGCTGCACCCGGAGTTTGGAGTCGTGAGCCAGATCCAGTCGAATCTCCGATCCGACACGAAGCAGATCACCTTCGGGCTCAATGGAATCAACCGCAAAGGAATTCTGTTCAACGCGTCGTATACGCTCACGAGCTCGTTCGATCAGTCACAGGGTTTCTCGCAAGGCGCGGTGCAGGGCTTTGGTGGAACTGCCGGATCGACGGCCGGCAATCCGAACACCTCGGAGTGGGGGCGCAGCGACAATGCGCGGCGCCACGCGCTCCTCGCGACGATCACGTATCCGCTCAAGCCGGTGCTCGAGCTGACGGCGATCGCGCGCGCGACTTCCGGAAGCTTCTTCGCTCCACTTGTGGGCGGCGACATCAACGGCGACGGACGCAACAACGATCGCGCATTCGTCTTCGATCCCGCCGCTGCCGCGGCTGCCGGTGATACCGCGGTCGCGAACGGAATGACCCGCTTGCTAGCGAACACCTCGCAGCGCGCGCGCGCTTGCCTCCTCAGTCAATTGGGGAAGGTCGCCGCCCGCAGCAGCTGCTCGAGCCCGTGGTCTCCCGCGCTCGATCTGCAGGCCAACATCAGGCCTGCCGCGTTCGGCCTCGATCGCAGGCTCACGATCTCCGTGATCGCGCTCAATACACTTACCGGGCTCGACCAGCTTCTCCACGGCAGCAACAATCTTCACGGGTGGGGACAGCCATCGTTCCCCGACCGTACCCTTCTTTATGTGCGGGGATTCGATCCAACGACCGATACTTACCAGTACCAGGTCAACGAGCACTTCGGCGCTACCAATGGAACGCGGAACGCTTTTCGTGTCCCGTTCCAGATAGCAGTTCAGGGGCGCCTTGCGCTCGGGACGGATCCCGCACGCCAGCGGTTCAACAATGCGATCGGCCGAGGGGCCGGCGGACGCCTCGATCCGGAGGCGCTCAAGGCGCGCATGACGCGTCTCGTGCCGAACGCATTCCTCGACATCATCGCGGTCAACGACTCGGCGAAGCTCGAGCTGACACCGGATCAGGTCGCAAAGCTTCAAACGGGCGGCGACGCCTTCAAGATCAAATCGGATTCGCTGATCGAGAAAGTCGCCAACGTCCTCGGCGACACGACGACGAAGAATCCGGACCCGATGACAGTTTTCACCAAGCTCCAGCCGACGATTACCGAGGCGAGAAAGCTGGCGACGCAGGGAATCAATGACTCGAAAGCGATTCTGACGCCCGCGCAGTGGGCCAAGGTGCCGGAAAGCATCAAGACGCCTGGGCTGCGGCGTGAAGACGGAGAGGGAAGGCGCGAGCGCGGGGGTCCCGGCAACCAATAGCGGACACCGGCCGGAGTCGGCCCCCCCTTTGCCTGACTCCACCTGACGGGGTATTCTCCCCCATCCTTCACGCACATACTCCATGAAAGGTTGTCTAAAAAGGGCCGGCTGTCTCGTCATCCTCATCTGTCTCATCGCGTTGTGGTACTGGTACGCGCGCGTCGAGCGTCCCGCCGCGGCCACGACCTCCGCCGCCGGCACTGCAACGACTGCAACTTCGGTCAGCTCCGGCTGGCAGCTACTCACGGCGGCTGACGCAGCGCGCGGGCAGGTCGCGGTGCAGTCGCTCGGGCGACAATCCGGACCTGTGTTCGCGAATCTGACACCGGCGGAGGCGGCGTCGTACATCTTCACGGTCGTCGCGAAACAGCTCCCTCCCTCCGCGAAAAACGCCGAGGCCGCCGTCATCGGCGACCGGCTCTACGTCCGGTCCGACGTGGAGCTCAAGGATTTTGGGGGCGCTAAATCACTCGGTCCCGTCGGAATGCTGCTGGGTGAGCGCGACAGCGTGCGATTCGGCGGCACCATCAACATGTTGAAGCCAGGCCTGGCGGAATTCCTCGTCCAGGAGGTGAAACTTGGCAGGATCGACGTGCCGAGCGGGCTAATCCCGAGGCTTCTGACCCAAATGAAGCGCGGCAAGCCCGTCGAAGGCATTTCCCAGAACGGGCTCCCGATGGTCATGCCGGCTTACATTTCAGACGTGCGCATTTCCGGCGGCAAGATCACACTGTACAAGGGTGTCAAGTGAGTCGCAGGATTCTCGTCATCGATGATGAGCAGGGAATCCGCGCGGCGTTGGGACAGCTCCTCGAGTTCGAGGGTTACGAGGTGCACACGATTCCGAACGCGGTGGATGGAATCGCGGAATACCTGAAGTGGCGTCCGCACCTGGTCTTTCTCGATGTGAAGATGGCCGGCATGGACGGAATGGAGGCGCTCAGGAAGCTCCGCGAGCTCGATCCTTCGGCCATCGTGGTGATGATCAGCGGCCACGCCACGATTCGCACCGCCGTCGAAGCGACTCAGGCCGGCGCCTACGAAATTCTGGAGAAGCCACTCGACACCGATCGCATCCTCGTGATGCTGAGGAATGCGCTCTCGCATCTCGATCTTCAGGAGGAGAACGCCCGCCTGAAGCAATCGATCGACGCTCCGTTCGAGATCGTCGGGAAGACGCCGGTGATGCGGGCTCTGATGGAAAAGATCGAGAAAGTCGCCACGACTCCGGCGCGTGTTCTGATTACGGGTGAGAACGGGACGGGCAAGGAGCTCGTAGCGCGCGCGCTCCATCGCATGTCGCCGCGCGCGACCAAGCCGTTTGTCGAGGTGAACTGCGCCGCGATTCCGGGTGAGCTGATCGAGAGCGAGCTGTTCGGCCACATGAAGGGATCTTTTACCGGCGCGATCTCCGATCGCGCCGGTAAGTTCGAGCAGGCGAATAAGGGAACGCTCTTTCTGGACGAGATCGGCGACATGAGCCTGGCCGCGCAGGCGAAAGTGCTGCGCGTGCTGCAGGATAACGTCATTACCCGAATTGGCGGCGCCAAGCCGATCTCGGTCGATGTGCGGGTGATCGCCGCCACGAACAAGACACTCGAGAACGAGATAGCGGGCGGCAAATTCCGCGAGGATCTCTATTATCGGTTGAACGTGGTGCCGATCCACGTTCCGCCCATTCGCGAGCGGCGGGAGGACATTCCGATGCTGGCCCAGTACTTCGCGTCGACGCTGTCAGCGCGGGAAGGAATTCCGCCGCGCACATTCACCGCGGATGCGCTGGAGAGACTGAGCTCGCTCGACTGGCCCGGCAACGTGCGCGAGCTAAGAAACACGGTCGAGCGGCTGCTGATCCTGGCGCCCGACTCGCAGATTGCGGCGCGTGACATCGACCGGCTGGCGGGCCAGCGGGCACTCGACGACGCAGGTCTCGCGACACTCACGCAATGCCGGACCTTCGAGGAGTTCAAGGACGCGGCCGAGCGGGCGTTTCTGCTCAACAAGCTGCGCGAGTTCGACTGGAACGTGTCCGAGACCGCGCGCGCGGTTGAGATGCCGCGGTCGAACCTTTATAAGAAGATCGAGCGATACTCACTATCTCGTGAACATAGTTAACCCAGCATTCAAGCTTTCATCACACACTTTGGGATTTGGACGATACTCGCTATCTCGTGAACACAGTTAACGCAGCATTCAACTCTTTCATCACACACCTTAAGATCTGAGCGATACTCCCTATCTCGTGAACATAGTTAACGCAGCATTCAACGCTTTTTTTTCCACACACTCTTGGAAATGAAAAAGTTCAGCAACTACATCGCCGGAAAGTGGGTCGCCCCCGAATCGGGCGAATACTTCGAGAACACCAACCCGGCCGATCGCGATGATGTGATCGGAAAATTCCCGCTTTCCGACCGGCGCGACGTTGATCGCGCAGTCGAGAGCGCCCAACGGGGCTTCGCGGGATGGCGGCGCACGCCCGCGCCCGCGCGCGGCGACGTCCTCCGGTTCGTTGGCGACATCATGACCAAGCGGAAGGAAGAGATCGCCGACGCGATGACGCGCGAGATGGGGAAACCGCTCACGGAGACGCGGGGCGACGTGCAAGAGGGGATCGACACCGCCTACTACGCGTCGAGCGAAGGACGGCGCCTGTTCGGCAAAACGGTGCCGAGCGAGCTGCGGAACAAGTGGGCGATGAGCTACCGCCGCCCGATCGGCGTCGCTGGCCTCATCTGTCCCTTCAACTTTCCGATGGCGATCCCGACCTGGAAGATGTTCCCCGCGCTCGTCTGCGGAAATGCCGTGATCTTCAAGCCGGCTGAGGACGTCCCGCACACGGGAACCCTCCTGGTGGAGATCCTTCTCGAGGCCGGACTCCCGAAAGAGGTCGTGCAGCTCGTACACGGCCGAGGAGAGCAGGTGGGAGCCGCAATCGTGGAGCATCCTGGAGTCCCGCTGATCTCCTTTACCGGCTCGACGGAGACCGGCCGCCTCGTCGGAGAGACCTGCGGACGCCTCCACAAGAGATTGTCGCTCGAGATGGGGGGGAAGAACGCGCAGATCGTGATGGACGACGCCGACCTCGATCTGGCGCTCGAGGGCGCGCTGTGGGGTGCATTTGGCACAACGGGGCAACGTTGTACCGCAACCAGTCGTCTTATCGTACAGAAGAAGGTTCACGACAAGTTCGTCGGCATGTTGGAAGACCGCACCCGGGCTCTCAAGCTGGGCGATGGAAGGAAGAAAGGGACTGACGTCGGGCCTCTGATCAACGAAGATGCGCTCAGGAAGGTCGAGACCTACGTCGATATTGGGCAGTCGGAAGGAGCAAAGCTCGTAACCGGAGGGGCACGACCCAAGAAGCTCTCGCGGGGCAACTTCTTCCAGCCGACGATCTTCACGAACGTCAAGCCCGGCAGCCGTCTCGAGCAGGAAGAAATCTTCGGCCCCGTTCTTTCCGTAATTCGAGTGAAGGACGCGGACGAGGCGTTCGCGGTGAACAACGACGTGAAATACGGATTGTCGTCGTCGATCTACACACGGGATGTGAACACGGCATTCCGCGCGCTCAACGAGCTGGACAACGGAATTACGTACGTAAACGCACCAACCATCGGCGCGGAGGCTCATCTCCCGTTCGGTGGGGTCAAGCAGACCGGAAACGGACACAGGGAGGGCGGCTGGGAAGTCTACGAGTTCTACTCCGAGACCAAAGTCGGATACGCCGACTTCTCGGGCACGCTTCAGCGCGCCCAGATCGACACGTATCTGGGAACGCCCGACTGATCACGCCGGTATAGAAGGGCGATGGATAACTACGACCACAAACGGGCGCACGCCCTCCAGCTGGCGAATCGAAGACGCAGAGGTAGCAAGCTTGCGTTCTTCGCGCACTGGGCCAAGATCATCATTGTCTCGCTGGCGCTCTTCGTCGTCATCCGCGCCTTTGGCGTGGAGGCGTTCAAGATCGCGAGCGGGAGCATGGAGCACACCCTTTTCGAGGGTGACTTTCTCCTCATCAACAAGCTCGTGTACGGCGCCGGCATCCCCGGGAGCGGCCGCAAGTTTCCCGCGATTCACGCCCCGAGGCGCGGGGACGTGGTCGTCTTCACTTACCCGGTCGATCCGCGGCTCAATTACGTGAAGAGGATCGTCGGCATCCCTGGCGACACGATCCAAATGCGCGATGGTACGCTCGTCAGGAATTGGCAGCCTGTACACGAGGACTACGTTCAGCACACTCCCGACGAGGCGGACCAGTCAGACGACGATTTCCGCTGGCAGAACGCGTATCTGGTGGGAGGAGCGTCGATCGAGAATTATCATCCATCCCGTAACAACTGGGGCCCTCTGATCGTCCCTCCTCATGACTACTTCGTCCTCGGAGATAATCGCGACAACTCGTCGGATTCGAGGTATTGGGGTTTCGTGGCCGACTCTCTTGTGCGCGGCCAGCCGATAGTGGTCTATTATAGCTACGCGCCCGATACCGGAGACCGGCTGGATTGGCTGACTCGTTTACGGTGGAAGCGCTTCGGAGAGATCGTTCACTAGATCTCTCGATTTCCGAGAGAGGATGCCGCTATCGCTATGAAGGTTTCGACGAATCGGAAATCGACCGTCGACGAAGGATCGCTCGATCAGTACCTCAGGGACATCAGCGTCTTTCCCCTCATTACTCGCGAGAGAGAAGTGGAGCTCGCGAAGCGCATCCGCCTGAATGATCAGGAGGCACTCGACACCCTGGTGCGCTCAAATCTCCGATTCGTCGTCTCGGTCGCCAAGAAATATCAGAATCAGGGAGTCTCGCTCTCCGATCTGATCAACGAGGGCAACCTCGGCCTCATTCGCGCCGCCCACAAATTCGACGAGACGAAGGGCATCAAATTCATCTCGTACGCGGTGTGGTGGATCCGCCAGTCCATTCTCCAGGCACTGGCCGAGCAGTCGCGCATCGTGCGAGTTCCGCTCAATCGTGCCGGCACGCTGCATCGCATTGGCAAGAGAGCGAGCAGTCTGCTCCAGGAGCTCGGTCGCCAGCCGACCAACCTCGAGATCGCCGATGGCATGGACATCAGCGAAGATGAGGTCGCCAAGACGATGATGATCTCGCAGGTGCACCTCTCGCTCGATGCGCCGATGACGCCGGGCGAGGACAATCGCCTGCTCGATTATCTCCCCGACAACATGAATCCTACTCCGGACGAGATCACGTTCGAGAAGGCATTGTCGGAGGCGATCGAGGAGTCGCTGTCATCGTTGAAGGAGCGTGAGTCCAAGATTCTTCGTCTGTATTTCGGACTTGATGGCGCTGATCCGATGACGCTCGAGGACATCGGCACGCTGCTCCAGATCACCCGCGAGAGAGTGCGCCAGATCAAGGAGAAGGCGTTGCTCAAGCTGCGTCACAATTCGCGCAGACGGTCGCTGGAATCGTTCCTCGGGTAATTGATGGTCGGAGCGATCCGATTCTCTACATTTGCTTCAGTCTGTCTCGGTGCCCTGATCCTCGGCGCTCCGATCGAGGCCGCGCACGCGCAATCGAACTGGGCCCGCTACCAGCCGGGCACTATTGCCGCAGTCATGCAGCAGCACGATTCCAGCATTCGAGCGGATTACGTCGAGAAATACCCGCGCCTGATCGTGAGCGGAGATGGTTTTCCTACGCTTGCGCGTGTCATTTTTCGTGGCGAGTCGCGACCGGTGAATCCGAGGCGTCTCGATGTCATACGCCAATGGGGAATGACGTTCCTCAGGGACTCCTCCGTTTTGAAGGATTTCCACCGCGAGTACCTGTTCGAAGAGGGCAAGACGCTCCTCTGGCTCCCGATTCAGGACACCGTGGCGAGCTATTTTGCCCGCGAGCTGCACCCGGGGCAACCGGTGACGTTGTACGTGGTTTGGTTCGGCGCCTACTTCGCGGGCGGAGACATCATCTGGGCATTCATCGTCAACGAGTTCAAGTCCGAGCCGGTCGTGCGCCCGTTCTGATCGAGCCACGGAGACCGACGCAAGTGAGCCGCTGGTGGTGAAAAAAATAGCCTGGGTCCTGTCACTCGCAGTTCTGGTCGTTACGGGTGTCGATGGCATTTACAACGGCGTTACCGAATGGGGAGATGCCCATACTCGGATGCAGCAGTCCGTCACCATTGGCGTTTTTCTCTACGGCGTTCTGGGACTCATTACCACGTTCGGCTTGTTCCGCCGGCGCCGCTGGAGCATCGGCACCGCAATCTGCTGGGGCATTGCCGTGACTTACGTTCCTGGCGTAGCGGTCGTGTCATACGGCGGCCAGGACGCGACCATGTCGTCGGCGTTCCTGGCGAGCGGCGCCAGCGCTCTAATTGCCGCGGCGGTGATTTGGACCGTTCACCGAACGACCAGGAATGACGCAGGAATCGCGAGTCTGCCGCAATGAGGGCATTCCGACCTTGGAGGGGGATCGCCGTGCCGCGTTTTCACGGTTTTTGATGCTGAAAAGAAAAGATTGACAGCTTCATAAACACGCGAAATATTGGTGCCTGCTGAGGACCCACGCTGCTCGAACGAGCCGTTTGGGTCTTTTTTGTTCTCCCGAGCCTGCTGCGGCTGGCACCACACCGTCTCCAAAGGAGACCCCTCGTATGAAGCGATTTACTTCGTTGCTCGCGGTATGTTCAATGCTCGCCGCATGCTCTCCGGACCAGCCATCGCCGATGGCACCGCGAATCTCCGGGCCCGCGTTCGCACTATCCACAGGCGATGCTTCCGATCCGTCGGCAGGCAATTATCTCGTCCGCTTCAAGGGTAACGGCATCCCGGCTGATTTTGCGCTGCGAGTGAATGCCGTCGGTGGCCAAGTGATCTTCGCACACGCGGGAGTCGGAATCGCCGCGGTGAGCGGTCTCGATCAGGCCCGTGCCGACGCGCTTGCCGCATCGCCAAGCATTGCGGCGGTCGATGCCGACGCCTATACGACCGTGGATGAGCCCGGGACGTTGTCCGATGTCGCTGACCAGGGTGTAGCAAGTCAGAACAATCCGGCGCTCGCTACCGGGTTCGCCAGACAATGGAATCTGCGCGCGATCGGCGCTCCCGCGGCATGGGCGGCGGGATTCCTGGGAAGTCCGAGCGTACACGTTGGTATCATTGACACTGGAATCGACTATCTGGCTCCCGACCTGTTCAACATGGTCGATCTGACGTTGTCGAAGTCGTTCCTCCCGAGCGAAGACGTGAAAGTGCAGACGCTCTTCCCGGGCGCCAACAACATCGCTGACCTCCATTTTCATGGAACCAATGTGGCCGCGATTGTTGCGAGCAATGCCTTCTTCCGCGCCGGCGTGACCTCGAAAGTCAAGCTGGTGGGACTCAAGGTATGCACTCCAGGTAACTCACCGAACTTCCTGGGCTCATGCCCAACGAGTGCGGTGCTCAATGCGATTCTCTACGCTGCAGATCAGGGGCTCGACGTCGCCAATATGAGCCTTGGTGGCAGCTTCAACCGGCGCGACGGGAGCGCCCGCGGCGGATTCGCACCGTCCTTCATCGCGACGATCAATTCAGTATTCAACTACGCCTACCGCCAGGGATTGACCATCGTTGTGGCAGCCGGCAACGGCGATCCGGTGACCGGGATTGGCATAGACCTAGATAACAACGGGAACTCGTACAACGCGTACTGCAATGCACCGCACGTCATTTGCGTCTCTGCGACGTCTCCCACCGGCGGTACGCTTGCGGCTCCAGTGAACCAGGACGCGCTTACGAGCTACAGCAATTACGGTCGGTCTGCGATCACGGTCGCAGCGCCAGGTGGTGATCACGGCTTCTTTGTGGAGGAGGCGTGCTCCGGCTTTACTGTCGTGACGCCGTTCCTTGTCTGCCGGCAGCGTTTCTTCAACCCGGTCACCGGCCAGGCCCTTCAGTTCTCGCTTGGTGTGGCGGGCACGAGCCAGGCGACGCCGCACGTGACGGGTCTTGCCGCACTCATTGCTGGTCAGGTCGGGCACAACCCGTCTCAGATTGCCGCGCGGATCAGCAAATCCGCCGATCAGCTCGGTCTTGGCGGGAATAGCCAGCCGTACGGCGCCGGTCGCATCAACGTCGCTCGCGCGATGGGTGTGAACTAGAGACAAGCAGCTTTTGCAGAGCCGCATGGAAAACGGCGGGGCGAGAGTCAATCTCGCTCCGCCGTTTGCCTTTCGGGGTATCAAATGCGCAAGCCGCTCGATCGAAGCTTCTGCGATCGTGATTTCATCGGTTTTGGCTGCTCCGCATTACATTTCCCGCATGGCACAACAGGCTTCGTTCGACGTGACAACCGGGGTCGACCTCCAGGAGGTCGATAATGCGGTAAACCAGGCGCAGAAGGAGATCTCGCAGCGCTACGACTTCAAGGGATCACCCGCGACCATCGAGCTCAATCGCACTGAGGGGAAGATCGCCCTCATGGCCGAGAACGATTACAAGATGCAGGCGCTCTGGGACGCGCTTCAGACCAAGCTCATAAAGCGGGGCGTCTCCGTGAAGAACCTCGATCCCGGTGAGATCAAACCCGCCGGCGGCGACACCGTGCGCCGTGATATCGCCCTCAAGCTGGCGCTCGACGGCGACACTGCGAAGAAAGTCGCGGCGGCCATCAAGGACGCCAAGCTCAAGAAAGTCCAGGCAGCGATTCAGGGTGACCAGGTACGTGTTACCTCTCCGTCGCGCGACGATCTGCAGGAAGCGATGACGCTTCTGCGAGGCAAGGACTTTGGCGTCGAGCTCAAGTTCGGGAACTACCGTTGACGCCGCGCGCGCTCGGCGCCCTGGAATGAAAGTAGGCATCATCACACTCGGCTGCGACAAGAACACCGTCGACAGCGAGCGATACCTCGCGCAGCTGTCGGACTACTCCGCCGAATACACCGCGGAGCTCGCCGAAGCAGAAGTCATCATCGTCAATACGTGCGGCTTCATCGACGCCGCCAAGAAGGAATCGGTCGACGCGATGATCGAAGCCGCGCGTTTCAAGACGACGGGACGCTGCCAGGCCGTCGTTGCCGTCGGCTGCATGATCGAGCGCCACAAGAGCGAGCTGATCGAGGCCGTCCCCGAGGTCGATCTCTTCCTCGGCTCCTCCGAGATGCAGAGGCTCGTCCCGGAGCTCAACGAGCGCGGATTGCTGGGTGAGGCGAGCGAGAACCTGCACCCGGGTGTTCGGCTCTACACCGGCGACCTTCCGCACGTCCGCTACATGAAGATCAGCGAAGGCTGCGACCACGGCTGCGCCTTCTGCGCCATTCCCCTCATGCGCGGAAAGCACCGATCGTTCGCACTCGACGAGGTCGTGCGCGAGGCGCAGCTGCTCGAGCTGGAGGGCGCGCGAGAGATCAATCTCGTGGCCCAGGATCTCGCGCACTACGGACGCGACCGCCGCGACGGAGTCCAACTTCCCGAGCTGCTCGAAGCGCTGATCGCCGAGACGTCGATACCGTGGATTCGCATGCTCTATCTGTATTCCGCTGGGATCACCGACCGTCTTCTCGAGGTGGTCGCGCGCCAAAGTCGCGTCCTGCCGTACCTCGACATGCCGATTCAACATGGGTCGGATCTGGTCCTCGCGCGCATGCGGCGTCCGGAAAGGAAGCGCACCATCCGCGAGCGCGTGAAGAAGTTCCGCGATGCAGTGCCCGATGTCGCGATCCGGACGACGTGCATCGTCGGTTTTCCCAGCGAGACCGAGGACCAATTCGAGGAGCTGCTCGGGTTTCTGGAGGAGATACAGTTCGAGCGGGTTGGCGCGTTCACGTACTCGCCACAGGAAGGCACCCGGGCCGCGCAGTACCCGGACGACGTGCACGAGACGGTAAAACGTGAGCGGTTGGAAAGACTGACCGAGCTTCAACGCGCGATTACGGGCGAGAAATACGAGTCTCGCATTGGCCGCACGGCGCTGGCACTCGTTGATCGAAGCGATGCAAAGCGCGGCACATCGCAGGCACGGCTCCCGTGGCAGGCCGACGACATTGACGGCGTGACGCAGCTGGACGAGGCGCTGCCGCCGGGCACAATCGCCGAAGTAGCAGTGGAGGAGGTTGTGGACGACTACGACTTTCAGGCGTCGGTGATTCGCATCGCTCTGCCGGCCGGAGCTCCACGAGAGCGTCGCGTCTCTCGCCAGCTTCCAATCCAGCAGGTGACGATCGGAAGCTACGGCCGCTAGCGTGCGATCCGCCGAGATCATGGCGCGCGCGCGCGAACTCTTTCCTGGTGGGGTGAATTCCCCCGTGCGGGCATTTCGAGGGGTTGGCGGAGATCCTGTTGTGGCAGCGCGTGGCGAGGGTGCGCGGATCTGGGACGTCGATGGCAAGGAATACATCGATTTCGTTCTATCGTGGGGGCCACTCGTGTTGGGGCACGCTCCGCCGATTGTCATCGACGCCCTCGCGACCGCGATGCAGAACGGAACCAGCTTCGGAATGCCAATCGAGCTCGAGGTTCAGCTGGGCGAGATGATCCGTCAGAGGATGCCGCACGTGGAGATGATGCGTTTCGTCTCCAGTGGCACCGAGGCGACGATGAGCGCAGTGAGACTCGCGCGCGCTTTCACAGGCCGGGACGCCATCCTAAAGTTCGACGGCTGTTATCACGGACACGCTGATTCGTTCCTAGTTCACGCGGGCTCTGGGGTCGCCACGTTGGGCCTGCCCGACTCGCCCGGTGTGCCAGCCGAACTCGCCGCGTTAACGCTCACGGCCCCGTTCAATGATCTCGATGCTGCCGAGCGGCTCGTGCGAGATAGCAAGCGCGGAGTGGCGGCCATTATCGTCGAGCCGATCGTCGGCAACTCGGGATTCATTCCTCCCGATCCGGGTTTCCTGCAAGGACTGCGAACGCTGGCCGACAGTTCGGGCGCGCTCCTCATTTTCGACGAAGTCATGACCGGGTTCCGAATTGCGCCGGGCGGCGCAAAGGAGCGCTTCGGAGTGACCGCCGATCTTACGACGCTCGGGAAAGTAATCGGTGGGGGGTTGCCGGTCGCGGCATACGGAGGACGACGGGACATCATGGAACGGGTCGCGCCATCCGGTCCCGTCTATCAGGCCGGAACGCTCTCGGGAAACCCGCTCGCCATGGCCGCGGGCATCGCGACTCTCACTGCGCTGACACCCGCTCTCCACGCCAGAATAGAGAAACGGACCACCGCGCTGGTCGAAGGTTTGCAAAAGATCGCGTCTGGTCTTGGCGTTCCGTTCACGGTCGGGAGTGCCGGATCGATGTGGGGATTCTTTTTCAGCTACGGTCCCGTTCGTAATTTCACAGACGCGAAAGCATCGGACGTGAATCTCTTTCGGCGTTTCTTTCACGCGGCGCTGGAGCGGGGAGTTTATCTGGCGCCATCAGCATTCGAAGCATGCTTCATGTCAGCGGCACACGGCGACGCTGAGATTGCGAGCGCGCTCGAGAAGATGGCTGTCGCATTGGAGGAAGCCGTTGCGTAGACCTCGTTGGAGAATTCCTTCGCGGACCTGGATCGTGATCACGGGCGTGCTCGGAGTTGCAGCGTGTGTCTCGCTGTCGTCTCCTCCTGGTCGTGGAGCTGGGAACGTTCCCGTCGTGCGCGGAACCTACAAGAGCGGCGCCCAACAGCAGGTTCGGATTGCTATGACCCCCGCCGCGTCTGGTGCTCACATGGGAGCAACCGGCGATTGGGGCCTTTTCAAGCCTGACGGGGGAGCTCCGATCGCGCGGTTTCAGCGGGACCAGGAGCTGAGTCCAAGGATCTTCCAAGACTGCAATTCCGCAGGCTTCTGCACTTCGTACGTTGCCGTGACGCCCGAAGTTAGCCTCGGGAATAGCACCGGTCCCGTCGTCGCGCGTCCTCTGACGAGCGACGCCTTCGTTACATGGGATGGAAAGCGATACCGGGGCGAGCTCGTGATCAGCGCGGGCGACTCCGGCATCCTTGTCGTCAACCGACTATCGATGGATTCCTATCTCCGCGGAGTGGTTCCGCTCGAAATCGGCAATCGAACGGCGGCCGAGTTTGCGGCGGTGCAGGCCCAAGCCGTAGCGGCGCGAACGTACGCGTACAAACACCTCACGAGCTCACGCGCGTTCGATATGTACGCAACGGTTCAGGACCAGGTCTACGGTGGTGTCGACGCCGAGAAGCCACAATCGGACTCGGCCATCGCAACAACCGCCGATGTTGTTGTTCTCTACAACGGTCAGCCGATCACCACTCCGTACCACTCCACCTGCGGCGGCAGTACCGCGGCCGTAAGCGAGGTATGGTACGACCAGCCGGACCAGCCGTATCTTCGTCCCGTGAGCGACCGCATTCCGGGATCGGACAACTACTACTGCGATCCATCCCCCCGATTCAGCTGGACCCAGAGCTACGATGGCGCGGGCCTGCGCGCAGTGATGGAGAAATACCTCGCGTCCTATTCCAAGGCGCCGAAAAACGGCGTGGGTAAGATCACCGACATCAGGGAGCAGGGGCGGACGCCTTCGGGCAGAGTCGCCGCGCTCATCGTGCAGACAGGAACGGGGAATTATACTCTTCGTGGCAACGACATCCGATTCGTGCTGAGAGATCCCAAAGGCGCCATCCTCAACAGTACTTCCTTCACTTTTGCGAAGGAGACGAGCGGCGGGGAAATCTCCACCTTCACCGTGAACGGCCGAGGTTACGGCCACGGAATCGGGATGTGCCAGTGGGGCGCCATCGGACGCGCGCGTGCCGGCCAGAATTATCGTACGATTCTAGAAACCTATTATCCAGGAACGACGATTGGCCGAATCGCCGGTTAGCACCAAAGAACTGAAAGCGAAGGGTCCTGTCCGCCTCGGCCTTGTCGGAGCAGGCGCAATTGCGCAGTTGGCGCACCTTCCTGTGCTGTCCAAGCTCAAGGGCGCGGAGCTCGTTGCGCTCTGCGACAACGACGGACCCAAGGCGAGCGCGATCGCCGAGCGCCTGAAGATTCCCGATGTGTTCACCGACATCGAGGATCTGCTGGAGCTCGATCAGGTCGATGCGGTCGTCATCGCCACGCCCAATCACTTGCACGAGCCGCACGTTCTGCGCGCGCTCAAGTCCAAGGTGGACGTGTTGTGCGAGCGGCCGCTCTCGCTGACGTCGCGCGGCGTCGAGCGCATTCTCGCTGCCGCGAAGCAGGCCGGGAAAAAAGTCGTAGTGGGCAACAATCATCGTTTTCGGAGTGATGTGCAGCAGCTCTATCGCTTCCTCCAGGGCGGGGAGCTGGGACGCCTCTTCGGTGTGAGGGCGGGGCAATATCAGTTCGCGACGAGCCGGACGGGTTGGCGATTCAGGCGACCCGAAGCGGGCGGCGGAGCGTTCTTCGAGCACGGTTATCCGCTGGTGGATCTCGCGCTCTGGGTCGCCGATTTTCCGGAGCCAGTTCGAGTGACCGCGCACATGGATCGAGCCCGTGGAGCGGCCACCGTGGAAGACTCGATGATAGTGCATGTCGAGTGCGCGGGCGGGATGAGCTTCAGCTTCGACGTCTCATGGTCCTATGTCGGACAGGAAGAGCGCTGGTGGTTCGAGGCGCTCACGAGTCGTGGGAGCGCCCGTCTCGCTCCGCTCCGCGTGGTGAAGATGCTGAATGGCAAGCCGACCGACGTGTCGCCGAGCGGCGCGGCCGCGCGCGAGAGCGTGTTCCTGCAATCGTATCGGGCTGAGCTCGCGCACTTCATCGCGGTCGTCAACGAGACGACTCCCTACGACCCGCCCGAGGATGCGCTCATCGTGATCAAGCTGATGGAGGCGATCTACAAGGCGGCGGAAGAGGGGAAGGAAGTCCGCCTGTAGGCAGTGAGGCGGAAGACCGTCCACCACACGGCCAGGTTGATCGGAAGCGCGAGGGCGATGATCTCTCCGTTCTTCTCACTGAAGAATGGAATTCCCTGGGCAACGAATCCGAACAGGCAGAGCAACGCGATGAACCCCGCGAGCTTTATCGCTCTATTGACGCCGCGCAGTCCGTAAATCGAGAGCGGAACCAGCACGACCAGCGCGATCGACAGCGGATCGAAATGCATCAGGTTCTCGTTCCGGCCCATGAAGTAGTGCTTGGTGAAAAGCCAGGCAAACAAGAGCGCGAGCCCGCCGAGGCCGGCGATGAGACTCCACAACGTCGCCAGAGCGGTCGCGGCAAACATCGCGATTCTGGATCCGCCCTCCGCGGTTCTCACCAGAATTACCAGCGTAGCGGCGAAGATGATTCCGACAGCGACGAACAGCGGGAAATAGAAGGGAGTCGTCGCCGGCTCCGGCGGACGGCCAGCGGTGTACATCGCCATCTCCGATCGAACGAGCGGAATCTGCGCGCCCGTGCTGTCGGCGATGCTGACTGTGCGCAGATCATTCGCCATGCGCACCGGCAGAAACATCTCCTCCCATATGGAGAGCGGCTTGTCGGCGCGAGCCGAGAGCGCGAAGGTGACGCCCGTGTAGAGGGGGATGTCGCCCGTCATCAGTCGCTGTGTGTGCCAGCGATAGGTTCCCGATGTCATTCGCGACACCGTGGATGTCTGGAGCTGCCCGCTCAGCGCGTGATCGATTGCGTCGCGAAGGCGGGTCGAGCAGTTGTCGCGATAGTAGTCGTAGCGATAGAACTTGTTCTCTGGAAGCGCGTTCCACTGGACGAACTGCTGCAGCTTGAGCCGCTGGGCGGGAGTGAGGTTGAGCTCCTGCGCGAGGACCGAGCGATTCTCGCGCTTGTACTCCGCCAGCATGACGTCGAGAGAGAACGCCTCCATCCAGTAGCGCGTGTCGCCGGTTACGAACCGCCAGACGAAACGCGGCTGCCTGAAGTCGAACATGCCCCAGTTGTACGTAATATCGGTTCCGTGCGCGCGGTCCTTGATCCAGATCGCGTTGTGTCCGAAGCGCTCCCATGAGACCTCGCCCCAGCCGAACGTGAGCAGGTAGACGGTGAGGTTGGAGCCCGGCTCGGTCGAAGGAGCCGTTGCGGTAGGGGATGGAACTGTCGTGGGTTGCGTCGCCTGCGCATAGAGGGACACGCCGAATGCGCTCGCAAGAGACAGCGAGGCGATGAACGTTCGTGCTTTCATTGGTGTAAGATGCACCTCGACCGGCATTCCTACGAGGTCAGGCAAGATCAGCTTCGGTTCGAGGCGTTCGGAGCCAGCCCAGGCCATCGAACACTTGCTAACTTGTTTGAGGAGTCCGGTTTAGCTATAATTCATAGTTACCCACGAAAACCTCCGAGACAGTCCCATGAAGCCCGATATTCATCCAGTTTACGCCACCGCCACCGTCCGGTGCGCCTGCGGCAATACATTCCAGACCCGCTCCACCCAGGCAGACATCCACACGGATATCTGCGCCAACTGCCACCCCTTCTTCACGGGCAAGCAGAAGCTCGTCGATACCGCGGGACGCGTCGAGCGCTTCCGTCAGAAGTACGGCAAGTCTGCGGCGGCTGCGCCTAGCACCGAAACCTGAGTCTCCGCGACCGGCTCAGGGACGCCATTGAGCGTGCCTCTGAGGTAGAGCGAGAGCTCTCCGATCCGAAGACTGTAAGGGACCAGCAGCGCATGGCTGCGTTGGGCCGGGAGCACCACCATCTCCAGGCGCTCGTCGACATGGGGAATAAGCTCCAGAGACTCGAGCAGGAGCTCGCGGAAACGCGAGAGCTCGCCGACTCTGATGACCCGGAGATGGCAACGGAAGCAAAGGCCGAAGCAGCGCGCCTCGAGACATCGATCGGCGCGCTGCTCCACCGGATAAAACCCGCTCTCCTTCCCCATGACCCGCTCGACGATCGCCCCGCGATCGTCGAGATCAGGGGTGGCACCGGCGGCGACGAAGCCGCATTATTCGCGGCCGATCTCCTCCGCATGTACACGCGCTTCGCCGAAGGCCGGCGTTGGCGCATCGAAGTCATATCGCAATCCGACGGCACCTTGGGCGGTGTGAAGGAAGCGATATTCAAGGTCAAGGGCGAGGGCGCGTTCGGCGTGATGCGTTGGGAATCCGGAGTCCACCGCGTCCAGCGCGTTCCCGTCACCGAAAGTCAGGGTCGTATTCACACGTCAGCCGCAACCGTCGCCGTGCTTCCCGAAGCCGAGGAGATCGATCTCAAGATCGAGGACAAGGATCTGCGCATCGATGTCTTCCGTTCCTCCGGCCCCGGCGGGCAGAGCGTGAACACAACGGACTCCGCAGTCCGCATCACGCACATCCCGAGCGGAATCGTGGTGAGCCAGCAGGACCAGAAGTCCCAGCTGCAGAACAAGCTCAAGGCGATGGAAGTCCTGCGCGCGCGTCTTCTGGATTCGAAGATCGCGGAGCAGGAAGCCGCGCGCTCCCGCCTGCGCAAAACCCAGGTCGGCACCGGTGATCGCTCAGCAAAGATCCGGACGTACAACTATCCGCAGAACCGCGTCACTGACCATCGCATCAACCTGACACTCCACGAGCTGACAAAAGTGCTTGGCGGAGACATCGATCCGTTCATCGACGCGCTCAAGGTCGCTGACGTGGAGGAAAAACTTGGTGATTAAGAGCGGTACGCCATTCTTCCCGACTACGCTGCCGATCGGCACCATCGGAGATTTGCTGGCGGGATGCACTGCCATGCTCGAGTCCGAAGGCGTGGTGGACGCGCAGCGCGAGGCGCGCGAGATCGTCGCTGCCGTCCTCGACGTGCCGAAATTCTGGGCCGCGGCAAATGCCGTCGCCGATGCGTCCCCGCAGGTCGCGCGATCGGTGATTCGTGCTGCGATGAAGCGCGCGGGCGGAATGCCCCTCGCCTATGCGGTTGGACGCGCGTCATTCAGGCACCTCACGCTCGACGTCGACGAGCGCGTGCTGATCCCGCGCGTCGAAACCGAAGTGCTCGTGGATCGCGTGCTCGAGCGCTGCACCCCAAAGACGCGCACCATCGCCGACATCGGAACGGGTTCGGGCGCAATCGCGCTCTCGCTGGCGTTCGAAGCGGAATTCGAGCGCGTCTTCGCTACCGATGTATCGCTCGATGCAGTCAACGTCGCCGCCGCCAACGCGGCATCGCTTTCCGAGGGACTGAAATCGCCCGTCGAATTCCGTAACGGGTCGCTGCTTGCCCCTCTCCACGGCGAGAAACTCGATGCGATCGTCTGCAATCCGCCGTACATCAGCTTTGCCGAGATCACCGAGCTGCCCGCGGATGTTCGCGACTGGGAGCCGAGCCTGGCGCTCCTGTGCGGGCAGGACGGATTGTCGGTTACCAGAGAGCTTGTCGCTCAGGCGCCGGACGCGCTCGTGCGCGGTGGATTCCTTGCGCTCGAGGTCGATACGGTGCGCGCGGGAACAGTCGCAGAAATGATTGCGGTTGATGGGCGATATTCCGAAATCGAAGTTCTGCTCGACTTCACCGGCCGCGAGCGCTTCGTCTTCGCGCGGCGCGTCTAGCCCCGCGCAGGCCAGAAAGGAGAAACGATGTTGGAAGAAAAGGGGAAGGAGCTGGGGCGCCTGATCGGGCAGAGTCCCGAATACCAGGCGCTCAAGCGGTCGAGCGAAGCGCTCAACGACGATCGTGACGCGGTCGTGCTCCTTCAGCAGATGGAGAAGCTGCGCGCTGAAGCGCAGCAGCTGATCCAGCGCGGCGAGAATCCCACGCCGGAAATGGAGCAACAGCTCGACAGCATGCTCGAAAAAATCCAGGCTCAGCCGGCCTACCAGCGCGCCGTCTCGGCGCAGGAAAACTTCGACAAGCTGATGCTCCGCGTGAATCAGTGGATCATGGACGGCATGAAGAAGGGCGCGGCGAGCCCGATCATCACACTCGGCTGAGAATGCCGAGCGGAAAGCTCATCGTCTTCGAAGGGGCCGAGGGCGCTGGCAAGAGCACGCAGGTCCGTCTCCTGGTGGAACGTCTGACGGCTGCGCGCATCCCCTGCGTCTCGCTGCGCGAGCCTGGCGGTACTCCTGCCGGCGACGCCATCAGGGACATCCTCCTGCATCGCGAGCACGAGATCACTGACGCGGCCGAGGCGCTTCTGTTCATGGCGTCGCGCGCGGAGCTGATCGCGGGCCAAATCCTGCCGTCCCTCTCGGCGGGCAAGGTGGTTCTGCTCGATCGATTTTTTCTGTCCACTTATGCGTACCAGATCTTTGGTCGCGGACTGCCCGAGCCCGAGATACGCGCCGCCAACCGTCTGGCGACGGCCGGCCTCGTTCCGGATCTGACCCTTCTCCTCGACGTGCCAGCCACCGAAGGCCTCGGCCGCGCCGATGCGCGCGGCGCCCGCGACAGGATGGAGAGATCCGGCGACGATTTTCACCAGCGCGTCACGAGCGCCTTCCGCCAGTTCGCGGACAAGACGTGGCAGGACTCCCATCGGGAGTGCGGACCAATCAAGTTGATAGATGGCACCGGAGACGAGACAACAGTACAAAAGCGGGTCATTTCGGCGCTCGTCACCGCGTTCCCGCAACCTTTTGGCAGCTTGAAGAGTTAAAGGACCTATGAAAATGAGACTCCTCAGCGCGTCCGCCCGCGCACGGACGGTGATTGTCGCGGGCACACTGCTCGGCTCTCTCGTGACTGGGGGCTGGCTGCTGCAGCGTGGCGCTCGCACGGGAACGTTTACCGCCTTCGAGGGAGCGCAGCTTTTCGAGAGCGTTTTCCAGCGCGTGCAGAACGACTATGTCGACAACGTCGGCGACTCCGCTTTGTACCGCAAGTCGGTGGATGGGATGCTGTTCGAGCTGAATGATCCATACTCGACATTCCTTCCACCCGATCGGTTTGCGCGTCTCAACGAGACGACGTCGGGCAACTACGCGGGGTTGGGTTTGGAGGTGGATCTGCGGGATGGCTGGCTGATAGTCGTCGCTCCCGTCGCGGGAGGACCCGCGGAGCGTGCGGGAGTTCAGCCCGGAGATCGAATCATCGACATCGCAGGAAAGCAAACGAAGGGCTGGACGATCGAGGAAGCGGCGAAGGTGTTGCGCGGGAAGCCGGGCACCTTCGTTACGCTCAGGCTCGAGCGTCCCGGGGTCTCCACACCGATCGAGCTAAGGCTGCAACGCATGACGATCCACCAGAGCGCCGTGCGCAGGGCATCGATGCTGAATGATGGCGTCGGATACATCGACCTCAAGGCGTTCAGCGATTCCACCGCCAAGGAGCTGAACGGCGCGATAACCACTCTCCTCGCGCGCGGCATGAAGACGCTCGTGCTCGACATGCGGACGAATCCGGGCGGATTGCTGACCCAGGGCGTGAGGGTGTCGGATCTCTTTCTGGATCCGGGGCAGAAGATCGTGAGCATGCGTGGACGCGTGCCCGACGCGAACCGTGAGTATGCGGACACAGCCCAACAGCGGTGGCCCCAGCTTCCGCTACTCGTGCTCGTCGATGGGCGGAGTGCGAGCGCGGCCGAGATCGTCGCCGGCGCGCTGCAGGACCACGATCGCGCGGTGATCATCGGCACGCCGACCTACGGCAAGGGAAGCGCGCAGAGCGTGATCTCGTTCGGACCCGAGGGCGGCCTCAAAATCACGACGGCGCGCTGGTTCACGCCGGTCGGCCGTTCCATCACGCGCCGCCTTCCCAGTGACGACGAATCGGATGACCAGCTTCCCATGGTCCGCGAGAGATTTCGCACCGACGGCGGCCGTACTGTCTACGGGGGCGGTGGCATTACGCCCGACGTCGTTGCCGGCGATAGCACGACTCCAGTTATGGAAGGAATCTTCATTCGCGCCATCGGCGCAAACGCCGGTCATTTCAGGGATGCGGTCACGGACTACGCGCTGTTTCTCAAGGGCACGCGCGGAATCACGACGACCGATTTCGTCGTCACGCCTGCAATGCGCGAAGAGGTGTGGAAGAGGATGAAGGAGCGCGGGATCGACATTCCGCGCAGCGTCTACGACGAGGCTGAACCGTTCGTCTCGCGCATGATCGGTTTTGATATCGCTCGCTACGTTTTCGGGAGCGACGCCGAGTTCCGGCGACGAGCCGCGATAGACAAGCCGCTTCAGAAGGCGTTGGAGCTCGCCCGTGGCGCCAAGTCAGAGCGCGATCTGCTGCGAAAGGCTACGGCAGCGGCTCCCGCGCCAGACAGCGTGGGCGCAGCTGGAGACAAACAGTGACCGAACGGGTCTTCATCATCGGACCTGGCCACGTCGGGCGCGGACTTTTCCGCGCCTTTCGAGCATCGGGAGTCGACGTCGTCGGGATGCACGGCAAGCGGCCATCGGGTGTGGCGACGTCGACTGGAAACATTCCGACCGATGCGGCGCGCGCGAATGTCGTGATCGTGTGCGTGCGCGACCCCCAGCTCGACGATGCAATCGAAGAAGTGATTGTCGCGGCGCACGACGGGCGGATCGCCCGTGACAGCGTGATCCTGCACATTTCGGCGATCGCGGAGCCGGCGGGACTAAGCGCGCTGACGGCGGCGGGATTTCCAGGCGGGACATTTCATCCGCTCGTTCCGTTCAGCGACCCGGAGATCTCCGCGGAGCTGCTGCGAAGGGGATGGATCGGAATCGATGGTGAAAACGCGGCGAAGAATGCGTCGCGCCGCCTGGCCGGTCATATTGGCGCGCGGGTGCTCGAGATTCCTCCCGGAAAGAAGCCCGCCTATCACGCGGCGGCAGTCATCTCGTCCAACTTTCCGGTGGTGCTCGCGTCGGTAGCAGGCCATCTGCTACACGATATCGGAATTCCGGACGCGAGCGCGTACCAGGCTGTGGAGAGTCTGATGAGCGGAGCGCTCGCGAACATGAAGCAGGCGCTGCCCGATGATGCGCTGACGGGGCCGATCATGCGCGGGGACACAGAGACGGTAGGGAAGCACCTCCGGGCGGTTCAGGGTCACGGGGCGGCGTCGGAGGTTTACCGGGCGCTCTCGGCGGCCGCTGTCGAGATTGCGCAGAGGCGCGGCGTGGATGCCAAGAAACTTCTCGCGGTAAGCGGGCTTCTACGGTCGCGGAAGTAAGGTGGCTGGGGCTTTGGTCTTGTGGACGCCTTCGCTGAGCGGAGGCCCGTCCTAAAAAACGGCCCCTGCTGTTTGGTCGACCACCTTGGCGCCTTTAGGTACAGCGAATCCAAAACTCGATCTACTCAGGGCCGGGTTCGCAACGAAGCTCGTGATGACAACGTGCCGCTGGAGTCCGCTGGCGGTCTCGACGTCGAACTGTCTGATGCTCGAGTCATTGTCGTCGATCCAGACTTTAGCGCTGGTGAACGCAGCATTGGCGCGCTTGGGGACGAGCGTGACGGCGTGCGTCGCTCTGCCTCCGACCGTCGCGGTGCCGGCGGATGTTACCGTAAATCGTGTGCGCGGCGAATTCAGAAACTGGTCGGCCGGATCAACCGAGCTGGCGTTGGCCCCGGTGTAGGGCATCCGCATGACCTGGCCGGGGGCGCTGCTCGGGAGATAAACCCAGAGCGTGGACCCATCGGCCGCCACACGATCGCCGCTCTCGAAGCTGATGCTGAGAAGGTTCGGTTTCTTCCGAAGAATGACCCCGTTCGTGGTCTGCGAGCTGCCGGTGAGCGGGTTGGTGAGCGTCTGCCGGAACTCGGCGCGCATGCTGTTGAGGCTAGCGTAGGCAGCAACCGCGCGATCGATGACCGCGTCGGCGTTCTGCGCGCGCGCAGCGAGTGGAACCGCGACGAACGCAATCGCCGCGAGGTACGTGAGCTTTCTCATAATGAGAGGGTACCCGGCAGAGCTTATGCCGTTCCTGTTCTGGCGGGCGGAATGCTGCGCCCGATCGCGGCCGCCACCGCGCGCAGCTCTCGCACCAGCTGCGCGAACTGATCCGGATAGAGCGATTGCGCGCCATCCGACAACGCGCGGTCCGGCTCGGGGTGCACTTCGATTATCACTCCGTCCGCTCCGGCGGCGACAGCTGCGCGCGCCATCGGAATCACCTTGTCGCGCAGCCCGGTGCCATGGCTCGGATCGGCGATGATCGGCAGGTGCGATAGCCGGTGGACGATTGGAATCGCGGTCAGGTCTAGCATGTTGCGCGCGGCTGGATCGAAGCTCCGCACTCCCCGCTCGCACAGGATCACGTTCTCATTCCCCTCGGCCAGAATGTACTCAGCGCTAAGGAGCAGATCGTTGATCGTCGCCGCCATCCCGCGCTTCAGTAACACCGGCTTTTTCAACTTCCCGACTGTCTTGAGCAGCGAATAGTTCTGCATGTTGCGCGCGCCGATCTGGATGCAATCGGCGACTTCGGCTACCATATGTGCGCCTTCGGAATCCATCGCCTCGGTGACGATCGGGAGTCCCGTCGCCTGGCGCGCGCGCGCGAGGAGCTCGAGACCTTTCTCGCCGAGCCCCTGGAACGAGTACGGTGAGCTGCGCGGCTTGAACGCGCCGCCTCTGAGAGCTGTCCCACCGGCCGCTTTAACGATGCGCGCCGCCGCAAGTATCTGCTCCTCGGATTCGACCGAGCAGGGGCCCCCTATCACGACGACGCTGTCGCCGCCGACCGTGACGCCGGGCGCGAGCTCGACAATCGTGTTCTCCGACCGCCACTCCCGCGAGACCTGCTTGTAGGGCTGCGTGACGTGGATGATCTGCGCGACGCCTGGCAGCGCTTCGATCCGCGACGCATCGACGCGCCCATCATTTCCAACGAGGCCGACGGCGGTGCGCTGCGCGCCCGGCATCGGTCTGGCCTCGTAGCCCATTTCCTTGATAATGCTGACTACGCGATCGACGTCTTTCGCCGTCGCGTCGTGCGCCATGACGACTAACATTTTACGCTATGACTGAGGCTGTGTCGGCGGCTTCGGCGGGCTCGTCGTGCAGCTGTGGAGTGTGCGCGGGATGCGCGGGTGAAATTGTCTCGTCGACCGTCTTGCCGCGCATGCGGACGCTCACCAGCGACGATACACCGGGTTCCTGCATCGTGACGCCGTACACGGCGTCCGCGGCTTCGGTGGTCGTGCGCGGGTTGTGAGTGATGACGATGAACTGCGTCTTGTTCTTGAATCGGTTGAGCATGCGTACGAAGTGTCCGATGTTCTGATCGTCGAGCGGGGCGTCCACCTCGTCCAGCAGGCAGAACGGGCTCGGCTTGGTGAGGAATATTCCAAAGAGCAGCGACAACGCCACCAGTGCCTTCTCGCCGCTCGAGAGCAGGTGGATTCTCTGCGTGCGCTTGCCGCGCGGAGAAGCGTGGATCTCGATGTCGCCCTCGAGCGGCTTTTCCGGGTTTTCCAGGCGCAGATCGCACTCGCCGCCGCCGAACAGCGTCATGAAGATGTTCCGGAAATTCTCGCGCACCTGGACGAATGTCTGAAGGAAGAGGTCTCGAGCCGTCGTGTCGATCTCGCGGATCGCCTGGTGAAGCGAGCTCTTTGCGGAGTTGAGATCGTCGCGCTGCGTGGTGAGGAAGCTGAGGCGCTTCGTCTCTTCATCGTGCTCCTCGATCGCGAGCGGATTGACGGGACCGAGAGCATCCAGCTGCTCGCGAACCAGCGCCGCCTCCGCGCGAAGCGTTTCATCATCCAGCTCCAGCGATTCCGCGCCGGCGAGCAATTCATCGACCGGCTTTTTCCACTCTGCTTCCAGCCGCTCGCGAATCGCCGCCCGGCGGCCCGAGAGCTCGGTGTAACGCAACTCCGCCGAGTGCAGCTCTTCGCTCAGCGCCGACGAGTGACGCCGCATCTCGACGAGACCATGCTCGTCGCTCGTGAGGCGCTCGTCCACCTGGCGAACCGAGCGCTCGGCGTCGGCCAGCTTCTGCTCCGCGTCCTCGAGCGTCGCGTGACGCGCGTCGAGGTCGCTTTGCCAATGGGTGACCTGTTCGGTGAGCTGGGCATCGGCGCTCGAAAGTGTGGTGAGCTCGAGCTGGAGCGATTCGAGGCGACCAGACGCTGATGCGAACTCCTCGCTCAGGTGGCGTTCGCGGTCCGACGCCACTTCGAGCTGTGCCTGTGCCTGGGCGCGCCGAATCTGACTGGCGGTACGCTGGTCCCGGGCTTCGTCCTGCGTGTGCTCGGCGGAGGAGAGCATCTCGCGCGAGGCTGCGACGGCCGCTTCACGCTCTGCGATCCGCGCTTCGATCTCGCGCGCGCTCGTCGCGACCGACCCGATTCGCGTGATCGTGGCTGCTACTCGCTCTGTCAGTCTCTCGATCAAACCCCGTGCTTCCGCCGCCTCCCGGGCGGCGCGCTGGTGCTGCCTTGCGAGCGAGGCAGAGCGATCAGCTGCGTCCGCGTTCTCGCGCGCTGCCTGTGACGCCGCCTCGTGCGCGACGATCGCAGCGCGCTCGGCCGATGCCAGCGCCGCGCGCTCAGACTCGGCGGCAGCGACGGCGCCGTGGCGGGCGGATGCGCTGTTTGCAACGGCCTGCTTCAGCTCTGTGATCTCAGCGCGGCGGCGGAGCGGTCCGGGACCGGATTCCGCTGCCGGCAGCCAGATCGCGCCGCGTGAGTCAACGAATGCAGTCCCGCTTTCCATCGAGGTCACGCGCCCGAGCAGCGAGCGCACCCACCCGCTCGCCGGCAACGTCGACTCGACGAGTGCGGCGAGACCCGATGCGCCGACCGGAATCTCAGGCGGTTCGCCATTCTCGGAATTGACGGGCAAGAGCAGCAGCGGACCTGGCGCGGTCGAAGCGTGCCACGCGCGCACGGCCTCGCCTACAATTCTGTCGCGAATGAGAACGGCGTTCACCGTCGGGCCCAGGAATTTCTCTACGAGCCCGGCCGAGCTCGCGTCGGTGCTCATGAAATCGCTGAGAGGGCCGAGTATCGCGCCTTCGCCGAAAATGCCGCGCTCCTTGAGCAGGCGCGCCGCGGCGGGGGCCAGGCCGACGCGCTCTCTTTCGAGCCCCTCGAGCGCGTTGAGCTTCGCGCTCAAGGCTGTGTGCAGCTCGTCGGCGCGCAGCAGCTCCGAGCGCGCCGCGCTCTCGCGCTCGCGCGCCTGGTGCTGCGCATCCCGCGCGTCGTCGGCGATGCCGGTCGTCTCCGCGACGCGGGCGGCCGCGATCGCGGCCGCGTCTTCCGCTGTTGCGAGATCTCTACGAGCGGTTTCGGTCGCGTCGAAAAGGTGGGTCTGCTCAGTCTCGAACGCCGCTCTCCTCACGGTGAGCTCGTCACGCTCGCGCTCCGCGCTCTGGTGGTCGAGATCGGCGCGGTGCAGCTCTTCGCGCAGATCGCGGAGCGCCCGCTCGCCCTGCTCGAGATTGAAGCGCGCCGTGCTGAGACCAGCGCGGACCTCTTCCTCTCGGCGCGCGTGAGCGCCGAGAGCTTCGTCGGCGGTCTGGAGGGCAGCTCCCAGCTGTGCCAGCTCGGTGGACGCGCGCTCGAGTTCGCCGCTCACGCGACCAGCAATCGCATCGCCTTCGCGGCGCTCCTCTTCGGCGCGCTCGCGACGGGACATGGCATTCCGCAATCTCTCTTCCGCAACCGCGATTTCGCCCCGTAGTGCCTGCGTGCTCTCGCGCTGGTCCGAGACCAATCTCGCCAGCTCGGTGCGGCGCGCTTCACCGCTAGTTCTCTCGCTCAGCGCCGCGTCGCGCGACGCTTCGGCGCTGCGGAGACGCTCCTCTTCCGCGGGGACTTCGGAGCGGAGCAGCGTGACGCGTTCCTCGAGGCGCGCCAGCTCACCGCGCCACGCATCCATCTCGCGCGACGCGTGAGCGACCTCGAGCGTGAACCGGCGGGCCGTCAGCTCGGTGTAGCGCTCGGCGCGCTTTCGCTGCCGCGATAGAGAGCGAACCTGGCTCTGCACCTCGGCGATCAGATCGTCAATGCGGCCGAGATCCGTCGTGGTCTCCTCGAGACGTCGTTCGGCACTCCGCTTCCGGTCTCGATACAGCCCTACTCCCGCCGCTTCCTCGAACAGCTCTCTCCGATCGTCGGGCCGGTCGCTCAGCAGCGCGTCCACCATCCTTGCTTCGATCACGACACCTGAATCGGCGCCCAGCCCGGTGCCGCGGACCATGTCGTGGATATCACGAAGGCGACATGCCGCCCCATTCAAAAAATAATCGCTCTCGCCTGACCGGCTCAGGCGCCTGGTGATGACGACTTCGCGGAAAGGAATGTCGAGCGTGCCATCGTCGTTCTCGAAGTGCAGCGACACTTCCGCGAGGTTGACGGCCCGGCGCGCGGACGATCCCTGGAAAATCACTTCCTCCATCTTGGCGCCGCGAAGAGTCTTCGCGCGCTGCTCGCCGAGCACCCACCGCACGGCATCGGAGACGTTGGACTTTCCGCAGCCATTCGGGCCGACGATCGCGGTCACGCCCGCCTCGAACACCATCTCGGTGTGATCAGCGAACGACTTGAATCCGTGAATCTCGAGCTTCGATAAACGCACTAAGGCGCTCTCCCTGTTCGATAAACGAGTACGGGATTCAACCCCGCACCGCGCAGTGTCCTGACAAGTCCGGCCGACTGATCGGCTCTCGCAAAGGCGCCCGCGTAGATCAGAGCGCCTCCGTCGTCCTGCATCAAAGCGTAGACCGACAGCCCGCGAGTCGTGTACTTCTCGACAGCCGCGTGAAGTGCATCGACAATGCCGCCCTGACTCGGCACACTGTCGATTACCAGCGCGAGAGGCGTCGTCGTGACGCTCCCGGCGGAATCCGTGAGGACACCCGATTTCCGCAAAGCGAACAGCAATGAGTCAGCCTGATATTTCCTGGTGTAGGCGCCCGCAGTCACCTTGTACCATGTAGATAGCTCCGGGTCAATTGGAACAGGCGACACGGCGGCAGCTGGAAGCGCCGCACCATTTTTCCTGACGAACAAGTTAGCACCTTCGGCCGTGTTTGCGACTAGCATTTCCACGGTGAATGCCGCTGCCGACGCCGAGTCATTGACATTTGCGGGCGGGGCAACGTGGAGCGTCTCCGGGGCCGGCCGCGGCGGAGGAGGCGTGGGAGGGGGCACGGGCTTGGCCGCCACAGGTACCAGCGCTGGCAAACGCGCGGACCGTCCAACCCGAGCCAGCATGAGAGCCAGCCCCAGGGACGCGATCAGGACAAACACGATGAGGCCGAGCACGGGATAAAACCAACGGTGCTGCTTCCAGGTGGCCGCGCGCGCGGTAATCTTCCAACTGGCCGCGCGCTCGGCAATCCTGCGCAGCGGAATCTTGAGCGTGGGCGTTGGCGACGTGACGCGCGCGAGTATCAATGCGGACGGCGCGGCCGGGAGATCCGCGTCCTTGACCAGCACCGCTCCATCGACCAGGTCGATGAGATCGCCCAGTCCACGTGCATCGCTGGGCGCGACGAGAAGCAGAAGCCCGCCCGCGTCGCCGAAGTCAGCGGCCAGTTTTGTCCACCTCGCGCTGCGGAGTATTTCCTCGTCGATCAGCGGATCAGTTCCGCTCGGCATGATATAGAGGTTCTCGGTCCCTTCCACCGGGTAGCCGATCTTGTTGAGCGACACGCCATAGAGAAAGCTGTCGGTGATGCCGTGGGGATCTTCGTCCTTGACGAGAGAGCGCAGTGACGGCATGTCGCCGACAAGGTCTCCTACGATGACGCGTCTACGGGTTGCCTCGGCCCGGGCAATGCCGAGAGCGACGTGAGCGCCGGCAACAGAATCGGAGGAGGTTACGACTACGGCGGAATAACTGCCCAACAGTGATGCGATCTGCCGCCCGGCGTCTTCCCAAGCTACTGGACGTCCGGCGGAGACAGGCCGGTTCAAGGGGAGCCCTCGTAAATCCAGTACTCTCGCCTCGACGCGCGGGCTATTTTCTCGGCTTCGTCCTTCGACGCGAACGGTCCCATTACCACGCGGAAAATCGGCGAGCCGGCGGTGGTCGTGGACACGACGTGCGCGGAATTGCCGGCGACCTTGATGGTGGCCGCGAGCTGCTGCGCCTTGTCCTCGGTGAGGAGCGCCGCAAACTGGACCGTGAATCCGGTCGAGGGCGGATTCGCTCCCGGAGGAACGCCGGCCTTGGCAGTGTCCGGCGCGCCGGGTGTGATCGGCGGCACAGGGGTCGTCGAAGTGGTGGAGCTCGCCGCCAGCGAGTCAGTGGGCACGCTGTCGCCGGGGAACGTCACCGGCTGATCGAGTCCCTGCGGCCGCGGCCGGAATCCATCCCAGGCGAAGAAGTACCAGAAATCCTTCGCTCCTCCCGCGACGGTCGATTTCGCGTCCAGCTTTTCGGGATCGACGAGTGTGACGTCCTTCGTCCCGAGGAGAGCGAGCCTTCCGTCCGGAGTGATAACCGGAAGGTCCGTATCCCATTTCGTCGGCACCGCGCCGACCAGCCTGTTCGTTCCGATCGCGATTACCCAGGCCGAATCCGTTTTCGGAAATCGAGCAAGCAGGTAGCGGCCAAGCGCGTCCATCCGGAGATCCGTAGGCGGGGCTGGAAGGACGACGCCCATATCCACGCGACCCGAGTAGCGGTCGACGATCGAGATTCCGCTGTCGGTCGCGGTCGTGACGTAGAGTCTGTCTCCACTCGGAGTGGGCGCCAGCGCGCGCACTCTGCTCTGGAGTTGAACCGCGCCCACCGGCGAGAGATCCTTTGCCTTGATGCCGATGAGGCCACTGTCGACAGCGAAATAGAGTCGGTCGCCTATCTGCGTCCTGACGCCACGCCCGGAAAGCGGCAGCACGGCGCTGTCCTGAACGATGTCGTCGGGCGGACGCACCCTCCAGACGAGGGTCTGCGCGCCTTTGTTGGCGGTGACGATGAGCTCGCCGTTGGGTTGCGCAAAAACGGCGTGCGCCGGCACGGGCGGCCTGAAATGCCAATCGCCGCCGGTCGGGTTCAGCCGGACGATCTCGCCTTTGGAATTGATTCCGTAGATGTCGCTGCCGTTCGCGGACGAAAGCGAAGTCAGCTTCGCGCGCGACGCCTTCGTGACGTCCGTCTCTCTCAAGTCGAGGCGTCCCGGGAACCCCTTCGCGTCCACGTATGCAATCGTCCCGGCGTCCTGGTCGAACGCGAGCACATGGTCGACCGGCGGGATTTCATCGACTGTCCAGACAGCCGAGTCGAGCTTCGGATAGAGGTAGATGTGCCCGGTCCCTCCTCCGCGCGGAACGCGGAGGAGGAGTGGGTCGGGCCCGCGCGGTTCTGCTATTTGCGGGGTCGTGCTGTCAGGCGCTGCCCTGTCTTTCGTGCAGGCTACACAGAGCAGCGCCAACAGTAGGAGGCGACGCAAAGGTTAGTAGCTCGCTCCCAACGAGAAAGTCCAGTTCGGCTTGCGTCCGGTAGCCAGTGGAATCGCGTAATCCCAGCGCAGAATCGCCAGGTTGAAAAGATTCACGCGGAGGCCTGCGCCCCAGCTGGTGAGCGGATAGCGATTGAAGTTTGGATCAGTGCCCGCTGGAGGGCGGCCGAGGTGCGCAGTCTGACCCTTGCTCCACGCCAGACCGGCGTCGTAGAAGATGAGCCCATCCAGTGGCGGCAGCCCGAAGTTGCTTCCGACATCGAACCGGCGGATGATCGGGAAGCGCAGCTCGGCGTTCGCCACCGCCACTCTGCTGCCCGCAAGCTGCGCATTGTTGCACTGCGCCTGTCCTCCGCCGATGATCGAAGTACAGTCGACGAAGTTGAAGTTGGCGCGATCGTAGCCGCGGATGAAATCCGGACGGCCGATGTACTTCGGAAAGAAAGTCTCATCGGGCCCGACCGAGACCGAGCTCACGAACCGCGTCGCGAAAGTCAGTGTGTTGAAGATGATCGGGTCGTACCGGCGATAGTCGACGAGGAAGTCGCTGAAGGTGAGCTTGCCGACGCTCTGCGACACCTGGAACCGCATCCTGCGCCCCATCACGGGGCCAGTCGTGCCGAAAAGTGTATTGTCGGACACGAACGCAGTAGATGGCGTGACGTAATTGATCGTCGGCAGCGAGGTGGTGTCGTGGAACTGGACGCCCGTGCAGTAACCCGCCTGGTTGCAGTCCTGAAAGACCTGCACGAAGCCCTCCGAGATGCTATTCAGCTGGACCCCGGTCTCAAAGCGCGTGAAACGATTGAGCGGATACTGACCGGTGACGAAAAGATTTCGCACGACGTAGCGGAGGTAGTCGGTCTCAAACCGAATGACCTGCCCAGAATTATCACCAGGAGGGGGGCCCGTGCTTCCGTTGATCGGCACGTAGACGGGATCTTGCGATATTCCGGTCGTATACTGAAGCCGGCGGCTCAGATTGGCGTAGCCTACGAAGGCACTTGCATCACTGAGCCTTCCATAGACGTTGCCCGCAACCGCCAGCTGATGGTTGCCAAGCAGGTCGCTGAACACGAACGCGGTTCCGCCGGCGAACGTGCCGTAGCTCGGTGTGTATCCGATCGACGGATCGGCGATGTAATCGGGGTGGAAGGCGACGTGGTACGGATGCTCCTTGAACCTGGTGGTATCCGGCAGCCCGTACACTGGATCCGCATTCATAGCTGCCACGCTCGCCGGAA
>DHJM01000077.1:0-2813 GCA_002404335.1 Gemmatimonadales bacterium UBA4720
GGTGAGGGATCCCGGCGCCCCGAATGGCGCCGGGATTTTTCTTTGTGAGATCTACACGGCTGCCCATTGCAATCGTCACATATATTTGTGATTAGCGAACCCGGAGCCAGAATGCCGATGGATGAAAAACCGAGCAAGAACGAAGACGAGTATTTCGGCAAGAAAAACCTCGAGATCATCCACGAGATGCGCGTGAAGCTGGACGCCGAGCGCAAGAAGGCCGAGCGCAAAGCGCACCACAACAAATGCCCCCGCTGTGGTGCCGACCTCAAGGAGCAACACGCTGAGCACGTGAGGATCGACGAGTGTCTCGAGTGCGGCGGAATCTGGCTCGACAAGGGTGAGCTCGATCAGCTTCGGCGCGTCAACCGCTCGCGGGGAGTAACGGCAGGTGTGCTCGGCTCGCTGTTCCGGCGCGGTTGATGGATCGGCCGGCGGACGTTCGAATTATTGCCCTCACAACGGCCTACCCGCAGCTCCGCGCGATACGCCTCGCCGCCGGGGAGTGGGGGAAGAGCGACAACGCCTGCTGGGCGTAACCGCGTGCGACCTGGCAGTGTCCACGCCGTGAATAAAGCTCCGCCACGCGAAGATTGATGCGGTAGCTCCCGGGATCCCACAGCGCGCCCGTTACCCAGCCGGCCGTATACGCCCCGCGACCAACCGCGGTCATTGCCATGGTCTGCGTCACGCTTCGGGCGGTCGAAAGCAAAGACAACAAGAGCAGCGCCGTTGCCGCGAATCCCAGCGACCTGGAGGAGACCTTCACCTCACGCCCATTTCGACGAATTCCGCTCGTGGCGCCGAGGATGCTCCACACCATGAAGGATGGAGCGGCGAGGACGAGCACCACGTCGAAAGCACTGACCACCATCGTCGTCACGATCGTTCCAGCCAGCACGCATTGGGCGAGTACAGCATCAGGGTCCGGCAGATCGCTCCATCGCCTCAGCGCGCTGAAGAAAAGAATTACGAACGCCCCCAACAACGCCACAGTGGGAACGAACCCGCGCTCGGACACGAATGCGACCCAGTCGCTGCTCGGCCAAGGGTTCGCCGTCATGCCGTCATCAGCTAGCGACCGGTCATTCGAAGGCGCAAAGCGAACGTACTCTACCGGCCAGTTGCCGGGGCCGACTCCAAATACGGGATTGGACGTCGCCATGCGCAGCGAGTTCTGGTACTGCGCCAGGCGCCCACGCCCGCTTCCACTCTTGTAGTCCACCACGCCGCGCGCCGAATCCAGATAGGGTGAGTCGCTGTTCCAGTTGAGGGTGTTCGGCAGCGCAATCGCCACCATCCCGCCGATGGTCGCCGCGAGAGTGAGGCGCGCGAAGCGGCCACCGATCCTCCCGTCGCGCCAGTATTTCCTGGATGCGATCATCGGCACCAGAAGCACTATCCCGAAGGCGGCAACGGCGAGCCATGCTGCTCTCGATCGCGATAGCACCAGAGCCGCGCCCAGCACCGCGCCTCCAAGCGAGCCGAGCAGAGCGCCAAACGGTCGCCGCGCGGTGACAGTGCACCAAACCAGCGACGGCAATCCAATCACCGCCATGTGCGCTACGAAATTCCGGTTGCCGAGTGTGCCGCCCGGCGCCCGGTTGGCGCTGAAATATTCCATCTCGAGTCCGTATGCCTGCGCCAGCGAAAGCGCGGCCGCGCACACCGCCGCGATCGCCGCGGCCACAAGAATCGGTCGGTATGAGCCGCGCTCGGCCACAGAGCGCGCTCCCCAGAAGACGATTGCGCCGGAGATGCTTATGGCGACGGAGCGCTGGGCCGCCCAGTGGTTGGTGGCGAAGATCGCCGAAGCGACGCTCCAGAGCAGAAAGAGCGCGAGCAGGCCATCGACGAGATCAAAGGAGAGCGACCGTCGCCGCGCCACGAGCATCAATGCGATGATGAGCGCAGCCACGTGCAGCACGAGCTCCTTCGGCACGAAGTACCGATCGAGCTCGAACACCTTGTACGGGAGGGCAACGATTACTGCCAGAACCAGCCCTGCCTGAATGAGCAGCCTGATCATGCGGTCCGTCATCCGGGAAATATGCCTCGCTCAGGGGCACATGAAAAAAGCCCCGCTCGATTCGAGCGGGGCTTTTTTCAGCATTCTCAGCACTTCATCAGGTGCAGACGATCGCGCCAGTGGAGTTGTCGCAGGTCTTTGCGGACTGCGAGTGGGTCGCGGTGGCGGTCCAGCCCATGGGCGGACCAGCAACGAGCACGGCAGTGATCGTCACGTTCTGCGACGGGGTGAAGCCCTGGAGCGAGGCGGGGCTCGCCGCGACACCGGCGAAGTAGGCGCCGTTGTTGTCTGCAGCGTACTGCTCTTCATAGGTCGCCAAGTTGCGAAGATCCGATTTCATCGCCGCGACGTAAGCCTTGTCCTTCGTATTGGCGAATTTCGGGATCGCAATCGCGGCAAGAATGCCGATGATGACGACTACGATAAGAAGCTCAATGAGGGTGAAACCTTTCTTGTTGGTCATCATTTTGGAGGTCCTGTGATTTGGTTAATCGACGCGTACTGCCGATAGTTGCCCAGCGCTGGAGCTATGCTCTATCGAGAGGGTGGGGTGCACGAGGCCATCTCGGCACGTCTAACTTGCGTCGAATTGCGTCTTTTTCTGAGAGCATACGCTACACTCAAAAGACGCCGTATTCGTCCATTCGGCAACACCATTTTAACACGCGGCGTCGCGATGTTCCGCCAAGAATTGTGCCTCCGGCCACGCGCGGGATCACGATGATCAAAATGTTACAACGCCTGATCAATTTTGTCCGGGGAACTACCGAAAAGGCGGCTACTG
>DHJM01000077.1:2935-5088 GCA_002404335.1 Gemmatimonadales bacterium UBA4720
CGCACGATTGTAGCGTTCTGACGTTTCCCGTCTCAACCCCAACTGTCCGTCAGCATGGCAATCGCGCTCAACCAATTTCCCGCGACTCCTCACGAGACGTACGCTGCCTCGGAGCTGCGACTCCTGTACCGAAGTGAGTCATGTTTCCTCGGACGTGGAGCCTTATCACGGAGAGGCGGTGACGATTCCGTCGCGTTACATCGGAGCGATCGAGCAAAAGCGCGTGCAGGTTGCGCGCTCGCTGCTGATTGCGGGAGCGATCCTCGGGGGGCGCGATCTGGATAGGGACGCGGGGCCATGGTGACGTGACGTCCCGAGCTCCTTGGCGGACCCCCGATCGGCGGACAGTAGCCCAATCCGCCTTCCCGGCGGGGCAAAAAAAAGCCTTTGCAACGGGACACCGCTGCAAAGGCTCTCAGTTTTCAGTCGGGGCGACTGGATTTGAACCAGCGACCTCCTGCTCCCGAAGCAGGCGCGCTACCGGGCTACGCTACGCCCCGAATACGACTATACGCCCCTCGACCCGAGGGACGCTGACACATGTTAACACGCTCGGGCGCCCGACGGGAGCCCGGGAATTCGAGCGTGTTGCAGTGTGCAACAGCTCTCTCATTTCGCCACGAACGCGTCAATAAGCGCATATTTGTGATATATCTAAGTGTCGATGCAACAGATACTTAGCTACGCTGGCTGGACCCAAAATTATCGCGTTTTTTGCGTTGCTCGGACGGCATCCATCGCGTCTTACATGTAGAAAAGGACAGCCCGAACCCTTTCAACCGCTGGCTGCCCAACACACAGTAAACCTTGGAGCAATTCGATGAGCGCGACCCGTTATCTTCTGGCCGCGATGGTGCTTGGATCAGCCATCAGCGCAACCCAGGCAAATGCGCAGTGCAGCGGCAACGCTGGTGGATGTCTTACCGTCAACACCGCCTCCGCGACCGTGAATGCGCTGGTTAAGCTCGGTATGAGCGCGACCACCAGCACCTTGAGCTCACCAACAGCTGACCAGGTCGAAATCGGCGCGACACTCGCCGATGCAGGCCCGAGCTTCACGATTAAGGCGAATCGCAGTTGGACGCTGAACATTCGCACCTCGAACCCAGCGAGCTGGACCTATGTCGGAACGCTTGGCGGTGTCAAGCCGATCAGCGATCTGACTTGGTCGAACGCGTCGGCTGGAACCTACGTCGGCATCGCCAGCACGGATGCGCTGTTCCTTTCCGGAGCTTCTGCTTCCAACGGGACCGCGGCGCAGGCTTTTTTCAAGACCGTGTGGGCGGCGGGTTTCACCCAGCCCAGCAACGCACCAGGTGTCTATAGCCTGCCAATTGTGTTCTCACTCTCGGCGCCGTAACTCACGACGCTGCTCAATAAACCAACCGCTTCCTTTCGAGGATTATCAAATATCATGCGCAGCAAAAAGGGTTTTACACTTATCGAGCTTCTGATCGTAGTCGTCATCATCGGCATTCTTGCCGCGATTGCGATTCCTAAGTTCGCGAACACGAAGGACAAGGCGTATGTCGCAGCGATGAAGTCTGACCTGCGCAACATGGCGACCTACGAAGAGCAGTACGCCGCGGACAACAACGGCGCGTACTTCGGTGGAACCGCGACTTCGGCAGTGCCCCTTCAGGGCTTCAGCCCGTCGCAGAACGTGACCGTCGTCATCGTGAACGCAGTTGGCCCGCCGGCTTCGTGGAGCGGAACCGCTACGCACTCACAGTCAGCGAAGACCTGCACCATGGTCAACGGCGTGATCGCCTGCGTCTAAGCTGCAATCGCATGAAAAAAGCGGGGACGGCCTCAAGCCGTCCCCGTTTTTTTGTCCGGAAGATCTTCCGGGTTCTACACGATCGATCCCGACCAGCTGCAGTCCCAGTCCATCATTTCTTGGGGTCGAGGATGTCTCCTATCTCGTGATCCGCCGCCTCGAGATGCAGGCGCGTCTCCCGATCCGATGCCCTCGGCACCGCTCGGCGGACGTCGGCGCGCAGCGATACGAGCTCTCCCCTCAGCTGACTCCTTGCATCCTCGAGCAGCGGCGCTGGCGGGGTGAATCCGGGGAACTGTGGACCGGCCGTCACGACCACAGTGGGCGGATTCAGCTTTGTGTTGACCTGCGAGAGAAACTGATTCTGGAGCGT
>DHJM01000077.1:5242-5738 GCA_002404335.1 Gemmatimonadales bacterium UBA4720
TGAGATCGCTCAGCATCGATGCCAGTGAATAGGCATCAACTCGGTTACTAGCGAGCGCTTCGTTTTCGATCAGCCTGTTCAGCCTGCCATCGTTCAGCAGGCTCGTGAGCACGCGGCCCTGAGCGTTCGTGATGCGCGTGATCATTCCTCCCGCCTCAATGCGCCGGGCAATGGCGGGCTGAATCAGATACGAGGGAGTCTGGAAGACGTTCTCGTTGATGAAGCGCATGGCTTCCTGCTGCCGCGCCCGGGAGAGCGGCGTGTATACCGCGCCCGGCTGGCTGCCCGACTTGTACTGCACCGATTCGCCACCGACAACCGTCGCGACGTGACCGGCTTCCGTCGCCCATTGTCCGACTGTCCGGTCGTAGATCTCTCTCAGGTCGTCGTTGTCTTCGCCGGGCCTGGTCGCCGCGGATGATATGTAGGTCACAACGCGCCGGAGATTCTTGAACCCGAGTCCCGTCGACTTCACCGGATCGGCATCGCCGACCGC
>DHJM01000077.1:5887-7936 GCA_002404335.1 Gemmatimonadales bacterium UBA4720
CCCCACATGATCGCGTACTTGTCGTAGGGGCCGATGCTGGGGACGATGTCCGCGAGCGCGATGTTGTCCTCAGGCTGCGCGACGTAGTTGAAGCGTGAGTAATCCATGATCGAGGGCGCGTGTCCCATCCGGTGCACCCAGCTCGCGCTCCGGACGCTGTCCGCCGGATACGTTGAGCTTCCGATCTGATCGTGACGAAGTCCGAGCGTGTGTCCGATCTCGTGCGCGACGACGAACTCGAGTAGCCTCCCCATCAGCGAGTCCGGAAATGGCAGCGTGCGCGCACGCGGGTCGAGCGGGGAAGCCTGCGTGAAGTACCAGTCGCGCTGAAGATTGAGAACGTTGTGAAACATGCGGACCGATCCATTCAGGATTTCGCCCGTTCGCGGGTCGCTCACGTGCGGACCCTGCGCGTTTTCGATCGTCGAAGGAAGCCAGCGGATCACGGTGTGGCGAATATCTTCCGCCGACCAATCTGGATCGTTGGCCGGAGGATCCATCGCGATGATGGCATTCTTGAATCCGGCCGCCTCGAACGCCGGTTGCCAGTCGAGAATGGCTTTCCTGATCCATGGCTTCCACTGCTCGGGAGTGGCCGGATCGACGTAGTAGACAATCGGCTTGACCGGCTCCGACAGCGCCGCGCTCGGATCTTTTTTCTCCAGGCGGTAGCGGGAGATGTAGGAGCGATCGGCCGATCTTTGTTCCGATGTCCCGAAATCGACCTGCGCGATCGAGAAATATCCAACGCGCTCGTCCCAGCGGCGTGGCACCATCGGCCTCTCGGGCAGGCGGACCAGGCTCCAGTGGGCCAGCACGCTCTGCGCAGCCTGTGGGCCCTGGCCCTGACCACCGCCGCCTCCACCAGCGCCGCCCGGAGCAGGGCTCGGAGTACCTGTCTGCGTCGCTTCAACCTCGACGTTGTCAGGGAAGGCAAGCGCGTTCTCGACGAATGAGCGGCGCTCATCGAGCGTTCCACGGATTGCCGCGAACTCCGGAACGCTCGTGGTATAGAGTCGAGTCACATCGACGACGGCAGCGCTGTCAGGTCCGTAGGCCTCGACGTTGAGCACCGCGATTACCGGCGGATAGTTGGCCGCTTGCACGGCGCGGTACACTGGATTGGTGCTGTCGGCGACGATCGCGAAGGACGGTGACCTGAGGATGATCCGGTTCCCGCTTCGATCCCACCTCAGGGTCCGTTCCGTGAACTGGTCGCCGCCGTAGTTGCCGAACTGACCGCCGGGCAAGCGGGGATTTGCGGCAGCCGCTCTCGTGAAGCGCCCCACCATGAGCATGTCCTTATTCAGCTCGTTCTTCGGAATCTCGAAATAGAGCTTGTCGTTGACTCTGTGGACGGCGAACATGCCGCGGCGTGTTTTCGCGTCGCGCGTGATCACACGGTTGTACGGGCGCGGTTGCGCGGGAGCATTTCCACCCGCGCGGCCAGAGTCACCCCCCGCCCTGGTGTTATCGCCTGACGGTCCCTGTCCGTTGCGCTGGGGAGTGGGGACGGTTTTGGGCTCGGGCGCTCGCGAGCAGGCGCCAACCAAGAGGAGTGCGGAGAGAGCGATGGTTTTGTTCAACATGATTCGCCAGAGAGGGGCTGGATGGGTGATAGCGAACGGGCGATGAGAATCGCCGTCCGCGTGAATTCGGCTGATGATTGTCTTTCGCGCTGACCCGGCTAAGTGTTGGGCTTCTCGTCGCCCGCCGCGCGCCCCGGCTGCATCCGATACCCCGTGTACAGAAATACCGCGCCGCATACGAGGAATAGAAGAACGCGCCAGATAGTCTCGACGCTCGAGAGGTCGACGAAAAGCAGCCGGCCCACGACGATGACCATCGTGGCACCTCCGAGATACTTGAGAAGCGAATGAGTCCCTTCACGCCGGCTCAGAATGAGCAGTCCCGCGCCGAGCGCAGCGTAGCTGGCCGTCACCAATGGCGCCCAAACGGGTTCCAGCGTGCGCCAGAGAATCAGCAGCACAGTGAAATAGCCCGCCCCCGCGAGCACCATGCCCTGGATCTCGTCGCCCGGCTCAGCGA
>DHJM01000077.1:8060-8674 GCA_002404335.1 Gemmatimonadales bacterium UBA4720
CACCCACCGCAGATGGACGAGACCAGTCTCATCGAACGAGAGCTCGTGACCGGCGATTGCGAATATCACTAGACCGATCGTCAGTTTGGCGAGAACGCGCGGACCGACGAATCGGCGGGGGACGCCATTGATGGCGAGCGCTGCCAGCATTGCGGAAGCGGGAAGACTTTCCGGAGTCGGCACGATGCGCCCGACACCGATCAGCGTCCACAACATGGCCGCGGTGACTTCGACGTGAGCGATCTCCGCATCCGTGTTTGACTCACGCGTGAAGAGCGCCAGCGCGCCGGCTCCCAGCAGCACGAGCACGACTCCCGAGAATTCATCAGGCACTCGCGCCCAGACCTGGCCGAGAAAACCGATCGCCAGTACCGGGCTTAACAGCGTCAGAAACCAGACTATCAGACTGTCCGGCGAGCTCTTACCGCCGCCGAGCGTTTTTGAGAGAGAATCGATGGCTTCCATCAGCCCTTCGATGCCGCTCGTCGCCGGAGCCGCCGTGTAGCGGGGCGAGCCGAGCGCAAGCAACTGGCGGCGGAGCATTGGAGCACGTGTAAAGGCAGCACCAGCAACGAACACGAGAATTGATATCGCAACAGAGCCAAGTCGCTCGG
>DHJM01000077.1:8781-11717 GCA_002404335.1 Gemmatimonadales bacterium UBA4720
ATCGAATGCCAGCCGCGCATTACGTAGATGATCAATCCAATCGCCGCGACCGCGCCGAGATAGAGGGATAACTCTGTCACTGACTGAGCGGGCGCGGGGAGGATGAATGGAGTCGCGAATCCAGTCGCCACGGCCACGATCGCGAAGATTTCGCGGCGCTCCTGAAGCGCGATCCAGGTGGAAACGATTCCGAGCACGAAGAAAGCAAGTCTCGCGGCGAACATCGGGATGAGATGATACCAGACGGCCGCGGCGTAGGCCGTCACGTACCAGATCGCGAGCCCGCCCCCGAACAGAAGTTCGCGAAACCCAAGATCTGAATCACCAGCAGATCCCGCGTGCGGACGAACGCGAGTCGCGGCGCGGAAGAGAAACGCGCCAACCACCAGTCCGGCGAATACGCGTATGGGCGGCGTTATCCAGCCGTGATCGATCGCGTAGCCGTACAGCAGCAGGATGGCGAGAACGACAAAGCCGATCCCAACGCGGCTCAGCCACCATTCGGGGCTACGCGAAGTGAACCACGACAGCGGGTCGCTGGTTGAATTTGACGCGTTCTGCCGTCGGCGCGGCGCGATTGGCGGGCTGCCGGACGATGAAGCTCGGGATGATGCCGCAGGCCTTCGCTCGGCCATCAACGCGTCGAGCGAGCGCTGGAGAACAGCGATCGCCGTCTCGATCTTCGCCAAACGCGCGTCGAATTCAGAGTCTCTGGACGAGTCCATGGACCTCCGTAAGCCAACTAACGTGATCGGCGATTGAGCGCGTGTCCAGACCGCGTCGCCGATCCGCGTCGCGCTTGGTAGGTTTCCTCAATGACAACTCGAGCTCCGCTCTCAAATGCCGGCGTCTACTTTCCTCCTCCGTTCATTTTTTTCGGCGGTTTCCTCGCCGGTTGGGTAGTCGATCGGTGGGTGCGAGGACTTCCATTGTCGAGCGGTGGCGTAGCGCTGGAGCGGGTTGGATTCGGCATCGTGGTCGTGGGCGTTGCGCTCGCTGTCTGGGGAATCGTCACCTTTCGCCGGGCGGGTACAGCAGTGATTCCGCACCAGGCCGCGAGCCAGCTGGTGATGACGGGTCCATACCGCTTCACGCGAAACCCGATGTACGTGGGTCTCACGATCGCCTACATCGGTGGCGTTGCCGTCATCAATTCCGCCTGGCCACTCATCCTGCTACCGCTTGTTCTAGTCGTGCTCGTGCGCAGGGTAGTGTCGCGTGAAGAGCAGTACCTGAGCGATGCATTCGGGGACCAGTTCACAGCGTATCGTTTGCGCGTCCGGCGTTGGTTGTAGGGGCTGCGGCACGGCTCCCTGTCGCGGGGATGGGTCGAAAACAAAAAGGGCGAGACAGCCTAACTGGTTGTCTCGCCTAAAGCTTTGTAACGCGCCCGGAGGGACTCGAACCCCCAACCTTCTGATCCGTAGTCAGATGCTCTATCCAATTGAGCTACGGGCGCTCATACAACCTTGTTCATGCTCGGAGCGACCCTGATCGAGCTACTGATCGGTCGGGTGGAATCCTTTTCACGTATGGGCGGTACAAGACTCGAACTTGTGACCTCCACGATGTCAACGTGGCGCTCTAACCAACTGAGCTAACCGCCCTCTTCCTCATCGCACCGGAGAGCGGGAAACGGGACTCGAACCCGCGACCCCAACCTTGGCAAGGTTGTGCTCTACCAACTGAGCTATTCCCGCGAACAAACAACCGTTCTCGTCTCACCGCGAAGCCATGGAGGTGAGGGGAATCGAACCCCTGACCTCTTGAATGCCATTCAAGCGCTCTCCCAACTGAGCTACACCCCCGGCATTTCCTGACGATCCACAACACCCGACAGGAACCGCGAAGGATATCCAAGGGTAGTATCTATGTCAAGAATTTTGGTCTGGCCAAAAGGACAACGGCCGGTATCTTGCAGCGCTTCTAAAGCCTGAATTTTTTGCTTACGGAAAAACGCTTTTGATGTCGCTTTATCAGGCTGCAGAAACAACACTAATTCGCTTGCATTGCTGGCCCAACATTGGCTGCATCGCATAAGGCTTTCACGGTAGTACCAAGAGGTATGTAACAATGGCTGAAGTAAAGCGTCGCCGCAAAACGGCCGTCGCCGGAATCGCTCCCAGTGAGCCCGAGAGGGACATTCTCGATCAGTACCTATATGAGGTCAGCACTTTTCCGCTGCTCAAAGGTACCGAGGAGATCGAGGTTGCCCGTCGGATTCGTGCCGGTGACCCGGACGCTCTCCAGGAGCTCGTACAGCGCAACCTGCGCTTCGTGATCTCCGTAGCAAAGAAATATCAGAACCGCGGCATGCCGCTCATCGATCTCATTGGCGAGGGCAACGTCGGTCTGCTCACGGCTGCGAGAAAGTTTGATCCCGATCAGGGCGTCAAGTTCATCTCGTACGCAGTATGGTGGATTCGCCAGGCGATTCTTTCGTCGCTGGCGCGTCAGGGCCGCACCGTCCGCGTGCCGCTCAATCGCACGGCGGATCTCTCGCGCATCATCAAGGCGTCGGAGATTCTCCGCCAGAAGATGCGTCGCGAGCCGACCCCCGAGGAGCTGTCGCAGCTCACCGGCCTGTCGGTCGATGTCGTGCAGTCGCTCGCCGCTCTCAACACCGGCGACGTGCGTCTCGATGCGCCGATGGATCCGGAAGGCGATCGCTCGCTGATCGAGCGTTTCGTCGCCGACGAGATGCCCGATACCGAGGAAGAGGCCATGAACCGCTTCCTCAACGACGAAATCGAAACCGCGCTGTCGACGCTTCCCCCGCGGGATGCGAAGGTACTGCGGCTGTACTTTGGACTCGAAGGTGGACGGGAGCACACTCTGGAAGAGATTGGCTCGCTTCTCGGGGTGACTCGTGAGCGGGTTCGTCAGCTTCGCGATCGTGCTTTGAAGCGGCTGCGTGAAGGAGATGTCGGCCGCGC